>JBIITV010000069.1:0-22748 GCA_044340325.1 Lysobacteraceae bacterium
CAGGACCGTGTGCGGCACATGGATTTCCAGACGGCAAACCGCTTTTGATCTGGGCTGAGTTTGCGAGCGCATATCTGGCCTGTCGATAACTTTTTGCGACTCTGGGGCATCGTCTTTCCGCTGTCATTTCCATCGGCGACACTTCAACGTTGACCTCGCCACGCTCTAGCCATGACTCGATCCCTCCGCTCGCTCCCCCTCGCGTTGACGCTTGCTGTCGGCGCCGCTCTATTCGCCGCTTCCGCTACCGCTGCGGATACCGCGAGCGGGGCGGCATCGCCCCGCAGTGCGATTTTCCTGCATCCCGACGGCATGGGCGCCAACACCTGGTCGGCGACGCGGCTGATGACAGTCGGGCCGGACGGTCGCTTGGCCTGGGACCAGTTGCCGCGCCTGGCCATCTACGTTGGGCCGATGAGCGACAGCGTCAACGCCTCGTCCAACGGTGGCGCCACGACGCATGCTTACGGTATCCGCGCATCGTTGGAGAGCTACGGCTGGGTAGGCCAGGTTGAAGTACCGGTCGCGGCTTCGGGCAAACGCATGAGCCTGATGCGCGAAGCGCAGGCCGCCGGCAAGAAGATCGCGATCTTCAATTCGGCGCCGATGACCGAGCCGGGTACGGGTGCGTTCCTCGCGACCATCAAGGATCGCGACGATGAGGCCGGCATCGCGGCGCAGATCCTCGCGGCGTCGCCCGACATCGTGCTGGGTGGCGGCGAAATGTTCTTCCTGCCCAAGGGCGTGCGTGGCCGTCACGGCATGGGCACGCGCACCGACGGCCGCAATCTGGTGGAGGAAGCGAAAACGGCCGGCTACGCAGTGGTCTTCACCCGCGATGAACTGCTGGCGCTGCCGGACTCCGCTGGACGCGTGCTCGGCCTGTTCGCGCACGAAGCGACCTTCAACGAAGCGGACGAAACCACGCTCGCTTCGCAAAACCTCAAGCCGTTCCAGGCGCAGGCGCCGCGCTTCGACGAGATGCTCGGCTTCATCCTGTCGCGTTTGAAGCACGCGCCGAACGGTTACCTGATCGTCGGCAACGAAGAGGCCACCGACAATCTGTCGGGCGAAAACAACGCGCCGGCCACGTTGGAAGCCGCTGCCGGCGCCGACCGCGCGATCGCGATCGCGCTGGCCGAGGCGCGCGCGAATCCGGCGCTGACCGTGGTGGTGGCTTCGGATTCCGACAATGGCGGCATGAACGCGACCAGCGACGACCTTGATGATCCGAAAGATCTGCCGCGGCCATTGCCTACACGCACCGCCACCGGGTCGTTGCTCGACAGCGACCACGGCAAGCCGTTCCTGAGCGCGGCGGATGCGCGCGGCGTGCGCCAGCCGTTCTACATCACCTGGGCATCGGACTCGGACAGCGCCGGCGGCACCGTGGCGCGCGGTATCGGCCCTGGTGCGGCGAAGATCGAAGGCACCATCGATTCGACCGCGATCTATCGTGCGCTGTATCTCGGTCTGTTCGGCGTCGATATCGAGTGACCGCTGCGCGCGACGTTGCGCAGCCCCAGGCAAACGCTCAGGCGCGGCATCGGCCGCGCTTCACGGGACATCGTTTGCGCTTGACTCAGAACTGGTAGCGCAGCACCAGCTGGTAGACCGGCCCGCCCTTTTCGCTTTCCAATTCGTATTCGTCGTAATCGCGATTGATCTGGTCGTCGATGGTGTTGAACTTGTCGAAGATTTCGTCCTTCGACGCATCGAGCAGGTTGGAACCGGTCAGACGCAGCGCCCATTTGTCGCCGAAGCGTTTCTCGACGAACGCCTCCAGATCGCCGTCGTAGGCAGTCCGCACTTCCTCGCCGACGATGCGGCCATAGGCGTCGCCCTGCTTGCGATAGGTCACGCCGAACGACATTCCGGGTGTGGGCAATTCCTGGATGAAGCCGGCATTGACCACGTAATTGGACTGGTCGTTGAAACGCCGGGTGCCGAACGGATCTTCGATTTCGCTGTCCAGCCACGAATAATTGACGAACACGCCGGTGTGCTCCAGGCCGATGCCGGTCAGCGGCGTCGACAGATCGAACTCCGCGCCCCATACCTTGCCGTCGCCGGCGTTGCGCGGCTGCAGCACGAAGGTGCCAGGACCTTCGTCGCCCTCCACGCCGGTGTTGGCGATCTCGATCAGATCGGCGATGTCGCGATAGAACAGATTCACGCCGACCACACCGCGGCGGCCAAGGCGACGCTCCCAGCCGAAGTCCAGGCCCCAGGCGGTTTCCGCACGCAGGTCGGGATTGCCGAGCAGATCGTTGTCGCCCAGTTCTGCCAGCAGCAGCGCCGGCGAGATCTGGTCGAAGCCCGGACGGCGCATGGTGCGCGCCAGCGACAGGCTCAGGCGCTGGCGGTCGTCGATGTTCCAGCGCAGATGCGCGGACGGCAGCCATTCGCCATAGCGGTTCTCGCTGTTGCGATCGGCTGCAGCCACGGTGCGGTCGTCGATCTCGGTCCGGGTGTGCTGGTAGCGCAGGCCCGCTTCCCACTCGAATGCGCCGGACGCGCCGTCGAGCCGCACGAACGGTTCGATTCGGGTTTCGTCGATGGTGTTGAGACCGCCGCTGAGCGGCAGATAGGGGCCGAACGTTCCCGGGATGACCGGGCGCGCGGCGGGCGCGTTGGGGATGGTGATGCGGTTGCGGTCGGTCGTGATCGATGTGTCGCGCTCCTTGCGCGCATAGGCCACGCCGAAGCGAAGTTCGATGGCGCCGATATCGCGCTTGTGGCGCACGTCGAAGGACCACTCGCGGTCTTCGATGTCGGTATAGGTGCGGTCGCCGGTGTAGCGGTCATCTTCGGGGAAAGGATTGCTGTCGCGCAGATATTCGAATTCGTCCTCGAACTCGAACTGTTCGTCGTCGAAGCCGGCCACGCCGAGCTTGACCCTGGTTTCGCCGCCCGCCATCGCCCAGTCGTAATCGATCCCGAACGACCAGTTGTCGGTGCGGATGTCGAGGTCGTTGTCGTTGACCGTCAGCAGGTTCGCTGCGGTTTCGATGCCGCTGCGGTATTCGATCGAATCCTCGTCCTGCAGCCGGTCGGTGCGCACGTAGAACAGGCCGATGCCCAGCTTGCCCGGGCCAATTTCAGCGCTGTAGGCCGCGTTGAGCGCATGGTCGTCACCGCTGCGCACATCGGTCTGCACTTCGGTGTTGTCGAGCGTGCCGCCGGGTGCGTCGAAGCGGCGACTGAACTTGTCTTTCGGGTTGCGTCGTCCCTGGGTATTGAAGCCCAGCAGCAGGTTGCCGCCGAGCGCCTCGCCGCCCCACACCGCGCCGAGCAGCGGTTCGGTCTTGCCGTCGTCGTAGTGCAGCGCGCCGACGCGAAGATAACCGCCATCCAGCGAGTAACCGTCGCGCAGCACGATATTGAGCGAACCGGCGACGGCATCGCCGCTGCGATCCGCCGAAGCCGAACGCACGATCTCGACCCGCTCGACCAGTTCTGCCGGGATGCGGTCGACGAAGAACGAACGGTCGAAACCTGCGCCGGGCACGCGCTCGCCGTTGATCAGGATCTGGCTGTAACCGGGGTCGAGGCCGCGCAGGCGCACACCGTCGTATTCCAGCACGTCGGACAGGAAGGCCACGCTGGGCACGCGCTTGAGCATGTCGCCGACGGTGAGCGGTTCGAACTGCTGGAAGTATTCGAGATCGTAGACCAGCGTCGCGGGCGCATCGGCGCGATCGCGGTATACGGTTTCGCCGAATACGACCACCGTATCGAGATCCTCGGCGCCGCCGTCGGGCGGGGTCTGGGCAGTGGCGATGGCAGCGACGGACACGAACAGAAGCCCGGCGATGGCCTGGGCGATCGGAGTCTTTTTCATGGGGTCATGCGGAGGTCTGGCGGACAAGCGGTCAGTGTTTGGAAGGCGCATGAAACTGCCGTGACATCCGCATTGCGGTCAAAAGGCAATCGCAAGGCTGCAAGTGACGTGACCCGGGTGGCGCCAACCTGCCAGCGAAACCCGCGACACTCGGCACGGCTTTGCGGGGTGTAGGCGCAAGGTGTCATGCACCGAGGCATCAAACGACATGAAGCCCGCGCCATCCAGTGTCGAGCACATGCAATACGGCTGTGCTGATTGGTATCAGATGCAGCGCTATCGATCCTAGGTTGACCGATGCAAATCGCTGTCGACGTTTGACGTTAAGCTGCCAGGAACGGGCGCTGCGCCGAAGGCGGGAGACTGTCGTGCAGATTCAGACCATGGTGTCGTCGTTGAAAGCGCGGTTGGGCGGCGTGCCGGCGGATGCGCCTGTGGATGCGGAGGCGGTGAAGGCGGCCGAGCTGCGCGTCATCCTCGGCGAGAACGCGCATGCCGATCCGAAGGATGTCGAACCGTGGGGGCTGGCGCTGTCCGGCGGCGGGATCCGCAGTGCGACGTTCGGACTCGGCGTGCTGCAGGCCTTGGCGCGGCACGATCTGCTGGGGTGTTTCCACTACCAGTCCACGGTCTCCGGCGGCGGTTACATCGGCGCGTTCCTGCAGGGGCTGATCCGGCGGCGCGGTTTCGATGAAGCATTCGCGGTGCTGCGCTCGCGTCTGGACGAGCGCCCGGCGACGCCCGATACCGCGCCCGACGATGCCGCACGCGCGGCGGCCCGGATCCGGCAGCCGATCCGGCATCTGCGCGAGTACAGCAATTATCTGAGTCCGCGGAAATCGCCGCTGTCCGGCGACACCCTCGGCATGATCGGTACCTATGTGCGCAATGTGCTGCTGATCCAACTGCAGCTGTGCGCGCTGATCCTGGCGATGACGCTGCTGCCGCTGCTGGTGTACGCGGGGTTCATCCATGCGGCGCGCGCGCAGCCGGCGCTGACCCCGACCCTGGCCGGTCTGCTGGGCTTGCTGGCGGTAGCGTTGCTGGCTTATGTCACCACTTGGGTGCGCGGTCGCCCACACGCACCCGGCGTATGGATGGAGACACCACCGGCGCACGTCGCGCTGGCCGCGACGATGACGATCGTGCTGCTGGCGGCGGCATCGTTCGTCGGCGCCATCGGTCTTGCGCATTACGACAGACTGCCGACCATGCTGGAGACGCTGCTGGCGCCGCTGCCGTTGACGCCGGGGATGCGCCTCGGCGCGGTCGGCGGCGTGCTGTACGCGCTGATGTGGACGGCCTGGCTGCTGTTCGACCGTTGGCGGGCGCGGATCGCCACGGACGATCTGCCGCCGTCGTCGATGCAACTGCACGTCGGCCGTTTCCTGATGGCCACCGTGGGCGCCGCGATCTTCGTCGGCGTGGCCATCGTCGTCGCCCATACGGTGCTGAAAAACGGCCTCTCCGATGTCGATAACGATTGGCACGTGATGATCCTGGGCCCGACCGTGTTGATGGCGGCGGTGGTGCTGACCGGCATTCTGCATCTGGGCCTCGCGGGCCCGGCGCTGAGCGATCTGCAGCGCGAGATCTGGGCGAGGGTGGGCGGCAAGACCGCCGCGCTGGTGGTGCTGGGTGTGACCCTGACCCTGGGGCTGACGGTCTACGGCCCTTGGCTGCTGATGCATTCGGTGACGTTGGGCGACGCGACATTGAACAACATGGGCTGGGCCGGCGCGCTGGCGTGGCTGTCCACCACCGGCGCCGGTCTGCTGGTCGGTCGCGGCGCGGGTGGCGCAGGCGCGACCAAGCGCGGGCGCCTGCTCGATCTGGTCGCGCGCATCGCGCCATGGGTGTTCCTGATCGGGCTGCTGGTCGCGCTGAGTCTTGCCGGCCAGATGCTGATGGACTGGCATGCGCGTTCGACCGTCGCATCCGCAGCGCAGATGCCGCAGCCGTGGCAGGGATCGCTGCAGGAGCATCTGCGCTGGCTGGATCGCACGGTCACCGTGCATCTGGATTCGCTGCTGCTGGTGACCGTCATCGCGCTGATGACTTGGCTGCTGTTCGGCTGGGCGGTGAACGTCAACGAATTCAGTCTCAACGCCTTCTACCGCAACCGTCTGGTGCGCTGCTATCTCGGCGCCAGCAACGACGCGCGCAATCCCGAACCGACCACCAACTTCGACGTGCAGGACGATCTGGTGCTTGCCGATCTGGTCGAAGTGCGGCGGCTCAACGGCGCGCGCCCGCTGTTTCCGCTGATCGGTACGGCGCTGAATCTGGTCGCCGCGAAACAGCTCGACTGGCAGGATCGCAAAGCCGCCTCGTTCTGTCTGTCGCCCGGTTTCTGCGGCTATCTGCCGCCGGCGTCGCGCATCGGCGCGGCGGTGGTCGGCGATCTGCGCGCCGACGTCGCCGGTACCGCCTGCGCCGGTCGCGCCGGCGAATCGCTGGCATCGTCGCTCACGCTCGGCAGCGCCATCGCCATCTCCGGCGCGGCGGTCAATCCGAACATGGGTTTCCACAGCTCGCCGGCAGTGACCTTCCTGCTGACGCTGTTCGACGCGCGGTTGGGCTGGTGGTTGCCCAACCCCAGCCATCCGATGCGCCCGCTGGCCGACAGCACCCCGTTCTTCGGCCGCTGGCTGATCGCGGAGATGCTCGGCCGCACCCATGAGGGCGGCAAATACGTGCATCTTTCCGACGGCGGCCACTTCGAGAACCTGGGCCTGTACGAACTGGTGCGCCGTCGCTGCCGTTTCATCGTCTGCGTCGATGCGGCGGCCGATCCCGCAAGCGGCTTCGCCGACCTGGGCAACGCGGTGCATAAATGCCGCGTCGATTTCGGCGCCGACATCCATATCGACGTGAGCGCGCTGCGGCCGCAGGCCGAAGGTCTGGCGGCGCGCAGCTGCGCGGTCGGCAGCATCGTCTACGCGGACGGCAGTCGCGGCACGGTGCTGTACGTGAAACCGACCCTCACCGGCATGGAGCCGACCGACATCCAGCATTACGCCCGCGCCCACCCCAGCTTTCCGCACGAGTCGACTGGCGACCAATACTTCGACGAGGCGCAGTTCGAAAGCTATCGCCGACTCGGCCAGGACGTGATGACGCGCGCGCTCGAACCGGTGCTGGAGCGCGCCGGTGCCGATGTCGGCGCGGTGGGTCACGACGAGCTGGGCGTGCACGATTCGGTGATGAAGGAAAAGATCCTCATCGCGCTGCGTCACGAATGGGCGCCGTCCATCCCCGGCGGCGCCGAGCGCTTCGCGCTGCACGCCGCCGCGCTGTCGCGACTGTTCGGACAACTGCGCGAAACGCCCGCGCTGGCGGTGCTGGACGCGCAGTTCTATCCGGCGTGGACCGATCTGGTGGCCGCCGATGCATCCGCCGCCGGCACCGACGCGGCCAAGCCGATCGGGCGGCGCACGCGCATGCCGGCAGCGGAGGACTTCCGCGCCTGCTTCTATTTCTGCCAGGAACTGGTGCGGTTGATGGAGTCGGTGTATCACGATCTCGATCTCGAACGCGCATGGAACCACCCGGACAGCCGCGGATGGATGAACGCGTTCCGGCACTGGAGCGGTGCGCCGATGTTCCGCGTCACCTGGGCGGTGGGCGCACCCACCTTCGGCGCACGCTTCGTGGCGTTCTGCGAGCAGCGCCTGCAAGTGCCGCGGCTCGACAACGACAACAAGGACCAACGCGCTTTACGGATCGAACCGGCGTCGCCGGCAATGGGCGTGAGCTGGGCGCAACACTGCGACCAGCTTGCGGACGACGGCCGGATCAACCATGTCGAGCACGGCATCCTGCTGTCCGACGCGATGCTCAGCGACGCCACCGCGCTGCCGACCCAGTTGTTCCTGCTGCGCCTGCGCTGGACGACGGTGCTGTCGCGCACCGGCAACCGCATCCCGGATACGACGCTCGGCATCGCCGTGCTTGCCGGCAATACTCTGCGCCTGCTGCGCGTGCAGGACCACGTCCGCGGTCTTGGATTGGGCGCCGAATTCATGCGCCTGCTGATGGACCGTGTGCCGGTGGAAGCGATCGACATCCGCAGCGGCCACTACGGCCTCGACGGGGTTTGCCGCAACCGCAACGCCCGCGAAATCGCCGAGCAGCTGGAGACGCTGCGGCTGCTGGCCTTGAAACGCAAACGCGCGCGCAACGATTCGGCGCGCGGCAAGCGCATCGCCAGGCGACAGCGCGCGCGGACGCCGCCGGGCCATGACCATGAGCCGGAGGATGATCGTCGCGACGCTTGAAGCGACTTGAATCAACCCGCCTGTTTTCAAGTCACCACATCGGGCTCCGTACGCCCAGTGCGCTGGCGTACGTCCGCAAGCCGATCCGCCAGTGCGATCAGCTCGGCCAGCGCGGTCTGGGTGTCCTGCGCAAGCTGCGTCGGGTCGTCGGTGTAGCGTTCGATGTAGACCCGCAGCGTCGCGCCGCTGGTGCCGGTGCCCGACAGCCGATAAACGATGCGCGCACCGTCGTCGAAGATCACGCGCAGGCCCTGATGTTTCGAGACGCTGCCGTCGACCGGATCGGTGTAGCTGAAGTCGTCGGCCAGCGCGACCACGCGGTCGCCGAATCGTTGACCGACAAGGCCTTCCAGCCGCGCGCCTAACGCTTGCATCAGCGCCTGTGCGATCGCGGTATCGAGTTCCTCGTAATCGTGGCGCGTGTAATAGTTGCGGCCATAGCGCGACCAGTGTTCTGACGCGATCTGCTGCATGCTGCAGTCGCGGCTGGCGAGGATGGACAGCCACAGCAGCACCGCCCACACGCCGTCTTTCTCGCGCACGTGGTCCGAGCCGGTGCCGGCGCTTTCTTCGCCGCACAGGGTGATGCGCCCTGCGTCGAGCAGGTTGCCGAAGAACTTCCAGCCGGTGGGTGTTTCGAAGCACGGAATACCCAGCCGCGCGGCGACCCGATCGACCGCGCCGCTGGTGGGCATCGAACGCGCCACGCCGACGATGCCATTGCGATACGCCGGCGCCAGCTCCGCGTTGGCCGCCAGCATCGCCAGCGAATCGGAAGGCGCGATGAAAATGCCGCGACCGATGATGAGATTGCGGTCGCCATCGCCGTCGGAGGCCGCGCCGAGATCGGGCGCATCCGGGCCCATCATCAGATCGAGCAGCTCCTTGGCATGGACCAGATTCGGGTCCGGATGATGACCGCCGAAATCCGCCAGCGGCGTGCCGTTGCGCACGGTGCCGGCGGGCGCGCCCAGCTCGCGCTCGAAGATCGCGTGCGCATACGGCCCGGTCACCGCATGCATCGCGTCGAACGCGAGGCGATGACCGCGCGCGAACCAGTCGCGCAGCGCGTCGAAGTCGAACATGCCGCGCATCAGCTCGACATAATCGGCGACCGGGTCGATCACTTCGATGCGCATCTCGCCGATGCGATGGCTGGCGATGTGCGCCAGATCGATCGGTGGCGTATCCACAATCAGATAGCCATCGATCGCCAGCGTCTGCGCGTAGATCGCATCGGTGATGGTCTCGGACGCCGGCCCGCCGTTGGCGCTGTTGAACTTGATGCCGAAATCGCCGTCGGGTCCGCCCGGGTTGTGGCTGGCCGACAGGATCAAACCACCGAACGCGCCATGTTTGCGGATCACGCACGATGCCGCAGGCGTCGACAGGATGCCGCCTGCGCCGACCAGCACTCGCGCGAAACCATTCGCTGCCGCCATCCGCATCACGATCTGGATCGCATCGGTGTTGTAGTAGCGCCCGTCGCCGCCGATCACCAGCGTCAGCCCATCAAAGCCGCTGGCCGGCCGCACCGCGTTGAACACCGCCTGCACGAAGTTGTGCAGATAGTGGCCGTGCGCGAACTCGGTCACTTTCTTGCGAAGGCCGCTGGTGCCGGGCTTCATGCCGGCGATCGGTGCGGTCGGGATGCGTTCGATCTTCATCGTTGCCTCGGTGCGTTGCTGCGGCGTGCGACGACAGCACGATGCAGTGCGTCGCCCATCAGGTGGTCACGCATCCGCGTACAGCGCCAGATAGCGCTGCGCGGGCCCGGCCCAGGAAAAATCCTGCGCCATCGCGCGCTGCTGGATCTGTCGGTGCAGCGCGGGCTTGCGCAGGGTTTCGATCGCGCGCTGCATCGCATCGACCAGCGCCTGCGGGGTCGGGTCGTCGAAACTGAAACCGGTGGCGGTATCGGCGCGCATCGTCGCATCGTGCGTATCGACCACGGTATCGGCCAACCCGCCGACCCGGCGCACCACCGGCAGCGTGCCGTAGCGCAGGCCGTACAGTTGGGTCAGGCCGCAGGGTTCGAAGCGCGAGGGCACCACGATGAAGTCGCCGCCAGCGATCAGCCGATGCGCGCGGTCTTCGTCGTAGCCGATCAGCACGCCCACGCGTCCAGCGTACTCGGAAGCGCAGCGTGCGAACGCCGATTCCAGCGCAGGATCGCCGGCGCCCTGCAGCAGCAGTTGTGCGCCTTGCGCGATCAGCGCCGGCAGCGCGGCCAGCAGCAGGTCCAGTCCCTTCTGCGACGACAGCCGGCTCACCGCAACGAACAGCGGCGCATCCGCATCCACGGCGAGCCCGGTTTCTGCCTGCAGTGCAGCCTTGCATGCGGCCTTGCCGGCCAGCGCCGCAGCGCTGAAACGCGCCGGGATTGCCGGATCGGTAGCGGGGTTCCACACCTCGGTATCGATGCCGTTGAGAATGCCCTCGACCGGATGCGCGCGTGCGCGCAGAACGCCATCCACGCCCCAGCCGAATTCGGGCGTTTCGATTTCGCGCGCATAGCTCGGGCTGACCGTGGTGACCCGGTCGGCGAACACCAGCCCGGCCTTGATGAAGGACAGATGCCCGTGGAACTCCAGTCCATCAGGCGATGCGAAGCTCGACCCCAGCCCGAGCTGGGTGTAGTCCTGCAGGGGAAACAGGCCCTGATAGGCCAGATTGTGCACGCTGAACACCGAACGCACCGCGCGCCCGGGATGCGCGCGCAGATACGCGCAGGCCATCGCCGCATGCCAGTCGTGTGCGTGCACCACGTCGGGTGCCCAACCGGCATCCAGCGCGCCCGCGCCGAGCTGCGCGGCCACCCAGCCGAGCAGACCGAAGCGCTGCAGATTGTCCGGCCACTCGCTGCCATCCGGCGCCTGGTACGGACCGCCCGCGCGACCGAACAGCAGCGGCGCATCGATCACATACACCGGCAGCTGCGTCTGCGGCATGCGCCCGCGATGCACCCGCACCCGCGCAGCGCCGAAGCAGGCGCCGATCTCGATCGACGGCCCGCCCGGCAGCATCGCATCCAGAATGGCCGGCAAACCGGGCAGCAGCAGCCGCACATCGGCGCCGGCCGCAGCCAGCGCGGGCGGCAGCGCTGCGGCGACATCGGCCAATCCGCCGGTCTTCACCAGCGGAAACACTTCCGCCGCGACATGCAGCACTTTCATGCCGGCATGTCGTCGCGTGCGTCGTCCCGGCTCTGCGCCACCGCTGCGGCCAGCATCGCGGCAGTCACCAGCGTGATGCCGTTTTCGCTGCGCAGGAAGCGGCGCGCATCGGCTTCGGCGTCTTCGCCGATCACCATCCCGTCGGGGATATGGCAGCCGCGGTCGATCACCACCCGGTTGAGCCGCGCGCCGCGCCCCACGGTGACATTGGGCAGCAGCACGCTCCAGTTCACGGTCGAATACGAGTGCACGCGCACCTGCGAGAACAGCACGCTGCGGAAAATCGAGCCCGACACGATGCAGCCGCCGGACACCAGCGATTCGATCGCCATGCCGCGCCGGTCGTCCTGGTTGTGCACGAACTTCGCCGGCGGCAGCTGCGGCTGATAGGTCGAGATCGGCCAGCGCCGGTCGTACATGTCCAGCACCGGATCGGTGGCGGTCAGGTCGATGTTCGCATCCCAGTACGCATCGATGGTGCCGACATCGCGCCAATACGGCTCGGCGTGCTTGCGGTTGCCCACGCAGCTGAGTTCGAACGGATGCGCCGCCGCTTTGCCCAGACTCACCGCGCGCGGAATGATGTCCTTGCCGAAGTCGTGGCTGGACGAGGGATCGGCCAGATCGCGTTCCAGTTCGTCGTACAGAAAGCGCGCGTTGAAAATATAGATGCCCATGCTGGCCAGCGAGCGGCCGGGCTTGCCGGGCAGCTCCGGCGGATCGTCGGGCTTCTCGACGAACGCGGTGATGTTGCGGTCCGCGTCGATCGCCATCACGCCGAATGATTTTGCTTCCTCGCGATCCACTTCGATGCAGCCCACCGTGCACTCGCGGCCCAGCGCCACATGGTCGGCCAGCATCACCGCATAGTTCATCTTGTAGATGTGATCGCCGGCCAGCACCACCACGTAATCCGCGCCGTAGTCTTCCAGGATGTCGTGATTCTGATACACCGCATCGGCCGTGCCGCGATACCAGGATTCCTCGTCCTTGCGCTGCTGCGCGGGCAGCAGATCGACGAACTCGTTCATCTCAGGCCGCAGAAACGCCCAGCCGCGCTGCAGGTGGCGCAGCAGGCTATGGCTCTTGTACTGGGTGATCACACCGATCCGCCGGATGCCCGAGTTCAAGCAGTTCGACAGCGCGAAATCGATGATCCGGAATTTGCCGCCGAAATACACCGCCGGCTTGGCCCGCGTATCGGTCAGACTTTTCAACCGGCTGCCGCGCCCACCGGCGAGTACCAGCGCGATCGCCCGCTTGGGCAGTTCCAGACTCTGGGCCAGTTCGTACGGCGTCATAACGGCTCCCTGTGGTGTGATGCGTGCAGAAGCGAAGCATGCCCGAAATCCGCGCCCTGCGGTTCGAGTGCAGTCGCGTTCCCGCACCGGCGGATCGCGCCCCTGCTGCAGCCAGTCGGGCCATCGACGTGCGCGCTGCCGCAGGCGGGAGCAGGGCAGGCGGAGCAGGGCGGGCAGCGCTTCCGTCCGAACGCATCGGGTGCCCGTGCCGTGACGTCGATCAGGCAAAACGACGCCCGGCCGCGCACGGTGCCCGGTGGTGTTCCCGAACCCGCCATCGCCCGGTTTCTCCGCGTCCGCGAACGCCGTCGGCCTATACTCGGGATTCCTCCAGCGGAAGGCGCTCGCCATGACACTGCACATCGTTTGTAACGTCGACGACTTGCCGGTAGGCAAGATGAAAGCGTTCACCGTCGCCGGCGAAAACATCGCCCTCTACCACCTCAAGGACGGCTTCTTCGCCACCCAGTCGAAATGCACCCACATGTTCGCGCCGCTGACCAAGGGCAAGATTCTCGAAGACTGCAAAGTGCAGTGCCCGCTGCACCACGCCCGCTTCGACATCAAAACCGGCGAAGTCGTCGACTGGGCCAACTTCCCGCCCGGCATCCAACTGCTCAACGTCGTCCGCGGCGAAAAAGCCCTCAAGACCTACCCCGTCAGCATCAAAGACAACGCAGTGCGCGTAAAAATTGCCTGACGCTATGTAGGAGGGGCTTCAGCCCCGATGCCCTTGCCTTTGTAGGAGCGGCGCAAGCCGCGATGCTCTTGCTCTTGTAGGAGCGGCGGCAGCCGCGACGCTTTTGTTCTTGTGGGAGCGACGCAAGTCGCGACGCTCTTGCCCTTGTGGGATGGGCCGGCAGCGGCCGCCGCTCTGCTCCCCTCTCCCGTCGGGAGAGGGGTCGGGGGAGAGGGTCCGGCGAAGCGGAAACGCTGCGGGCCGACGTACCCTCATCCGGCGCTGCGCGCCACCTTCTCCCGATGGGAGAAGGAAAAGCAAGTCGCGAAGCGCTTGCGTTCCGGAGGAACAGCGCAATTCACGATCAACTCCTACCTCCAACCCACCACAGTTCCACGAATGCCGCCTCGCCGCCGTTGCAAAGCGGACCGAAGATCGCGCAGCGATCGGCGTGGGGATTTGCGAAGGGCAAGACCGATGTGCGCTACACGACTTCGATCCATGTATCCGCCGCAGACTGCATCGATTGACCCGATCAATCGAAAGCCGGATGTACATCGCTGCAGTGCAGAGCGGCAGCCGCGCTGTTCGTAGGAGTGGCGGGAGCAGCGACAGGAGGGTGGGGATGGGGTTAGGCTGGGTTGGAGGGTATATTTGATTTGGGTGGTTGCTTTCGGCTCGAAACGGACTCCTCTCCTGATCGAACCAAGAAATCAAGCGGAACATACTGCAAATTCTATGGCCCGCGCGAAAAAGGAAGACCAATGAAGGCCGTCGATCTCAACCACAACGCATTCTCCGAGCGCCATCTTAAGTCCTATGAGAAGCGGGCCCCTGACTTCTCTGGGCGATTCATCAGATGGTTCTTAGAGCATATCTATCGATTGGAACAGATTGATGCCGACGATGCATGCGTAGACGCCAAGCATGACAAAGGCGTGGACGCTATCTACGTTGACGATGTTTCTGAAACCGTCTCCATCATTCAAGCGAAAACTAGGACAAAGGACAATGCTGAGTTCGGCGACACTGATCTGAAAGAATTCTATGGAACTCTTCAGCAATTCGATAGCAAGAAAAAGATTGACGACGTTTTTTCGGAAACGAAGAACGACAAGCTCAAGCAGGCCATTGTGAGAACAGGGTTGGCCGCAAAAGTTGACAGCGGCTATGACGTGCGAGGTGTGTTCATTAGCAATGCACGTGCAAACGACGACGCAAGGGCCATCCTCGCAAAATTGCCAAAGATCGAACTCTTCGATGCCAATGCGATTGCCGACGACTACGTCGATTTGGACGTCGATGGTGGCATCAAGGGCAATTACTATTTCGATGTTTCTGACTCGGATGTCATCAAATACGACGCTGGTAGTGCCGTTGCCCGGCTGTTTCTGGCCCCAGCCCTCAATTTGCTCAAGATGGACGGAATCGTCGATGGGCGTCTCTTCGAGCAGAACGTCCGGTTGGCCCTAGGAAACACGAAGGTCAACAAAGGACTAAGGACGAGCATCAAGGAAAAGGGAGAGCACAAGAATTTCCCGCTGTACCACAACGGAATCAATGTGCTCTGCAGAAAAATTGGTTCTGAAACAGAGGAGCGGATCGAGATCGAGGATTACGTGGTGGTCAACGGCGCTCAAAGCCTCACGTCATTGATGGCGCAGAAATCGAGGATAACTGAGGATCTAAAGATCTTGGTTAAGCTCATCGAAACCAAGGGTGATACCGCGCTTTCCCAAAGGATCACGACGAACAGCAACAATCAAAATGCCATCAAGGCGCGTGACCTGAAGTCCAACCACAATATTCAGCAGCGCCTAAAGGCTGAAGTTAAAGCCGTTAGCAATGACAATGTTGCATATGAAATCAAGCAAGGCGAGATCAACAAGGGCAAGGTGGTCTTAAATAACGAGTCCGCAGGACTGATCTTGCTTGCAATGGATCTTGCGCAGCCATGGAGCTGTCACCAGAAGTATAGGGTGATGGATGAGCTTCACTCGAATATTTTTGGTAGGCCTGATGTCACGGGCGCAAAAATTCTTGGTTACTGGGAGTGCTTTGTTGCAGTTGAATCGGCACTTGAAGCGATCGACGACAAGTATTTTGCGTACTACAACCTGACGAAGTACTTCTTGGCATACGCAGTCGTCAGCCTCATCCGCACTGAGCCGGCTGGTGTGGCAATGCTACAGAACATGGAGAAGATACTTACGTCTGGAAGACTGCCAGCGCTGCTGCAGATCTTCGGCAACCTCGCCCAGTCGCTAGCACTCGATCTAAACGCTGAAATTGTAGGCGAAGAAATGGAAGCATTTGACTACAAGAACGAATTAAAGAGCCCGACGTGGTGCAAGAAGACCTCTGCGAGGTTGGTCGCGCAATATTCCAAAGACGTCGTGCGTAAAAAGGCTGCCCCGATTGGAATTCTTTGTGCGGAACTTGCTGCCGAAGAATGACACGCATTCGCCGACCCGAGTTCCGCACTTGGCCGAACGCAGAAATCCCCCAACGCCACACTCCGATATGATCTCGCCAGCCAGACCATTTCGAACCAAACCAAATATAATTTCGACATGGATATCCACTGGCGCGACATCGACAAACGATTAGACCTCGTAGGGTGGGCTTTATGCCCACCACCATGACGATCAAACAACCGCATACATCAATCTCGATCGCGTGCAATCTGGCTTCAATCGTGATCTGCGGGGGTAGTGAAGTGACGATGATGGGCATAAAGCCCACCCCGCGAACCACACGTTCAAGACGGACGCTTGTCGTGCGCCCGGTTCCACCACGCCGCCAGCAAGCCCGCAACCGCTCCGGCGACATGCCCTTCCCAGGACACGCCCGCCGGCGCCCTGAACACCCACAGCAAACCGCTGAACATCATCAGGGAGACGCCCATCCCGAGCAGAGCAGCCAGGGACCGTCGCATTGCGCCCATACCCACCAGGAAAAAGAACCAGCCGTAGACCAGCGCCGATGCGCCGATATGTGCAGCCGAGCGGCCCCAGATCCACAACAGAACGCCTGAGACCACGGGGATCACAATCCAGGCGCGCGCCGCTGGTTTGGGCATCAGGGTGCCAGCCATGCCTGACAGGATCACAAGGGGCAAGGCATTCGCCAGCCAGTGTGCCCAAGACGAATGCCTCAAATGGGAAGTGAGGATGCCCCATAGCTGGTCGGTGTGCCGCGGCAAGTTGCCCCAGGCTTCCGGGCTTCCGCCCAAGCCAAGGACACCCAGCAGGTGGATGACCGCCATGATCGCCACCAGAGCCACAGGGAAACCGAAGGCGCCCAGGTTGGAGCGCTGCTTGCGGTCGATGATTGAGGGGGGCATGTCGGCCATATCACAAAGTTACCGGTAATTTGGCTAAAAAGGGTCAGATTGGAATGGCACGTGCTTAAGCTTTTTTTGGGTGGTCGTGGACTCTGCCGGCTTCGCGAGCAACCGCACGCGGTTTGGTCAGTAGCAAGCAAGTAGCCCGGGTAAGCGCAGCGCACCCGGGGCGCTTCGCGATATTTCAACGATGCCAGATCGCTCGTAATCAGATTGCGTGCTTTGATCGTATTTCACGCATGATTGAGTGCGATAGATCAACTTCTCCCTGTCGCGAGAAAAGCCCCGGGTGCGCTGCGCTTACCCGGGCTACGAAACTGGAGGCAACCCACGTCGCGAACCTGGCCGAGTACGTCAAGGCCAAGGCGACCATGAACGTCTTCTCCAAGCTCATCGGCCAGCTGTGCGATCGCATCGACGCCAAGCACGTGTCGATATCTCAAGCCCCGACGTCCGAGCCTTAGTCCAGCTTGATCGCCGTGTTGAATGCCTTCAGGATGGAAATGAATGTGGCATCGCACTGGCCTGCCAGGGCAGTGAAGTGCGCGCGCAACGTGCCGTGGTCCTTGCGCGCACTCTTGGAAGCCGCCGTGCGCTCGGACGGGGCGCCGTGGCCTTTGAGGATGCTGCGCAGCTTGTGTAACCGCGCCAGCGGCTCCATCACCGCTCTAGCCTCCTCAGGGGCGCGGCCTTGGGCTTCCAGATAGTCCTGCAGCAGGCGCACCGATTGCCATTGCTGGTCGATCTTGCGGCCGGCGTCCGTCGCGAGCTTCTGCAGGGGCTTGGCAAGGAAGCCTTCGACCAGGAGCTGATCCAGCGCGAGGATCTCGTCGCCCCATTCCGAGACTGAATCGGTCGCCGGATAGCGGGCGGCGTCTATCAACTCGTCGCCGCGAATCTTCCACCACGCCGGCGGGTTCTCGTCAAGCTGGCGGATCTTGTACTTGAGCACCTGCAGCGGATCGTACTCGCTGCTCCACTTACCTTCGAAATCATTCTCGAAGGCACGCTTGGAAATCGGTGCCTTGGGCCATTCGTTGAATGACTGCCAGTACACCTGCTCCTCGTAAGGCAGCTTGGTCAGGTAACCGACGTAGGTGTGGACCTGCCCGGCTTCATTGATGTCGTAGGTCTTCAGATACCACGCATTTCGACAACCGATGCTGCGGTCTTCCAGGTCGTACTTTTCCGGATCGTTCTTGAATCGTGTGAGCACCTCGGGGCGGAAGAAGGCCGGTGAGATCTCGAAAGGCTTGTCAGACTTTTCGAAGTAGTTCGACAAGTGGTCTGGTCCACAGGACGTTTCTATCTGGCGCTGGTTCTTCCAATCGATGATCTTGAAGATGGCGTACTGCTTTTTGGACTCGTCCTCTTCGTCCTTCCATGCCTGAACGAGTTGCTCGACGGTGACGTTGGGCCGCAGGATCATGATGCCGTTGGCATAGCTAGCGTTCACCGAGCGATCCACGTTGTAGAACAGGTCAGGCGCCGATTTCTTGCTCGACTGCCGCTCCTGATTCCAGCCGCCGAAGTTCTTGGGCTGAAAGCGGGTGAAATCGAATTTGAGCACCAACACCATGTCAGCTAGCGCCATGTAGGTGGCCAAGTCCTTGATCAGGATGGTCACCACGGCCACTTCGGGCTCGGTGGGCGGCCCCTTGAGCCAGACCACTCGGATGACATCCTCGATGTCGCCTCGATCATCGAGTCGACAATACGCATTGCGCTCCTCGACCCAGTACAGGCCCAAGCTGTGCACCAGCTTCTGGCTCAGTTCGATAGGCGGAGGGCCTTTGTCCACCCCGTTGAACGAACGGCGGTAAATCAGCTTCTCCCCGCCCACCAAGGACTTGCAGCCCGGGCTGCTCAGGGGCGGCTCGAGGTACATGCGATGACCTTCGCCGCCGCCCCAGGCGCGCTGAATGCACCACGCGTCCTCCGGCATCAGGTAGGCGCCCCGCAGGTCGTTGTGGTCGGCCGGAGTCACCTGCGCGGTCGGCGCGAGTACGCCATGCACCAGAACAGCGCCACCGCTTGCGTAGATCACAAGCTCATCGCGGGTCGCGTTATCTCGCAGGAAATCGACCGAGGCCTCGGCACCGAGCAACCACGCGACTGAGTCTTCTTCCGGAGCCCACGCTAAGGCACTCAGAGCCTTTCCATCAAATCGGCGCATCACTCAAACCTCCCGAGTAACGTGGTGATGATTTCCTGACAAGGCCGTAAGGCGTATACGTGTAGGGTGCATAAGCGAAGCGTTATGCACCTTCTTCAACGATACGGCGCTTGCGATGTCTGCGGCGCATGACGCCTTCGGCTTACGCGCCCAACGAGGGATGGTGGCTGTCCGCTCTGTCCTCCGGCCCCGCCGCGCTTCTCACCACACCAGATCATCAGGCACCTGAAACTGTGCGTAATACGCATCATCCTCGGAGGTTGCCGCTACAGCCTCAGTGCCCGCATCCAGACCGTGATCGAGCACGATCATGCTGGCATCGCGTTCCCGCACCTTCTCGGCGGCCGGTCGCGGCAAGAGTTCGTAGCGGTCGTCCAGCTGGACGATCACCAGTGCGCCGCTGGACACTTTTTTCCGCAGGTCCTCGTTGAGCAGCAGGGTGCGGATGGCGCCGTCCGCGACGAAGCGATACTCGCTCTCGCCCGAACGCGGCACTTTTCTGTCCTGGATGATCTGTCGCGCCTGTGCACGGAGTTCCGCCACGCGTGCCTGTGCCTTGCGCTCTGCCGCAAGCGCGCGGTCCCGCTCGACTTTCTCGGCCCGCGCCCGCTCCGCTTCCAACTGGATCTCGTTGGGCTCGGACGGGGTTTTGGCATGCCGGGCCTTGTTCTGTTCCCGGGCCACCTCGGCCACCTTGGACTTCTTCACCAGGCCTGCCTTGAGCAGCTGTTCCTGGAGCGGATTTGCTTTCGCCATGTCGTCGTGTCCCGCCTGGGTGTTCCGGCCCATCATACCTGCGGATCCTGCCGCCCGGCCTCTGCCGATGGATGCCTTCAAGGTTGTGCCGACAATCCCTTTCCCTCGGCCAGTGACGGCACAGGAGACGCTGCTGCGAGCGACAGGATGTGCGCAACGCAATGGCGTTGGAATGCAGGCTTTTCCAGGCCTGCTTTTCCAGACCGGCTTTTTCAGACAAGCTAAGCGATCATGATCCAAGGCAACCAGGGAGGCGTTCATGAGCAGCACGCGGTACACGGATGCATTCAAGACCGGGAGCGACGCAAAGCAGGCAGCGATTGGAAGTGTTGAGCGGACGACAGCCGGGAGTCGTCACCGATCTGTCATTTCCGGGCCGGGTTTTCGCACAGCCTCGCCCCTGGCCTGACCGCGTCCTTGCCTGACGCATTCCCGTCGACTCAACGTCCGCATGGCCATCTCATGAGCACGAAACGCTTCCGCATTGCATTCTCCTTTGCCGGAGAAAAACGCGATTTTGTGGAACAGGCCGCCGAGTTGCTCGCCGCGCAATTCGGGCGGGACAGGATTCTCTACGACAAGTACCACGAGGCGGAGTTTGCGGTGTACGACCTCGGGATCAAATTGCCCAAGCTCTACCGCGAGCAGTCCGACCTCATCGTGCCTGTGCTTTGTCTTGACTACGATGCGAAGCGATGGACCGGATGGGAGTGGGTCCACATCTACGGCCTGCTCACCAAGGCGGACGGCCATCGTGTCATGCCCAGCCGATTCGACCATGCGAATGTCGATGGACTGAGTCCGGCTTCGGGCTTCATCGAACTCGATCGTAAAACGCCAGAGCAGTTCGTCGCTCTCATCCTCGAACGCCTTGCCATCAACGAAGGCCAACCGAAAGACCACTACACCAAGTCCGTCGCCGTCGCCGCATCCACGCCAGGCACGTCCATCCCCCACAACCTGCCTTCGCTGCAGCCGTTCTTTGGCCGCGAGGATGAGCTGAAAAAAATCGCCGACGCGCTGGATCCGGATTCGCGCACCTGGGGCGCGTTGATCGATGGCCCTGGTGGGATGGGCAAGACTTCGCTCGCGGTCCGCGCCGCCTACGATGCCCCACCGGATGTGTTCGACAAGATCGTTTTCATCTCGCTCAAGAGCCGCGAGCTGGACGATGACGGTGTGCGCGACCTCAGCGGTTTTCTGGTGAGCGGTCTGGTCGAACTGTTCGGCGAACTCGCCCGCGAACTGGGCCGCGAGGCCATCGTCAAGGAGGCGGAAGACCAGCGCCCGCGTCTGCTGCTCGATGCGCTGCGCGGCACGCAGACCCTGCTCGTTCTCGACAACCTCGAAAGCCTGCTCAAGCGCGAGCGCGACACCCTGTTCACTTTCGTCAAGAAACTCCCCGCAGGCTGCAAGGCCATCCTCACCAGCCGCGTGCGGATTGGTTCTGGCGCGGAAGAGCTCATTCTCGACAGGCTCGGCGAACAAGCCGCGCTCGACACCCTGGCCGAACTCGCCACGCACAACCCGCACCTTGCCAGAACCAGCGAAGCCGAACGTCTCGTGCTCTATCGCGAGACCGGCGGCAAACCGCTGCTGCTGCGCTGGACCGCCGGCCAGCTTGGGCGCGGCCATTGCCTCAGCTTTGCCGATGCGCTCGATTTCCTGCGGTCCTGCCCGGCGGACAACGACCCGCTGGAATTCATCTTCGGCGATCTGGTGGAGGACTTCAGCGACGCCGAAACCCGGGCGCTCTGCGCGCTGACCTACTTCACGCTGCCGGCCAAGGTGGAGCATGTCGCCGTCAACGCCGGGCTGCCGGAGGTGGAGACCGACCGCGCCCTGCGCAGCCTCGTCAATCGTTCTCTTGCCGTGCCCACTGATGAGCTGACCGCCTTCACCCTCGTGCCCATGGTTGCGGACTTTCT
Source organism: Lysobacteraceae bacterium (assembly GCA_044340325.1). GTDB lineage: Bacteria > Pseudomonadota > Gammaproteobacteria > Xanthomonadales > Xanthomonadaceae > Lysobacter_I. The sequence continues at coordinate 21,487 of JBIITV010000069.1, forward strand.
GCGCAGGAAAAAGCCGGAAGTAGTGGCGGACACCGGCGACCGGCTGGAGAAGCGCGCTTACGCGCTCATCATCGAAAACGGCTACGAGAACCACGACCGCTTCCCCGTGCTCGAGGCCGCGTGGCCCGGCATCGCTCCCGCCCTGGCGCTGTTCATCGCGGGCGACAACCGGCGCCTGCAGGCCGTATGCGATGCGCTGGTGCTGTTCCTCAATTTTCAGGGGCGCTGGGATGAACGGCTCGCCCTCAACGAAAAAGCCGAAGCCAAAGCTCTGGCCGCCGCCGACCATCTCAACGCCGGCAGGCGCGCCCGTGAGGCCGGCTACATTCACGCGCTGCGCCAGCAGGTGGATGCCGTGCTCGCCTGTGCCGACCGCGCCGCCGTGCATTGCGCCATGGCCAAGGCCGGAGTCCATGAGCAGGCTGCTGTCATCCGGCTGCGCGGCCTCGGCCATCGGTTGAAAGGCGAATACCCGGCTGCCATCGCCGCTTTCGAAAAGGCGCTCGACATCCACCGCAGCCTCGCCGCCGAGAGCGCGATGGTGGCGATGATCCTGAACTCTCTGGCCAGAGCTGAGCAGGACTCCGGCGACTACACGACTGCCGAGGCGCATTACCGCGAAGCCTTGCGCGTGGCCCGCGCCGTGGGTGCGAAATCGGGTGTGACTACTTACACCGGTAATCTGGCTGCTCTGGCCCTCGAACGCGAAGACTGGCCGACCGCCGAGGCCCTCGCCTGCGAAGCGCTGGCCTTGGCCGAAGCGGTTCACCACCAGGAATTGATCGCCAGCAACAGCGGTCGCATCGCCGAAGCCATCGTGCGCCAGGGCAGAGCCGCCGAGGCGCTGCCTTACGCCCGGCGCGCAGTGGAGATCTACACCCGCCTCGGCCATCCCGATCTCGCCAAGGCCCAGGCCACCCTCGCCAGGTGCGGTGGTTGAGCACGCTGTATTCGACAACACGCCCATGCTCACCACGAAACCGCTGATTCTCGGTAATTCCGGCTCCGGAAAGCGTGAAGACCTCGAAGGGTGGGCTTTATGCCCGTCGCCATGACGCTTGAACAACTGCGGACATCAATGTCGATCGCGTGCGATTTGGCTTCGATTGTTATCTGCTGGGGTGGTGAAGTTGCGATGGTGGGCATAAAGCCCAATGGAATGGACTCCTCCCACTTCTTCGGCATCTAGGTGCCAGACTGGAAGGCGTTATCCACCAGTCACGAAGCAGGAGGAGTCCGCCATGCAGATTACCCGTATCGCC
>JBIITV010000070.1:0-22492 GCA_044340325.1 Lysobacteraceae bacterium
GACCGAAGCGGTCATCACCGTGCCGGCCTACTTCAACGACAGCCAGCGTCAGGCCACCAAGGACGCCGGCAAGATCGCCGGTCTCGACGTCAAGCGCATCATCAACGAGCCGACTGCGGCCGCGCTGGCCTATGGCCTGGACAAGGGCGACGGCGGCAAAGACCGCAAGATCGCCGTGTACGACCTCGGCGGCGGTACCTTCGACGTGTCGATCATCGAAATCGCCAACGTCGACGGCGAGAAGCAGTTCGAAGTGCTGGCCACCAACGGCGATACCTTCCTGGGCGGCGAAGATTTCGACAAGCGCGTCATCGATTATCTCGTCGAAGAGTTCAACAAGGATCAGGGCATCGATCTGCGCAAGGATCCGCTGGCCCTGCAGCGCCTGAAAGACTCGGCCGAGCGCGCCAAGATCGAACTGTCGTCGTCGCAGCAGACCGAAGTGAATCTGCCGTACATCACTGCTGACGCGTCCGGCCCGAAGCACCTCAATATCAAGCTCACCCGCGCCAAGCTCGAAGCCCTGGTCGAAGAGCTGGTGAAGCGTACGATCGAGCCGTGCCGCATTGCGCTGAACGACGCCGGCCTGCGCGCCAGCGACATCAGCGAAGTGATCCTGGTCGGTGGCCAGACCCGCATGCCGAAAGTGCAGGCCGCAGTGACCGAGTTCTTCGGCAAAGAGCCGCGCAAGGACGTCAACCCGGATGAAGCCGTCGCCATCGGCGCCGCGATCCAGGGTGGCGTGCTGGCCGGCGACGTGAAGGACGTGCTGCTGCTCGACGTGACCCCGCTGTCGCTGGGCATCGAAGTGATGGGCGGTGAATTCAACAAGATCATCGAGAAGAACACCACCATTCCGACCAAAGCCACGCAGACCTATTCGACCGCCGCCGACAATCAGACCGCAGTGACCGTCCACGTGTTGCAGGGCGAGCGCGCGCAGGCGTCGTACAACAAGTCCCTGGCCCGTTTCGATCTCGCAGGCATCGAACCCGCACCGCGCGGTATGCCGCAGGTCGAAGTGACCTTCGATATCGACGCCAACGGCATCCTGCACGTGTCGGCGAAAGACAAGAAGACCGGCAAAGAGCAGAAAGTCGAGATCAAGGCCGGTTCGGGCCTGTCCGATGACGAAATCCAGCGGATGGTGCAGGACGCCGAAGCGCATCGCGAAGACGACAAGAAGTTCCACGAGCTGGTGCAGGCCCGCAATCAGGCCGATGCATTGATCCACGCCACCCGCAGCGCGATCAAGGACAACGGCGATAAATTGCCGGGTGAGCTGATCGGCCGTGCCGAGGGCGCGATCGCCGAGGTCGAGACCGCGATGAAGGGCGACGACAAGGTGCAGATCGAGGCGAAATCGAAGGCGCTGGAAGAGGTCGTGCAGTCGCTGATGGCCGCCACCAACGCTGGTCAGGCGGCGGGCGATGATGCCGGCCCGGGCCCGTCTTCGGCCAGGAACGACGATGTTGTCGATGCCGAATTCACCGAAGTGCGCGACGAAGACAAGAAGTGACGCAAGCCGGTGCCGCCGCACGCAAATGCGGCGGCACCTCGTTATCGATCCCTCGATCGTCGAAGGTCCAAGGTCAAAAAGAGCGGTGTCGTTCTTTTTGACTTTTTTGCTTTCGACTGTTGACTTGCCGGCAGCAACAGACCTGTGAGCAAACGCGATTATTACGAAGTCCTGGGCGTCGCCCGCAACGCCAGCGAAGATGAGCTGAAGAAGGCGTATCGCCGGCTGGCGATGAAGCATCACCCGGATCGCAACCCCGACGATGCGGGTGCCGAGGCCGCGTTCAAGGAGGCGAAGGAAGCCTACGAAATGCTGTCCGACGCCAACAAGCGCCGGGCCTACGATGCGCACGGACATGCGGCGTTCGAGCACGGTACCGGCGGAGGTGGCGGCCAGAGTCAAGCCGACATCAACGATATTTTCGGCGATATTTTCGGCAACATCTTCGGTGGTGGCGGCGGTGCGCGTGGTCCGCGTCGCGGCGCCGACATCGGTTACGTGATCGAACTGGATCTCGAAGACGCGGTCGCCGGCGTCGACAAGCGCATCGAGATTCCGACAATGGTCGGCTGCGGGCCGTGCAAAGGCAGCGGTTCGGAGGATGGCAAGGTCGAAACCTGCGCCACCTGCCAGGGACGCGGCCAGGTGCGGTTCCAGCGCGGCATCTTCTCGATGCAGCAGCCGTGCCCGACCTGCGGCGGACGCGGGCAGAAACTCAGCAATCCGTGCAAATCCTGCCACGGGGCAGGGCGGGTCGAAGAAGAGAAAGTGCTGTCTGTGAAGATTCCCGCCGGCGTCGACAACGGCGACCGGATCCGGCTGTCGGGCGAAGGCGAGGCCGGCCCCGCCGGTGCGGCTGCGGGCGACCTGTACGTCGAAATCCGGGTGCGCGAGCACGCGATTTTCCAGCGCGACGGCGACGATCTGCACTGCGAAGTGCCCATCCGTTTCTCGCAGGCGGCGCTGGGCGACACCATCCGCGTGCCGACGCTCGGCGGAGAGGCGGAAATCCGCGTGCCGACCGAAACCCAGACCGGCAAGGTCTTCCGGCTGCGCGAGAAGGGCGTGAAATCGGTGCGCAGCCGCAGCACCGGCGACCTCTACTGCCGCGTCGTGGTCGAAACGCCGGTCAATCTGACTTCGCAACAGCGCGAATTGCTGAAGCAGTTCGAGGACACCTTCGTCGGCGAGAGCGCACGTCGCCATTCTCCGCGTTCCACGACATTCATCGATGGCGTGAAGAGTTTCTGGGAACGCATGATTTCCTGATCGCGCACGCACTCATCGCGCAGGCAGTCATCGCGCACGTCCTCGCGTCACTGCGTACAGCAGTCATTGCTGAACGCATCGATGCGCTCAGCGCATGTCGTGACGATCGAAGCGTGCGATGCGAGAGACGGACTTCGCATCCGCGCTGGGCGATTTTCCGCATCGACGATTGATTTTTCCAATGTATAGATCGCCGTCACGCAATCGGGCGCGATTCGTGACGCGGTCGTGTTGACGGCACTGCCGCTGCGGGTCATGGTCAGCGTCGGGCGAAAAACGCGCCCGCATCGTGTCCGGCCCGGGCTCCCTCGTGAGATTGGGGGCAGGTCGCTCAGGGAACAGGACATCCCTGCCGCATCTGCGGTATTTCATGAAATATGGAGATTTCACTCATGTCATCCAGGAACCCGCGTCTGCGCCGTCGTGCGCTCGCGCTCGCCTTATCTGCTGTTTTCCTTTCCGGTTCCGCGCTGGCTGCGGGCCGCGTCGAGACCAGCGGTCTGAGCAACAACGAACCCGTCGACGGCTTCATCGTCACCTATCGACAGGGCAGCGCAAGCAAACTCAACGTTGCGACGCAGCAGCGTTCGCTCGATCAGGCCGCAGCGACCGCGCTCGGCCGCGCAAAGCCCCTCACCCTCAAGCACCAGCGCACGCTCGGCGTCGGTTCGGAGTTGGTCCAGGCCAGTCGCCAGTTGGATCGGGTCGAAGCCGAAACGCTGATGCGCCAGATCGCGACCAATCCGGACGTCGAGTTCGTCGAGCCGAACATCCGCCTGTATCCGACGCTGACTCCCAACGACACGTTCTTCAACCTGCAGTACGGTTTCCAGAGCGGCGTCGGCGGCAGCAATGCCGATCAGGCCTGGAATCTCGGCTTCCTCGGCGCCGGCAAGATTGTGGCTGTCATCGATACCGGCTACCGCCCGCACATCGACCTGAACGCCAACGTCATCAACGGCTACGACTTCATCAGCAACGTCGCCACCGCCAACGACGGCGACGCCCGCGATGCCAGCGCGCTGGATCCGGGCGACTGGACCACGTTTGTCGGCCAGTGCTTCCCCAACTCCCCGATCACCAACTCCAGCTGGCACGGCACCCATGTCGCCGGTACCGTCGCAGCTGTCACCAACAACGCCGCAGGCGTGGCCGGCATGGCGTTCAACGCCAAGGTGCTTGCAGTGCGCGCGCTGGGCCGTTGCGGCGGTACGCTCGCCGATATCGCCGATGCGGTCACCTGGTCGTCCGGCGGTGTGGTCGCTGGTGTCCCGGCGGTCGGTGCCAACAAGGCTCACGTCATCAACATGAGCCTGGGTGGTGGCGGTGCGTGCTCGGCAGCATCGGCGATGAATGTCGCGATCAATGGTGCGATCGGCCGTGGTACCACGGTGGTGGTGGCGGCCGGCAACAGCAACGCCAACGTCAGCGGTTTCACGCCTGCGAGCTGTCCTGGTCCCGGGGGCCTCGCCACGAACGGCCTGATCGTGGTCGGTGCGACCGATTCGGCGGCGAAAAAGGCATCGTTCTCGAACTTCGGCGCGCGCGTGGACGTCTCGGCGCCGGGCGTACAGATCGCTTCCACCCTGAATGCAGGCACCACCGTGCCGGGCGCTGACAACTACGTGTACTACAACGGCACGTCGATGTCGTCACCGCACGTGGCAGGTTTGGCCGCGCTGATCCAGTCCAAACCTGCCGTCGACTGCGCGCCAGCGCAGGTCGAAACGCTGATCAAGACCTGGATCAAACCGTTCGCTCTGCCCGCACCTCCGGTTGGGACCATGGGCACCGGCATCATCAACGCGTTTACGGCCGTTTCGAACGCGCCCTGCTGATCATTCACAAGTGTCAGTGCGCTACGTGCGCAGTGAAAGGCCCCGGCTTCGGCCGGGGTTTTTTTTTGTGTGCCGGGATAAAGACGTCGGAGGACGGGTCGGCTGGCGGCTCCGGTATGCTGCATGCTCCGTCATCCGAGCATCGAAGAGGCTGCATGTCCGCTCCCGTTCGAGTCCTCATCCACGGCGCCAGCGGCCGCATGGGTCAGACGCTTCTGCGCCTTGCTGCGGAGCGTGAGGAGCTGATCATCGCCGCTGCGGTGTCGCCGCCATCCGCCGACACCGCGCTGCTTGGCCAGCCGTTCCATCCTCTGGAAAATATCGACGGCGCACCGCAGTTCGACGTCGCGATCGATTTCAGTCTGCCTGCGGGTGTCTACGCCCTGGTCGCGCTGTGCGAGGCACGGGGCGCAGCCATCGTGTCCGGTACGACCGGCCTGTCATCGCAGCAGCGTGCGGCCCTGCACAGCGCGTCCGCGCGGATCCCGGTGCTGTGGGCCGCCAATTTCAGCCTGGGTGTGGCCGTGCTGGAAGACCTGGTGGAACGCGCCGCTGCGGCACTGAACCGATGGGATTGCGACATCGTCGAATCCCACCACACCCGCAAACTCGACGCGCCTTCGGGCACCGCGCTCGCGCTCGGTGCGGCCGCACAGCGCGGCGGCGCCGATCCGCGTTATGCGAGTCTCCGCGCCGGCGACATCGTCGGTGAGCATCTGGTGCAGTTCGCGGGACAGGGCGAGCGGATCGAGTTGATCCACCGGGCGACCAGCCGCGACATTTTCGCCCGCGGTGCGCTGCACGCTGCCGCGCGATTGGCGGGGCGCGAACCGGGCAGCTACCGGCTGCGCGATCTGCTCGACTGACTTGGACGGCATCGGAGCGATGATCCAAGAGGGCATGACCCATGAAGGCATGGTCCGTTCGCCCGTTATCGGCATCGTCGGCAGCGAGGGCGCCTACGGCCGCTGGCTGCGACGTTTTTTCGAAGAACGCATGCAACTGCGGGTGTTGGGTCACGATCCGGCGTCGCCGGATGGAGACCTCCTCGAGCGTCTGCTGAGCGAAGCCGACGTGCTGCTGTTCGCAGCGCCGATCCGCAGCACGGCCGCGATCATCGGCGACGCATTGCGGCAGTCGGCCGGCCGCGAGCATGGCCGGCTGTGGTTGGATATCACCTCGATCAAACGGGAACCGGTCGCGGCCATGCTGCAGTCGCAGGCGGAAGTGGTCGGTCTGCATCCGATGACCGCGCCGCCCAAAGCACCGACCTTGAAAGGCAAGGTGCTTGTGATCTGCGAAGCCCGTCTCGATGTCTGGCGCGATTGGCTGTCGGTGCTGTTGTCTGCGCTGCAGGCCGAATGCGTGCGCGTCGCGCCCGATTACCACGATCGCGCCATGGCCCTGATCCAGGCGATGGTCCACGCGACCCATCTCGCGGAAGCGGGCGTGCTGCGCAGCCATGCGCAACAGCTGGGGCCTCCGTCGGCACTGTTGCCGTTGCGCTCCGCATCGTTCGAGCTCGATGTCGCGGTCATCACCCGCATCCTGTCGCTCAATCCGCAGATCTACGAAGACATCCAGTTCGGCAATCCGTATGCGCTGGAAATGCTGGATAGTCTGGTCGGCGAGCTGTCCGCCCTGCGCGAACTGATCGCGCAGGGCGACGATGTCGCCCGCGCCGGATTCCGCGCGAGATTCCTGCAGGACAACCGCGACCACTTCGATCCCGGCACCCTGGCAGACAGCAACCACACCTTCGAGCGCGTCGGCTATCTGCTTGCGGATCTGGTCGAGCGCGTCTCGATCAGCGTGCACCTGCCGGAAGACCGTCCGGGCGCGCTTCGGGCACTGCTGGAAGTCTTCGAGCGTCACGGGGTGAGCCTGTCGTCGATCCACTCCTCGCGCACACCGGCAGGCGAGGTGCATTTCAGGATCGGGTTCGAAGCGGGCCTGGATGCGGAGGTCTTCGCCGCCGCTGTCCGCGAGATCGATGCCGGCCGGATCGGGCGTGTCCTTGCAGCGCCGGTGATGCCACCGCAATAGCGGGCACTGCAGGTTTGTCTTCCATGACAGGCGCATGGGGCAGCAATCGAGGCCTGTCGTTGAGGCTTGTGGACGACGGCCGTGCTCAGATTCCGCTGGCGGAGGCGGGGACGCGCCGGTACAATTCTCGCTCGCCTGATTCCCTCATGCCCCGGACCGGTCCCGCACTGCGTCCGAGGCTTTGTGCAACCTGCTGTAGCCCGACATAGGCGAACCACGTGACCGAAACCGCAATCCTTGTCCTCGAAGACGGCACCGTATTCGAGGGCGAATCCGTAGGCGCGCCCGGCCTGTCCGTCGGCGAAGTCGTCTTCAATACGGCGATGACCGGGTACCAGGAAGTCCTTACCGACCCGTCCTACGCCCGTCAGCTGGTCACCCTGACCTATCCCCACATCGGCAATACCGGCTGTACCGACCTCGACGACGAGGCGGCCCAGGTCTGGGCGTCCGGCCTGATCGTCCGCAACGTACCGCGCCGCCCCAGCAGTTGGCGCAGCCAGATCGCACTGCCCGAATGGCTGAAGGCGCGCGGCATCGTCGCGATCTCCGAGATCGACACCCGCAAGCTGACCCGCCTGCTGCGCGACCGGGGCACGCAGAACGGCGCGGTCATGGCTGGCGCGGCGCTTGATATGCGCGCTGACGTCGGCAAAGCCCTCGAAGCCGCGCGCAAGTTCCCCGGCTTGAAGGGCATGGATCTGGCGAAAGTCGTCAGTACCAGCGAACGCTTCGTCTGGAGGGAAGGTCAGCTCGATCTGGACCGCAATGCCTTCGTCTCGGCCGAACCGCAGTTCAAGGTCGTTGCCTACGATTTCGGCGTGAAGCGCAACATCCTGCGCATGCTGGCCGAGCGCGGTTGCGATGTGACCGTGGTTCCGGCGCAGACGACCGCCAGCGATGTGCTGGCGATGAATCCCGATGGCGTGTTCCTCTCGAACGGTCCGGGCGATCCCGCCCCCTGCGACTATGCGATCGATGCGATCCGGACCTTCATCGACCGCAAGGTCCCGACGTTCGGCATCTGTCTCGGGCACCAGCTGCTCGGCCTGGCGTCCGGCGCGCAGACGCTGAAGATGAAATTCGGTCATCACGGCGCCAACCATCCGGTGATCGATCTGGACAGCGGTAGGGTGATGATCACGTCGCAGAACCACGGCTTCGCCATCGACGAACAGACGCTCCCCGCGAACGTGCGCGTGACCCATCGTTCGCTGTTCGATGGCAGCAATCAAGGCATCGCCTTGACCGATGCGCCGGCCTTCAGTTTCCAGGGGCATCCGGAAGCCAGTCCCGGTCCGCACGATGTGTCGCCGCTGTTCGACCGCTTCGTGGCGATGATGGCGCGCGCCGCATGATCGCCCGGTTCGTCCGCAGCGCGGCGCTCGTGGTCGCGTTTTGTATCGCTTTGCCGGCATCGGCGGAATCCCCGGTGGCCGCCCCCGCATCGGCGCGGCTGACCGTCGAGCAGGCGCGCGAGGCCCAGGCGCTGTTCGGTTTCGATGCGGCGATTCCGACGATCATCGAACAGGCCTTCAAGGAACAGCCCCAGTACCGGACGATGACGCCCGCGCAGCGCGACTGCATCCTCGGCCTGGCGACGCCCGCGTTCTACGGCTTGTTCGACGACGCATTCATCGAAATGTTCGGCGACAGCGGCGCTCTGGAGGGCTGGCGGGCGTTTTCCTTGACCCCCGGCGGCAGGATTTTTCTCGATGGCATGCGCAAGTCGTTGCAGTCGAAGCTCAGTGGCGGGCCCGAGTACGATCTGGGCGGCACTTTCCAGGCACTGAGCGATGCCGAAAAAGCCGATGTCGTCGGTTTCATGGGCAGCCCGGCTTCCAAGGTGATGCAGAAAGGCTTTCCCGACGTGGGTTTTCCACCCAGTCTGGAGAAAACGCTGAACGCGCGCGCTTTGCAGGAGTGCGGCGTGTCGTTGGATCCGCTGTGAAGATCGCAGCGTCACCCTGGTTGCCCGTGAGCGGCCTGTTGAGGCGTCTGAGGCGCCTGCGCTGGCCGCTGTCGTTGCTGGCCGCGCTTGGTCTGTATCCGGCGTTCGTGCTTTCTACGGTCTACACCGCGACCGCAGGATCGGATTTGCCGGGCGGGCGTCACGGACCGCGCGATGCCTATCGGCACAGTCTCGCCAGCGCGATCGTGGCCTACACCGGTTCCGAGCGCTGGGTGGAATGGGTGACGGCCGTGATGGAAAACGGCGAAGAAGGCGATGCCGCCCACGCGATGGACGCCCACAACAACCGTCTGGGCGCGCGCATCGGCGCCCGGGCCGAAAGCTGGAACGACATGCGGACTGCCGTGCTCGTCGCTGTGAAGGCGGGCGGCGTGGGCATCGAAGACGCGAATCGCATGACCTGGCTGCCGCCCGAGCGGTGGCAGAACCGACTTTACTGACTTCGTATTGAGTGAGAGCTGCATGCCCAAGCGCACCGACATCCAGACCGTCCTGATCATCGGCGCAGGTCCGATCGTCATCGGTCAAGCCTGCGAATTCGACTACTCCGGCGCCCAGGCCTGCAAAGCGCTGCGCGACGAGGGCTACCGCGTGGTGCTGGTGAACAGCAATCCCGCGACGATCATGACCGACCCGGAGATGGCCGATGCGGTCTACATCGAGCCGATCAACTGGCGCACTGTCGAGAAGATCATCGCCAAGGAAAAACCCGATGCGTTGCTGCCGACGATGGGCGGCCAGACCGCGCTGAACTGCGCGCTTGATCTTGCCGACAACGGCGTGCTGGAAAAGTACGGCGTCGAGCTGATCGGTGCCTCGCGCGAAGCGATCCGCATGGCCGAAGACCGCGAGCTGTTCCGGGTCGCGATGAAGGAGATCGGCCTGGAATGCCCGAAGGCCGAGATCGCGCGCACCCTCGAACAGGCGCTGGATATCCAGTCGCGCGTCGGCTATCCCACGATCGTCCGCCCCAGCTTCACCCTCGGCGGCAGCGGTGGCGGCATCGCCTACAACCGCGAGGAGTTGATCGATATCGTCAAGCGCGGTCTGGACCTCTCGCCGACCAGCGAAGTGCTGGTGGAAGAATCGGTGCTGGGGTGGAAGGAATTCGAGATGGAAGTGGTCCGCGACAAGGCCGACAACTGCATCATCGTCTGCTCGATCGAGAATCTCGACCCGATGGGCGTGCACACGGGCGACAGCATCACCGTCGCCCCGGCGCAGACGCTCACCGACAAGGAGTACCAGCGCCTGCGCGACGCCAGCATCGCGGTGCTGCGCAAGATCGGCGTCGACACCGGCGGCTCCAATGTGCAATTCGGGATCAACGCCCACAATGGCCGCGTGGTCGTGATCGAAATGAATCCGCGCGTATCGCGCTCATCGGCGCTGGCGTCCAAGGCCACCGGCTTTCCGATCGCCAAGGTCGCGGCCAAGCTCGCGATCGGCTACACGCTCGACGAATTGAAGAACGAGATCACCGGTGGCCTCACGCCCGCATCGTTCGAGCCCAGCATCGATTATGTGGTGACGAAGATCCCGCGCTTCGCGTTCGAGAAATTTCCGGCCGCCGATGCGCGCCTGACCACGCAGATGAAGTCGGTGGGCGAGGTGATGGCGATCGGCCGCACCTTTCAGGAATCGCTGCAGAAAGCGCTGCGCGGGCTCGAAACCGGCAAGGTCGGACTCGATCCCACCGATCTGGACCTGCGCACCGATGAAGGCATGGCCCGGCTGCGCCGCGAAGTGAAGGAAGCCGGCCCGGAGCGCATGTTCTATCTCGCCGATGCCTTCCGCGCCGGCATGTCGGTGGAAGACGTGCATGCGCTGTCGTTCGTGGACCCGTGGTTCCTCGATCAGATCGAAGAACTGATCGCCTGCGAACGCGAAGTCGCGGCGGCCGGTCTCGAAGGTCTCAATGCCAAGCGTCTGCGCGGGCTCAAGCGCAAGGGTTTTTCCGATGCGCGTCTCGCCCAGCTTGCCGGTACCAACGAAACTGCGGTGCGCGCGCTGCGCAAGGCATTCAACGTGCGTCCGGTGTACAAGCGCGTGGATTCCTGCGCCGCGGAATTTTCGACCACAACCGCGTATCTGTATTCGACCTACGAGGACGAGTGCGAGGCCGCGCCGACCTCGCGCGACAAGATCATGGTGCTGGGCGGCGGCCCGAACCGGATCGGGCAGGGCATCGAGTTCGACTACTGCTGCGTGCACGCTGCGCTGGCGCTGCGCGAAGACGGGTACGAGACCATCATGGTCAACTGCAACCCGGAAACCGTGTCGACCGATTACGACACATCAGACCGTCTGTACTTCGAGCCGTTGACGCTGGAAGACGTGCTGGAAATCGTCGAGTTGGAGAAGCCCAAGGGCGTGATCGTGCAATACGGCGGCCAGACCCCGCTCAAGCTCGCGCAGGCGCTGGAGGCCAACGGCGTGCCGGTGATCGGTACTTCGCCGGATTCGATCGATCTGGCCGAAGACCGCGAACGTTTCCAGAAACTGGTCGAGAAGCTCGGCCTGCTGCAGCCCGCGAACCGCACCGCGCGCAACGCCGAAGAGGCGCTTGTTTTGGCGCGCGAGATCGGCTATCCGCTGGTGGTGCGTCCGAGTTACGTGCTTGGCGGCCGCGCCATGGAAGTGGTCTATTCCGACGAGGATCTCTCGCGCTACATCCGCGACGCCGTGAAAGTCTCGAACGACTCGCCGGTGCTGCTCGATCGTTTTCTCGATCACGCGGTCGAAGTCGATGTCGATGTCATCGCCGACAAGGATGGCCATGTATTGATTGGCGGCGTGATGCAGCATATCGAAGAAGCCGGGGTGCACTCGGGCGATTCGTCGTGTTCGCTGCCGCCGTATTCGCTGTCGGCCGGGACACAGGCGAAGCTGCGCGAACAGGTGGTTGCGCTGGCGAAAGCGCTGAACGTGGTCGGATTGATGAATACCCAGTTCGCCGTCCAGACGGAAAGTGACGGGTGCGACACGATCTTCCTGCTCGAAGTGAACCCGCGCGCCTCGCGCACCGTGCCGTTCGTGTCCAAGGCGACCGGTATGCCGCTGGCGAAGATCGCGGCGCGCTGCATGGCCGGCAAGACGCTCGCCGAGCAGGGCGCGCTGAAGGAAATCGTTCCGGATTATTTTTCGGTCAAGGAAGCGATTTTCCCGTTCGCGAAATTCCAGAACGTCGATCCGATCCTCGGGCCGGAAATGCGTTCCACCGGCGAAGTCATGGGCGTGGGCCGCAACTTCGGTGCGGCGTTCGCACGCGCTCAGGAAGCAGCCGGCATCAAGGCCCCGCCGGTCGGCAAAGCCTTCATCTCGGTGCGCGACCCCGACAAACAGCGGGTGCTCGAGGTGGCGGAAGATCTGATCCGCCGTGGCTATGGTCTGGTGGCCACCTGCGGCACCGCCGCGTGGCTGCGTGGGCAGGGCCTTGCGTGCGAGGTCATCAACAAGGTCGTCGAAGGCCGTCCGCACATCGTCGATCTGATCAAGAACGGCGAGATCGCCTACATCGTCAACACGACCGAAGGAAAACAGGCGATTGCCGACTCCTTCTCCATCAGGCGCGAAGCACTGCAGCATCGCATCACCTACTCGACAACGATTGCAGGTGCGAAGGCATTGCTGCATTCTCTCGATTTCCGCAGCAGCGGCCCGGTCTGGGCGCTGCAGGAACTGCACAAGGAACTGGATCCGTCATGAGTCGAGCCCCACTCACCCTGAAAGGCGCGCAGCGCCTGCGCGCCGAACTGGAACAGCTCAAAAGCGTGCAGCGCCCGGCGGTGATCAATGCGATCGCCGAAGCGCGCGCTCACGGCGATCTGAAGGAAAACGCGGAGTATCACGCCGCGCGCGAGCAGCAGGGCTTTATCGAAGGCCGCATCAAACAGCTCGAAGCCGAACTGTCGCAAGCACAGGTGATCGATATCTCCACGCTCAATGCCGGCAGCCGCGTGGTGTTCGGCGCGACCGTCACGCTGGCCGATGTGGAAACCGAGGACGAGAAGCGCTACCAGATCGTCGGCGACCTGGAAGCGGACATCAAACTCGGCCTGATCGCGATTTCCTCGCCGATCGCGCGCGCGCTGATCGGCAAGCACGAGGGCGACATGGTCGAAATCGACGCTCCCGCCGGCAGGCGCGAATACGAATTGATCCACGTCGCCTACGAAGGCTGATCGGGAAAACTCCGAACCGGAACCGGCGACGATGTCGCGCGTGATGCTGCTGCTGCCTCCCTGGTCGGTCTTCGGTCGCCAGGGTCTCTCGCCCGAGTTGGGGAAGGCCTTCGGCCGCGCCGATGCGTCCGTGCCTGCCGCGACCGGTGGCGATGCGCTGCTGCAGCGTCATTTCACCGCGACCCCTGCGCACTGGGCCCCTGCCGCGCTCACGCGTCAGGCCGATGCAGGCGATGCTGCAGGCAGCGCCTGGCTGCGCGCCGACCCGGCGCATGTGCGACCCGACATGAACGGTGCGCGCCTGCTGGGCATCGGCGAACGGCTGTCGCTGTCGCAGCTTGATGTCGATGCGTTGTTGCCGGCATTGAAGCCGGTGTTCGGCGACAGCGGTTTCGCGCTGGACGCGCCCACCCCGACCCGCTGGTATCTGCGCCTGCTGCGCGAAGCCAGGTTTCCGCAGTTCAGCCCGCCCGATGCGGCGCTGGGCGAGGATCTGTTCGAACATCAGCCCGACGGGCCCGAGGGGCGCCGCTGGCGCGCATTGCTCAACGAGGTACAGATCGTGCTGCACAACCACCCGTGGAATGCGCAGCGCGCCGAACGCGGCCTGGTGCCGATCAATGCGCTGTGGGTCTGGGGCGGTGGGCTCTTGCCCGATCGCATCGCCGCCGAAGCGCAGCAGGCGTACAGCGACGATGATCTGGTGCAGGCCTTGATCCGGATCGCAGGCGGCGGCGCAAATGCGCTGCCCCAGAACTTCGGCGCCGTCGAGATTGCCGGAACCGATGGCGTGCTCTGCGATCTGCGCCGTTTCCGCGATCTCGCCGCACTCCAGCGCGATTGGCTGCTGCCGGCAGTGCGGGCCTTGCATGCCGGCGGGTACAAGACACTGATCCTGGATGCCGCCGACGGTTCACGCCTGCAGCTTGCGCCCGGACAGCGCTGGCGCTTCTGGCGCGGAGTCTGGTCGATGCCGACACCCATCGGCGACGCCCGATGACGCGCACGATCAGACGTCGCGACGCCGCTGCGGAAGCGGCCGGTTCGTCAGCGGCCGGTTCGTCCAGCGATTGGCCGTCGCAGCTGTCGCCGCTGTTGCGTCGCGTGTATGCGGCGCGCGGTGCCACGACCTATGCCCAGGCGCAGCCGCGTCTGCCGCAGCTGTTGCCGCCGGATGGGCTGCTCGGCATCGGCGCTGCAGCGGAGCTGCTGGCCGATGCGATGGTTGCCGGCCGGCACATCGTGGTCGTCGGCGATTTCGACTGCGACGGCGCCACCGCCTGTGCCGTGGCGGTGCGCGGCCTGCGAATGCTCGGTGCGCACCAGGTTTCCTATGCGGTGCCCAACCGCATGGTGCACGGCTATGGTCTGTCGCCAGCGCTGGTGGAAGACCTGACCGGCATGCGACCGGATCTGCTGGTCACCGTCGATCACGGTATCGCCTGCCATGCAGGCATCGCGGCGGCGAAGGCGCATGGGTGGCAGGTCCTCGTCACCGATCACCATCTGCCGGGCGATTGCCTGCCGATGGCCGATGTCATCGTCGATCCGAATCTTCCCGGCGACGGCTTTCCCAGCAAGTCGCTGGCCGGCGTCGGGGTGATGTTCTATGTATTGCTGGCGCTGCGTCGCCTGCTGCGCGAACGCGGCGCGTTCACCGGTGAGGTGCCGGATCTGACGGTTTTGCTCGATCTGGTCGCGGTCGGCACTGTCGCCGATCTGGTGCCGCTGGACACCAACAACCGCACGCTGGTCGCGGCAGGTCTGCGCAGGCTGCGTGCGGGCCACGGCTGCGCAGGACTGCGCGCGCTGATCGAAGTGTCGCGCAGACAAGCGGCGACGCTGACCGCGAGCGACATCGGTTTTGCGATGGCGCCGCGGATCAACGCCGCCGGCCGTCTGGAGGACATGGCCCTCGGCATCGAGTGTCTGCTCTGCGACGATCCGCGCCGGGCGCGCGAACTCGCCGAAGTGCTCGACGGCATCAACGCCGAGCGCCGAGGCGTGCAGCAGCAGATGGTCGGCGATGCCGAGGCCGCGATCGCCGCACTGTCGTTCGACATCGACACCGGTCGCGCCACGGTCTGCCTGTATCACGAGGAGTGGCACCCCGGCGTGGTCGGTCTGGTGGCCTCGAAGATCAAGGAGCGCGTGCATCGCCCGGCGATCGCATTCGCCCCCAGCGATGCAGGCAGCGACCGGCTTCGCGGCTCCGCGCGCTCGATTCCCGGCTTCCACATCCGCGACGCGCTGGCGGCGGTCGACACGCGGTTTCCCGGTTTGATCGAAAAATTCGGCGGCCATGCGATGGCAGCAGGTCTCAGCCTGCGGCTTGCCGATCTGCCGCGTTTCCAAGCCGCTTTCGAGCAGTGCGCGACAGCGATGTTGTCGCCGGAGCTGCTGCAGGACGTGATTCTCAGCGATGGCGGGATGCCGCCCGAGGCCTGCCACATCGACACCGCGCTCGCGCTGCGCGATGGCGGCCCGTGGGGGCAGGGCTTTCCGGAGCCGGTGTTCGACGATGCATTCGATGTCGTCGGCTGGAAGATCATCGGCGAGCAGCATCTCAAGCTGGAGCTGGCCTGGCCCGGCAGATCGGGGAAGATCAACGCGATCCATTTCGGCGGCTGGACCGGCGAAACGCCGGCGTCGCGTTCGCGCATCGCTTACCGCTTGCAGCCGGACGACTGGCGTGGCGGCGATGCGGTGCAGTTGGTAGTGGTGCACCGCGAATCCGCCGGCTCGCCATTGTCCTGATCCAATGTCGAAGCGGTTTCGGCTACATTCGACTCACGGCCAACCCCGTTCGCGCGGGCGGGCCGTTGAGTCGTCATCATCCGCCGAGGCATTCCCATGCAACGCAGTTTCGGAACTACCCTCGTCCTGACGTTGATCGCAGGATTGTTGCTCAGCCAGACGATGACGCCATCGGTGCTTGCGCAGCGCGCTCCCGACCGCAGGTCACTGGCTTTTACCGCACCGCCCTTGATCGCGACGCCAGACGCGAAAATTCCCGTTGGCCTGCGCGCCGCTGCGATGAGCGTCGAGACCGACGGCAGCCTTGCCCGCACCACGCTGTTGCTCACTCTCTACAACCCGAACGACCGCCTGCTCGAGGGCACCTTGCAGTTCCCGCTGCAGGCCGGGCAGCAGGTCAGCGCGTTCGCGCTCGACATCGGCGGCGAACTGCGCGATGCGGTGCCGGTGCCGAAAGAGAAGGCGCAGCAGGTGTTCGAGAGCATCGAACGACGCAATGTCGACCCCGGCCTGCTCGAACAGACTGCGGGCAATCAGTTCCGGCTGCGCGTCTATCCGATTCCCGCCCGTGGCACACGCCAGGTGCGGCTGGTGATCGACGAGGCCATGGGTCGCGATGCCGCAGGGTTCCGCCTGGATGTGCCGGTGCATCTGCTCGCGGGCGCCGAAACCTTTTCGCTGAAGCTGCGTGCGCAGGGCCTGGTCAAGGCGCCGGAAGTGGTTGGGGCCTTCGATGGCGTGAAGTTCGAACGCAGCGGTCGTGGCTATGCGGCGACGATCGAACGCAAGTCGTATCGACCCGCGACCGGGCTGTCGCTGCGGTTCCCTGCGGAGAACACCGCCCAGAGTTACGTGCAGGCGTACGACAACGATCGCTTTGCGCTGATCGAGATTCCGGTGTCGACCGCAGCTGCGAAGCCGCGCAGTTTACCCACATCAGTCGGCCTGCTCTGGGATGCTTCCGGCTCGGCGCGCAAGCGCGATCGGCAGACCGAATTTGCACTGCTGGACCGCTATTTCAAAGCGATGGGCAGCGGTCGGGCGACCCTGCGACTGCTGCGCGATGTCGGCGAAGACGGCGGTGGTTTCGACATCCGCGACGGCGACTGGAGCGCGCTGCGCAAGGTGCTGGAAACGACCATCGACGATGGCGCCAGTGATCTCGCGGATTGGACGCCGGATACAGGCATCGGCGAATACCTGCTGGTCAGCGACGGTCTGCAGAACTACGGCGACCACGCGTTTCCGAAGCTGCGCGCCGGGCAGTCGCTGTATGCGCTGAATTCCGCTGGCGCGCAGGCCGATTCAGCGCGGCTGTCCGCGCTGAGCGAAGCGCGCGGCGGACGCCTGGTGCAATGGCAGGGACGCGCCGGTCTTGATGCGGCCGCCGACGCGCTGCTCCACGATGGCACCCGCATCGTTGCGCTGGGCGGTGAGGGTATCGACGATCTGCAGCCGCAGGCGTGGTATGCCGAAGGCGGTCTGCTGCGCGTCACTGGCCGGCTCACCGAGCCCTCGGCCAAGCTGCGCGTGCAGCTGCGTGAAGCCGGCACGCTGCGCACCATCGAAGTCGCGGTAGGCACGGATGCGCCGCAGAGCATGCAGATCGCGTCGCTCTGGGCGAACTGGAGAATGGCGGCTTATGCGGCGGAGCCCGAGCGCCATCGTGCCGAAGTCGGCCGCCTTGGGCAGCGCTTCGGCATCGTCACACCCGGCACATCGTTGCTGGTGCTGGAGGCGCCCGAAGACTATGTCCGCTACGACATCCCGGCGCCGCCCGCGCTGCGCGAGCAGGTCGCTGCACTTCGGCGTACGCAGGGGCAGGAAAAAGAGGCATCGCGCAGCGAACGGCTGGACGCGGTAGCCGCGCGTTTCGCCGAACGCCAGACCTGGTTCGCGCGCACATTTCCGAAAGGTGCGCCGCCTGCCGCGAAGCCGAACGACAAAGCCATTGCGGCCGGTGCAGCGATGCCGGCATCGGCGCCACCACCACCACCGCCATCGCCGATGCCGGAAGCCGCGAACGAAATGCGGCGGATCGATGCAGCCAGCCAGCAGCGCGAATCGGAAGAGTCCCTCGACCGGGTCGTCGTGACGGGTTCGCGCCTGCGGAACGCAGAGATCGCGGACGCAGCGCCAGGCCCCGCCGGCCGCAGCGATGACGACAGCGCCGGTCGTGGCGTCTCCATCCAACTGCAGGCCTGGGCGCCGGATTCGCCTTACGCCCGTCGTCTGCGTGCCGCCAGCGCCGAGGACATCTACGCCGTCTACCTCGATGAACGCGACAGCCATGCATCCAGCACCGCGTTCTATCTGGATGTCGCCGACCTGCTGCTGCAGAAAGGGCGTCGCGTTGAAGCGCTGCGGGTGCTGTCGAACCTGGCCGAACTCGAATTGGAAAACCGCCACGTCCTGCGCGTGCTCGGCTATCGGTTGATGCAGGCCAAGGACTACACCCGTGCAGTCGAGGTCTTCCGCGAAGTGCTGCGCCTCGCCGATGAGGAACCGCAGAGCCATCGCGATCTTGGCCTCGCACTCGCGGCGGCAGGGCAGCGCCAGGAGGGCATCGTGCATCTGTACGATGTCGCCGCGCGATCGTGGGACAGCCGTTTCTCCGAGGTCGAACTGGTCGCGCTGAACGAACTGAACGCGATCATCGCGACCAGTTCGCAGTCGCTGGATACCGCCTTCATCGACCGTCGCCTGCTGAAGAACATGCCGCTCGATCTGCGCGTGGTGCTGGCCTGGGACAGCGATAACAGCGACATGGACCTGTGGGTCACCGACCCCAACGGCGAGCGCTGTTACTACGGCAACAAGAACACGTATCAGGGCGGGTTGATCTCCGACGATTTCACCGGCGGCTACGGCCCGGAAGAGTTCGTGCTCAAGGACGCGAAACCGGGCAAGTACAAGGTCGAAGCCAATTTCTTCGGCGACAGACAGCAGATCGTCACCGGCGCGACCACGCTCAGCATGATGTTCAGCACCGGCTGGGGCACGCGCCGGCAGCAGGACCAGGCCATCATCCTGCGCCTGAGCGGACAGAGCGAGACGGTGTTCGTCGGCGAGTTTGATGTTTTTTAAAAAAGAAGGGCCCTGCGAAGGGCCCTTATTTTCTGCTATTCGGCGGTAATTTTTATTCTTTTTCCAAGCGCAAATAATGCATCTGCAATAGTATCTATTTTTGTTGAATGCCGAAGATCAATAATTCTCGTCATGGTTTGAGGAGATATATCGAGCTTTTTAGCCAAGGCTGCAGGAGTAATTTTTGCGCTCAGCATTTCATTTAAAAGCAAGACTTTTGCGGTCATACTTGCAGAAAGAGCTACCGGCTCTTCATTTTTTTCTATTTCTGTAGGGGTAGGTACCTGTCTGCGACATTCAAAATAAAATTCCATCGCAGTTGCTAGCGCATCACTAGCCAAATTTAGTGCTTCCCTCTTTGATTTGCCAAAAGTTAAGGCTTCTGGAACATCTCTAAAGGAAACAATATACCCAGTCCCATCCTTTATTAGGCGGGCAGGATAAATCAACATTGAAAATCACCTCATAATATATAAGAAATTAGACGACTCAACATTTGCAGGAATAGTGGGTCGCCTCCAGCGGCGACCCACCACTATCAGACACCAAGCTGTTTTCTGATCATATTTGCAAATTGATCAGATATTTCCTTATGCCGGGGAAGCGTTGTCTGACGGCCATTCAAATAAACTTTCGTATGCTTTGCGCCTTCTTTGAATCTCGCTCCAAGCGCTCGCAACTCTTTCTTAAACCCTGCTGTTGTCATCGCCGCTGTTCCTTTTCATTCTTTATCTACAATGCATAGCACCCTCCAATGCGCGAGCAATTCTCGCGGGAAGCACTGTACTCTCAAAAATGTAGAATGTAAACATTAATGTTTTATTCTACTTTTTTGTAAATTTAACCAGCCTCAGCCCGAACAGCGGCCGCAACCAACGCAAGCGACGCACGATCTCGAATCCCAGAAAGCTCAGCGCGAACGTGGCGATGACCAGCAGCGGGCCCTCGATGCCGGGGCGCAGGCCCAGCGGCTGCGCGTTGTGGGCAAGGACCACGATGATCGTCTGATGCAGGATGTAGATCGGGAACACCGCTTCGCGCAGATAGCGCAGGGCCGGCGAGTCGGCGAAGGCGATGCTGCGCACGAAACCGAAGATCGCCGCGATCGCAGCCCACTGGAACAGCGCCCAGACCACGCGCTGCATCATCCGAAGCCCTTCCGGCGGCGGCGTGCTCTCATCGCTGTAGCCGCTGGCGTAGAAGTACCAGACGATGAACGCATAGCCGGCCAAGGCGGTGACCAGCGACAGCCAGCGCAACCGCTGCAAGCCATCCCAGAATCCGTCGTGGTTGGCGACCAGCATGCCGAGCAGGAACAGTGGCAGGTACTGCGCATGGTTGTACCAGTCGTCGACCAGCGCATGGGTCGATTCGAAGCGCGCGACCAGCGCCAGCCGTACGATCGCAAGCAGCAACGCCGGCCACAGCAGCGCGCCGACGCCTGAGCAGCGGCGTTCGAGCCATCCGCCGACGCGCGCCATCGCATTGCGCGCCAACCGCAGCAGCGCCCAGCCGATCATCGTGTACACCCAGAGGTAGGCGACGAACCAGAGGTGGTTCCAGGTCGGCAAATCGAGACAGCCGTCGTCGTCGCAGAAGGAACTGTCGGCCTGCAGGTATCTCCCCCAGAACGCCAGATAGCCGTCGTGATAGCCGCCCGGATAACGCGATTCCAGAATCTCGTAGTAGGCCTGCGGCACCACGATCACCAGCATGCCGAAGATCAGCGGCAGCAGCAGCCGCCAGGAGCGTTGGCCGACGAAGCCTGCGCTGCCGGGCTCGACGAGGGTTTTTCTATAGAGAAAGGTCGTGGCCACGCCCGAGATGAAGAACAGCAGCGACAATCGCCAAGGGGCGGTGAGGCCCATGAATGGCTCGAGCGTTGTGCTGGCGAACGGACTCTTCACGTGCCAGTCCCAACTCACGTAGTACATGCCCACGTGGTAGAGCACCAGCAGAAAGAAAGCGACTATCCGTACCCAGTCCAGGTCGTATCGGCGCTGCATCGGTCGTCTCCGGTCGAAAGACCGCCAGTCTCCGCATCGGCTTGCACGGCGCTGGCGCGAAGTGCCTGATCGCGGACACTTGGGGACGAAGCGCGGTATGGGAGGGACGAATTCGAAGCGATGTATGCCCCAGGTTGCCTAGAATGCGCGGATGTCCACCACATCAGATGGCGATACGAACACCGATCGCAGCGATCTCACGGTCGCACCCGTCCCGTCACACCAGCAACCCTGGCGACGATGGCTGGAAATCGGCTTCTGGGTGTTCGTCATCGCCATCAACGGCATCGGCAACAGCATCACGACCCTCATCGATTTGCACCGGGACGGTTCGGACACGCAGCAATGGGAGCCGTTCGTCTGGGAGGGCAGCAGCGCGCTGATGTGGCTGCTGGTGCTGCTGCCGATGATCGTCCGCCTCAGCCGCCGGTTCCCGATCCACTGGGACACCTGGCGCCGACATCTGCCCTTGCATATGGCGGCCAGCGTGATCGTCTCGCTGATCCACGTGGTCGGCATGGTCGCTCTGCGCGAGCTGGCCTACGCCCTGGTAGGGGGCGACTACGATTTTGGCTTCTGGCCGACCGAATTGTTCTACGAATACGTGAAGGATGTCCGCAGCTATGCGGTGATCATCGCTGTGATCGAGTTCTATCGCTTTATCGACCGGCGGATCCGGGGCGAAGTCAGCCTGCTCGACCGTCCCGACGAAGGCGAGCCGGTCGAGCCGGTGGATCGGCCGGAACGCTTTCTGGTCCGCAAGCTCGGCCGGGAGTTCCTGATCGCCGCCAACGACATCGAGTGGCTGCAGGCCTCGGGGAACTACGTCAACCTGCGGGTCCGCGGTCACGATTATCCCTTGCGCAGCACTATCGCCGCGATTGAGGCCCGACTGGACCCGGAGCGCTTTTTCCGGATACACCGCAGCTATATCGTGAACCTCGACGCGGTCGCATCGATCGAGCCGCTCGACAGTGGCGATGCCCGCATCCACTTGCGCGATGGTGTATCGGTACCCTGCAGCCGGACCTACCGCGATGCACTCCGTGCACGGGTGAGGGCGGCCTGAGATTTCCCGGAAGGCGCTGCCGGCCTGCTAGAATCCCAAGTCTTTGCTGCAACCGCACATCACGCCATGATCGAACTCAATCCGATCCGCCAGCGCATCGCCGACCTCCGCAATCGGCTCGATTCGCTCAGGGGGTATCTTTGACTACGACGCCAAAGCCGAGCGTCTGGAAGAAGTCAATCGCGAACTGGAAAACCCCGATATCTGGAACGACTCCGAGCGCGCGCAGGCACTGGGCCGGGAGCGTTCGATGCTCGACAAGACAGTCAACGGCATCCGCGATCTGAAAGAAGGTCTGGCCGGCGCCGAGGAACTGCTCGAACTGGTCGAAATGGAAGAGGACGACGACACCGCGCTGGCCATCCAGACGGATGTCGAGCGCTATGCGCGCGGTGTCGACCAGCTCGAATTCCAGCGCATGTTCTCCGGCAAGATGGACTCGGCGAATGCCTACGTCGACATCCAGGCCGGCGCGGGCGGCACCGAAGCCCAGGACTGGGCGGAAATGCTGCTGCGCATGTACCTGCGCTGGTGCGAGGCCCGCGGCTGGAAAGCCGAGCTGATGGAAGTCAGCGCCGGTGATGTTGCCGGCATCAAGTCGGCCACCTTCAAGGTCGAGGGCGATTACGCCTATGGCTGGCTGAAGACCGAGATCGGTGTGCACCGTCTGGTGCGCAAGTCTCCGTTCGATTCCGACAACCGCCGCCACACTTCGTTCACCTCGGTGTTCGTTTCGCCGGAAGTC
>JBIITV010000206.1:0-6162 GCA_044340325.1 Lysobacteraceae bacterium
GCCGAACAGCGCGGTGTGGTGCGCGCAATCGTTGAGGCGGACGATGTCGAGACGTTCGACATCCGGGCCCTCCAGCAGATTCAGCGTGGTCGGCGCCTGGCGGAACGTCCACAGTTTCGCGAACGGAATGCCCAGCAGACGGCATAACAGCACGCGGTTGACGGCATCGTGCGCAACCACCAGCAGGGTGTCATCGTCGCCGAGCCCTTCGGTGGCGCGCGCGAATGCGGGCCACGCGCGATCGAACACCATCTGCAGCGATTCGCCGCCCGCGCCGGGCATCAGCACGGTGTCGGGCGCGTCGTGCCACGCCTGCAGACGTTCGCCGTCGCGGTCGCGGATCTCGCTGGCGAGCAGGCCTTCCCAAGTGCCGTGGGCGATTTCCATCAGCCCCGGATCGGTGGTCAGCTGCGCCTTGCGCGCATCGCCGAGCGCGAACTCGGCGGTGGTTTTCGCGCGAATCAATGGCGATGCGACGGCACGGTCGATGCGGACATCGGCGAGCCGCGCGCCGAGCGCGAGCGCCTGCGCTTCGCCGACCGGCGATAACGCGATGTCTTCCTGGCCCTGATAGCGGCCTTCGGCGTTCCACGGCGTTTCGCCGTGGCGTGCGAGGAGGATCTTCATGAGGATTTACCGGGGAAATGAAAAGAAAACATCATCCTCGCGCAAGCGGGGAACCAACCGCGACCAAACGCAACAGGTGGGTCCCCGCGTTCGCGGGGATGACGTCCGTCTTGGAAACTTGCGCGATCAGACCTGCTGGATCGACAGCACGCCAGGCACCGCCTTGAGCATCGCGATCTGCGCATCGTCGAGCGGCTTGTCGACCGTGATCGCGGCGCGCGCCTGACCGTCGCCGGCGGCACCGAGCGCGAAGTTGACGATGTTGACGCCTGCGGCGCCGAGTTGAGTGCCGACCTGACCGATCATGCCGGGACGGTCTTCATTGCGCATCAAGAGCACGTGTGCGAGCGGATCGAAATCGATCTCGACGCCGTCCAGGCGCACGACGCGCGGGCCGCGGTGCAGGGTTGCTTCGATTTCGCGGGTGCGGGTGTTACCTGTACTGCCCTCGCCGACCACACGCACGCGCAGCAATCGATCGAAACCATCGCCGTCGCCACCGACGGTTTCAGCGACCGTGAGCCCACGCGCAGCCGCTTCCTGCAATGCGTTCACGGGCGTGACGCGACCCGAAGACGTGCCGAGCAACGCGGCAACCAGCAGACGCGTCAGCGGACGCGTATCGAGCGCTTCGGTGCGGCCGGCATAGGTGATTTCCAGACGGTTCGGCGCGCGAACCAGACGCACGGCCAGACGGCCGAGCGACGACATCAGCGGCATCCACGGTCCGACTTCGCGCGCGGCCTCGGCGGTGAGCGGCGGCAGGTTGACGCAGCCGGCGACCGCGCCGGTCGCGGCGAAATCGATGATCTGTTTCGCGAGAATCGTGCTGACCGCCTGCTGCGCTTCACTCGTGGATGCGCCGAGGTGCGGAGTGAGAATCAGCTTGGGATGCGCACGCAGCGGTGAATCGGCCTGCAGCGGTTCGGTGGCGAAAGTGTCGAGCGCGGCACCGGCGAGGTGACCTTCGTCGAGCAGACGCAGCAGCGCGTCTTCATCGACCAGACCGCCGCGCGCGGCGTTGACCAGGTACGCACCCTTCTTCATCGCGCGCATCTGCGCTTCGCCGATGAGGTTGGTGGTGTCCTTGGTGCGCGGAATGTGCAGCGTGATGATGTCGGCCCAGGCCAGCAGATCGTCCAGAGATTTCAGCGCGACGCTGCCCTTGCCTGCGGCCGATGCAGGCAGAAACGGGTCGTATGCGGCCACGTCCATGCCGATGCCCTGCGCCTTGCGCGCGACGGTGCTGCCGATGCGACCGAGGCCGATCACACCGAGGCGTTTGCCTTCGAGTTCGAAGCCGGTGAGACCGGCTTTCGGCCACAGCCCGGCCTTCATGCCCGCATCGGCCTTCGGCACATGGCGCGCCAGCGAAAACAGGAGCGAAACGGCGTGTTCGGCAGCCGCGAGCGTGTTGCCGTCGGGCGCGTTCATCACCGCGATGCCCTTGGCGGTGGCGGCATCGACATCGATGGTGTCCACGCCGGCGCCGGCGCGGCCGATCACCTTGAGATTCTTTGCGCCTTCGATCGCCTCGGCGGTGATCAGCGTGGACGAGCGCACGAGCACGGCGTCGACATCGGCCAGTGCGGCGGCGAGTTTGGCGGGGTCTTTGATCGGATCGGAGATTTCGACGGCCCAACCGGCGTCGCGAAACATCGCAAGACCGTCTTCGTGGATTCCGTCGCATGCCAGGACTTTCATTCAGAGCGCTCCAAGTGGGGAAGGTATCCCGCGGAGCCCTGCAAGCCGGCACAACGCATGACGATGAAGCTGAACGGAGACGCCGGTCGATCGTGTTCGATCGGAAGGCAGTCACCTGCGTGTCGGAAGACGGGGCCGGCTGGCATGGGAATCCGCGACAACCAACAGCCTAGCAGACGATTCGTTGGCTGCAAAGGGCGCTCGCGCTCCCGGATCGAACAGGGCATGCTGTCGCAATCGAAATCCAGGAGACTGGCGATGCCCCAGATCAAAGGCGAATTCGACGTCCGCAGCAGCGCGCAGCCCGGCTGCGATCTCGGCGACGGCATCGAAGCGATGCACAGCCGATTCGACAAGGTCTTTCGCGGACCGCTCGATGCGGTCGGCGTGGTACACATGCTGGCGGTGGTGACACCGACGCCGGGTTCGGCTGCCTACGTCGCGATCGAGCGCATTGTCGGCAGTATCGACGGCCGCACCGGCACCTTCTGCATGCAGCACAGCGGCACGATGGATCGTGGCGCACCATCGCTGACGGTAAGCGTCGTACCCGATTCAGGCACCGATGCATTGGCCGGGCTGCGTGGCACTCTGGCGATCGATATCGTCGACGGCAAGCACTTCTACACGTTCGACTATTCGCTCCCCGGCTGAACGCAGCACTGCTCCGTCGAACATGAATGCGATGTTTGCGCAGAATGCAGATCGCATAACGTTTTCGGAAGATTCACGGCGCTAGAGTCGGATGGCCGGAATCGCCGGCAAGACTTCAGAGAAAAGGAACGCACAATGAAGACTTCGATCCAACGTCGCGGCGCCAAGATAGCCGTCGCCCTCGCTACCGCCTGCATCATCGGTGCGGCGATCGCCGCCGCTCCCGGCCCGACATCGAACGGCGAGTTCTATTACTACTTCGATGCCAGCGGCAAAACGATCGGTTACCGGGCGATCAACTGCAACGGTACCTTGACGTCATGGGGCAAGACCAGCAGCCGGTATTCCAACGGTTATGCGCTGTGCCTGCCCGTCGACTGAATGATTGCGACAGACGCGAAAACGGCGACCGGGAAGGTCGCCGTTTTCGTTTCGGAACAGCAGTACATCGGTCCGACGCCTCGGCGACGCTTACTTCTTCGCCGGCACGCCCAGCTCCTGAAGCAGTTGCGGCGCCGGATACACCTCCTGCATGATCCAGCGCATGTAGCGCTGATCGACCGAAATCATGCGGGTCACGGCGGCATCGAATACCCAATTGGAGCTGACCGACTCCCAGTTACCGTCGAACGCCAGTCCGACCAGCTTGCCCTGTGCATCCAGAACCGGAGAACCGGAATTGCCGCCGGTGATGTCGAGGTCGGACAGGAAGTTGACGGGCACCGTGCCGAGCTTGCGATCGTCCAGACCGCCGTACCGTTTGGCGCGGATGGCCTCGAGCTGCACCTGCGGCGCATCGAACGGCTCTTGCCCGGTGGCCTTCTGCGCGACCTCTTCCAGACGCGTGAAGGGCAGTTGCTTGCTGCCATCGCGCTTGGTGTAACCCATGACATTGCCGAAGGTGATGCGCAGCGAACCGTTGGCATCCGGGTACACCGCTTCGTTGCGGCTCTTCTTGTATTCGGCCACCGCCTGCAGGAACACCGGGCGCGCAGCCATGCTATCGCCGGCACGCGACTTGCGCGCTTCCTCCAGTCGCAGCAACGTCGGCATCATCGCAACGGCATAGCGGATCGCCGGATCCTTGCTGGTCTCGAACGCCTTGCGGTCGGCCTTCATCCAGCGCAGACGTTCATCGGTATTGCCCAGCTTGGTCGCAGCAAGCGACTTCAGCACGGACGCGATCGCTTTGTCATCGTTGCCCTTCAGCCAGGCATCCATGGGCGGCAGCCGCTGTTCTTTCGGCAGACGCAGATACTGGCCGAGCCAGTAACGGTTGAGTTCGCGATCCATCGTCGGGTGATAGCGCCGCTCCATCTGTTTGAGCCCGCCCTCGATGCTGGCGTAGTCGCGCTGCTGATAGCCAGACTCGCGTTCGGCGTCGGGCTTCGCACGTTCGATCGACAGGCGATACAACTGCACCGCAGTGCCCAGCACGCCGTTGCCGCCGAGCCGCGCGATCACCAGATCGCGCTCGCGGGTCGCGATGGTCTGGGCGTGCACCGAGCGCAGCACCTCGTACGCTTCCTGCGCGCCGCTGCCGGCGTTGCCGCGCTTGCGCAGCCAAGCCAGCACCGCCTGCTCCTGCTTGGCCTTGATGCCGGATGCACCGATCCGCTGGAAGCCTTCGAGCTGGCCATCGTAGTTCTTCAGCACATTTTCCCAATTGCGCACGATGCTGGCGTACTTCACCGCGATGTCGGGCGTCTTCCTGCCTTCTGCATCGACCAGCGCGACCAGCGCCTTGTTGTGACGGCTGACAGTGGGGAAGGTCCAATCGGCGGTGTTGTCGAATTCCTCGGCCAGCGCGTAGCGGTTGGTGCTGCCGGGGTAGCCGGCGACCATCACGAAATCGCCCGCCACGAGCGGTTTGTCGGCGATCTTCAGCCACTGCTTCGGCTTGTATGGCACGTTGTCCGGCGAGTACGCGGCCGGTTTGCCGTCGCGGCCGACATAGGCGCGATAGAACGCGAAATCGCCGGTGTGGCGAGGCCACATCCAGTTGTCCACTTCGCCACCGTAGTTGCCGATGCTGTTCGGCGGCGCGTAGACCAGACGCACGTCCGTGATCTCGAGATTGCGGAACAGGCGATAGGTGCCGCCGCCGTAGAAACTGTAGAGCTGGCAGCGATAGCCAGGGGTCGATTCGCATTCGGCGACGAGGCGTTTTTCGATGGTGTCGCGCGCCTTGCTGCGCGCCAGCGCATCCGGGGCCGCCATGATGACCTGACGCACCTGCGGGGTGACATCGTCGATGCGGTCGAGCACGAACACCCGGGCGTTCGGGCCGGCGCTCAGCTCTTCGGCCTGGGTGGCGGCGTTGAAGCCGTCCTTGATCAGGTTTTTCTGCGGCGTCGAATTGAGCTGGATCGCACCGTACGCGCAATGATGATTCGTGGTGACCAGACCCTGCGGCGATACGAAACTGGCGGTGCAGCCGCCGAGCGAGACCACTGCGCCCAGCGGATCGCCGGTCAGATCGCTCAGCTGCTTGGGCGTGAGCTTGAGACCGGCCGTTTTCAGCGGGCCGGAAATCTCCGGCAGTTGCTGCGGCACCCACATGCCCTCGACGGCATGGGCGGCGGGAATCGCGGCAGGCACCAGCGCGCCGGCGACGGCAGTGATGGCCGCAGCGGCAAACAGGGGGGACATGGATCCGTATCGGCGCATGGCTTCTCTCATGGGAATTCGGAGTTAAGGGCACGGGAGCAAAGAGCGCGAGTGTATCGGCAGGCGCCGATCGTCACCATGTCCAATGGTCATGCTCATGCGACGGCCGTCGCGATAATCCGGGGACGACGACCGTCGCGGCAATCTCGCGGTAGTCTCGCGAAAACGTGGCGCGACCGTGCGTACGCTGCCGACCATACTGACCAGCACGGTGGATCGGCCTTGGGATGGCACTGTCGGCATGCGCGCGGGGCGTATAATCCGCGCCCACCTCCGAAGCGACGGGCGAGCGATGGCCGCGACGATGATGAAAGCGCTGGTGAAGCGCGAAGCTGCCAAGGGCATCTGGATGGAACAGGTGCCGGTGCCCTCTCCCGGAGCCAATGAGGTCCTGATCAAGCTGGAGAAGACCGCGATCTGCGGCACCGACCTGCACATCTATCTGTGGGACGAGTGGAGCCAGCGGACCATCAAACCGGGTCTGGTGATCGGCCACGAGTTCGTCGG
>JBIITV010000071.1:0-22451 GCA_044340325.1 Lysobacteraceae bacterium
CAACCTCACCGTGGAATACCGCGACCGTGGCGAAACCAACCGCGCCGGCCCAGACAGCCTGCGCGTCAGTCCACCACGCGTGACCCAGCGCATCGGCGATGCGGATTCCACCGACGCCTATCTGTGGCTGAACGGCGGCATCGGTCTTGGCGGCGGCGAGCTCTACTGGTTCGGCGGCGCCTCGCAGCGCAAGGGCGATTCCTCCGGCTTCTTCCGCAGCGCCGGCGACGGTCGCACGGTGCCGGCGCTCTATCCCAACGGTTTCCTGCCGAACATCATCACCACCGTCGACGACCAATCTCTGGCCGTCGGCTACCGCGCGCAGCTCGGCGACAACTGGGACTGGGACGTGTCGGTCAATCACGGCCGCAGCAAGTTCGGTTTCCATGAACGCAATTCGGTCAATGTCAGCTGGTGGTTCGAGCCGGTGAACCCCGCCAACCCCACCGGCCCGCGCTTCAACGCATCGCCGACCTCCGCCGACACCGGAACGCTGAAGTTCGACCAGACCACGGTCAACCTCGACTTCCGCGGCAGCCTCGACATGGGCTGGAGCGAGCCGCTGAGCCTCGCCGTCGGCGGCGAATACCGCAACGAAAACTACGCGATCGAAGCCGGCGACCCGGTGTCCTACACCTACGGCCGCACCAACAATCCGGCGATCCAGATCCTCAATCAGAACGGCGGTTTCGCCGCGCCGGGCATCCAGGGCTTCCCCGGCTTCTCGCCCAATGAAGAAGTGGACGACGGCCGCGACAGCTATGCGCTTTACCTGGACGCCGAAACCCGCTTCGGCGGCAAGTTCCTGGTCGGCGGCGCGGTCCGTTTCGAGGATTACTCGGACTTCGGCAACACCACCACCGGCAAGCTGTCGCTGCGCTACGATTTCACCGACACCTTCGCGCTGCGCGGCACAGTGTCCACCGGCTTCCGCGCACCCGGCGTGCAGCAGTTGTTCTACAGCCAGCGCTCGACGAATATCGACCCGACCACCGGCCTGCTCGCCGACACCCTGACCGCGCGTCAGGACAGCGCAGTAACCCGCGCCTTCGGCATCGATCCGCTGAAAGAAGAAGAGTCCAAAAGCGCCAGCATCGGCTTCACGTGGCGTCCGAGCGAACGCTTCAGCCTTACCGCCGACGTGTTCCGCATCGATATCGACGACCGCATCATCTTCTCCAGCAACATCGCACCGGAAACCATCGGCACCAACGGCCTGCCGTGCACGCCGACGAACACCAACTGCCCGATCCGCGCGATCCTCGCCCCGTTCGGCGTGGCCCAGGCGCAGTTCTTCACCAACGCCATCGATACCGAAACCACCGGCATCGATATCGTCGGCGAATTCAGCACCGAAGCCGCCGGCGGCATGCTCGATCTCACCGCGCTGCTGCACTGGAACAGGACCGAAGTGACCGCACGCCGCTCGCAGTCGGCCATCCTCACGCCGGAACAGCTGTTCGACGACAGTCAGGTCACGCTGATCGAAGAAGGCCAGCCGGGCGCGCATCACGTCCTGCAGGGCGTGTGGACCCGCGGCAACTGGGACTGGACCCTGCGCGCGAACTACTACGGCGAAGTCGCCGGCGAAGGCTTCACCCCCGGCTTCAAGCAGACTTGGGACGGCGCCACGCTGTTCGACGCCGCCATCGGCTGGAACATCAGCGACAAACTGCGGATCAGCATCGGCGGCAACAACATCTTCGACACCTACCCCGACAAGTGGGACGCGATCAACGCCTTCCCGTTCCCGCAGCTCGGCTTCACCTACGGCTGGGAAACCCTGCCCTTCGGCATCAACGGCGCGTACTACTACGGCAAGATCGATTACCGGTTCTGATCGCCGCAATCGCATCGCGCATCACCCGAACGGACGGCGCAAGCCGTCCGTTTTTTTGTTGTCATCCCGAGCGTATATCAGGGACCCGTCTGGGCTTACGACCAGCGAGCGCGGTTGTTCGCGTCGGGGCTGAGACCCTCCCGCGAAGCCCCTGCAGCGGATATTCCAGACTTCAACCCCACTCCCATGCAAGGCGCGTTTACAGGTCTGCCCACTCACGGAGACCCGCCATGCACCG
This sequence comes from Lysobacteraceae bacterium, assembly GCA_044340325.1. Classification (GTDB taxonomy): domain Bacteria; phylum Pseudomonadota; class Gammaproteobacteria; order Xanthomonadales; family Xanthomonadaceae; genus Lysobacter_I. The sequence goes on from JBIITV010000071.1 coordinate 2,079, forward strand.
TTCCGCCACTCGCTTGCCTCGCCACGCCCTCGCCGCCGCCGTGCTCTGCGCGCTCGCGCTGGCCGGCTGTCACAGCACCTCCACCCTCGACGAAAAACGCGCAGAAGCGCCGATCGATTCAAAGCGCGATCAACCGGCACCTGCCGTCGATCAGGAATCGCTGGACTCCGTTGTGATCACCAGCAGCGAAGCGCGCCGCGTAGTCCAGGAAGTCGCAAAAACAAGCAATCGCCAGATCGTCACTCGGGGCGATGCTGCGGCGCCGGTCGCCGGCGCCTCGCGCGCGCGCCAGGAGGAAGTCGACAAGGTCACCGTCACCGGCTCGCGCATGGCGCGCTTGCAGGAGCGCAAGGCGACCAACGGCATCGTCGCCGACAGCTATGCCTATGCGCCCCCGCCGCCTCCGCCCTCACCGGCGATGGTGATCGCGCCGGCCGAGCCGATGCCCGAGCTCGCCAACACCGAAAAATACGCGGACCGCGACGACAATCCGATCCGTCGCGCCAGCGAAGAACCGGTGTCCACCTTCTCGATCGACGTCGACACCGGCAGCTACGCCAATGTCCGCAGCATGCTGCGCCAGGGCACGCGCCCGCCGGCCGATGCCGTCCGCGCGGAGGAAATGATCAACTATTTCGACTACGGCCATCCCGCGCCGACCACGCTGGGTACGCCGTTCCGCGTGACGACCGAAATCGCTGCTGCGCCGTGGAACGGAAAACGCCAGCTGCTGATGATCGGCATCAAGGGCTACGACGTGCCCAAGGCGCAGCTGCCGCCGTCGAATCTGGTGTTTCTGATCGATACCTCCGGCTCGATGAGCGACGAGAACAAACTGCCGTTGCTCAAGAAATCCTTTGCGCAGTTGGTCGAACAACTGCGCCCGCAGGACCGCGTATCGATGGTCGTCTACGCCGGTTCGGCCGGTCTGGTGCTGGAGCCCACGCCCGGCGACCAGAAGGAAACAATCCTCGCTGCGCTGGACAACCTCGGTGCAGGCGGCAGCACCAACGGCGGCGCCGGCATCCAGCTTGCCTACGCGATGGCGAAGCAGGCCTACGTGAAGAACGGCGTGAACCGCGTGATTCTCGCCACCGACGGCGATTTCAACGTCGGCACCACCGATCAGAAAGCCCTCGAAACGCTGGTCGGCGATCAGCGCAAGCACGGTATCGCGCTGACCACGCTCGGCTTCGGCCGCGGCAACTACAACGACGAGATGGCCGAGCGTCTGGCCGATGTCGGCGACGGCAACCATGCCTACATCGACACGATCCAGGAAGCACGCAAGGTACTGGTGCAGGAAATGCAGTCCACGCTGCTGACGATCGCCAAGGACGTGAAGATCCAGATCGAATTCAATCCGGCGAAGGTCGCGGAATACCGCCTGATCGGTTACGAAAACCGCATGCTGCGCAATCAGGACTTCGCCAACGACAAGATCGACGCCGGCGATATCGGTGCGGGTCATGAAGTGACCGCACTGTACGAACTGACCCTCGTCGGTTCGGGTGCCGAGCGTCTTCCCGCGCTGCGCTATGGCGACAAGAAACCGGCGACCGAGGGCACCGTCGCCAGCGAACTCGCGCACCTGCGGCTGCGCTACAAGCGCCCCGGCGAAGACGCCAGCCGCTTGATCGAAACGCCTATCCTGCCGGTTCACGAACCGCGCCGTTACGCACCCAGCGCATCGATGCGCTTCGCATCGACAGTCGCTGCGTACGCAGATGCGCTTCGCGGCGGCACACATCTGGAGCAGTGGAACTGGCAGGACATCGCCAAAGCCGCACGTCAGGCCACCGGCAGCGACCCCTGGCGCGAACGCGCCGAGTTCATCGAGCTGGTGGACAGCGCGCGTCGGATCGTCGCAGGCAACCCCACTGCGGGCGATACGCCGCAGATCGGGATGATCGCCGACTGACCCGCGCGCGACGGCGGCCGCAAGGCCGTCGTCGCCGGGACAGGTCCAAGCCAGCATGCATGCCTTTGCCGCCACTGTTACCGCTGTTGCCCGTCGCCCACGAACCCCGCGACGTGCGACAGGCTTCACGCCGCAGGCCGCAACGCTTAACCTGCGCACCATGAACGATGTGGCAGAGGTCAGCGACGAAAGCCTCATGCTCGCCTACGCGGCGGGCGATGCGGCGGCGTTCGAGCGTCTCTACCAGCGTCATCGCGGCAAGCTCTACCGTTTTCTTGCGCGCCAGCTGCACGGCAACGGCGCGTTGGCCGACGAATTCTTCCAGGACGTCTGGCAGCGCGTGATCACCGCGCGCCAGAGCTGGAAGCCCGAAGCGGCATTCTCGACCTGGCTGTACCGGATCGCGCATAACCGGCTCGCCGACCACTGGCGGGCGCTGCAGCACCGACCGCCTGCGCCCGATGACGCCGACGAGCGCACCGAGCGCATGCCGGACCACGACACGCCCGAGCGGCAGTTGTCGGAGTTCGAGGAGCGCCGCCGGCTGCAGCTGGCGCTGGACGAATTGCCGGACGAACAGCGGGAGGTGATCATCCTGCGCCTGGAGCAGGAACTGAGTCTGGAGGAAATCGGCGAAATGACCGGCGTCGGCCGGGAAACGGTGAAATCGCGATTGCGCTATGCGATGGACAAACTCCGCCAGAGACTGAATCAATGAACCGCCCGAGCGAACCCTTCAATGCGGAAGAACGCGACCTTGCCCAGCGCCTCGCGCGCCTGGGCGGCACGCGTGAACCCGCGCCTGCGCTCGATGCGATGATTCTGGCGGCAGCGCGCGCGGCGGTATCCGAGCCGACCGACCCCGTCATGACCGCACCGGTCGAATTGCCGACCGACCCCAAAATCACACCGCTGCGCCCGCGCAAGGCAACACCGCGCTGGCCGCTGGGCATGGGTCTGGCGGCTTCGTTGGTGCTCGCAGCCGGTATCGGCTGGCGGCTGCAGGGCGATGGCGAAGGCAGCTCGGCGGAATCGGCGATGGCGCCGGCAGCGGCCATGGAAGAATCCGTCCAGGCCGTCATTCTGGAGCCCCCGCTGCAGCGCACGCCTCCGCCGCCCTTGGCCGATGCCAGTGCGGATGCGGTATCGCGCCGTGCCGCTGCCCCACAGGATGCGATGGCGAAGGCTGCCGTCCCCATACCCTCCGAACCCGAGTTCGTCGCCGACGCGCCGATCGCGGATGCCGGTGCAAGCCCGCAGGCGATCATGGCCGCCCCCGCCGCCCCCGCCCCTCCCGCAGGGGCTGCCGCGAATTCTGTCGAAGGCGACAGCCTGGACGCGGTGACAGTGACCGGTTCGCGGGTCTCACAGGAGCGTGCTGTCGGTGCCGCCGAATACACCCGCACGCCCCTCAACGAACGGCGCGAACAGGCAAGCGACAAAGCTGCCTCCGCACCGGCCGCCACAACACGCCAGCTACCGGCAGCGCCAGCGCCCGCGCGCGCGCGCGGTCTCGTCGTCGACAGCAAGGCCGACGCCGAAGCGCTGAAAAAACGCGACGCCTACCGCTTCGACGACCGCCCGCCGGTCACTGCGGATTCGCCCGAATTCCGCCAGGCCTGGCTGCAGCGCATCCGCGACCATCTGGCCAAGGGCGAGCAGGACGCAGCACGCGACAGCCTGCAGGAGTTCCGTCGGCGCTATCCCGATATCGAACTGCCGGAAGATCTGCGGAAACTGGCCGCGACCCTGCCCGCACCGTGACATGACGCTGCGCACGCTGGTCGCACCGGCCACGCACCTGCTGGAAGTGAAACACAGCCGTTTCCTTGCACAGGCGATCGCGATCGCTTCCGTCGATGCAGTACCGGCGGCACTGCCCCCCTTGAGCGATCCCGACGCGACCCACAACTGCTGGGCCTGGCGCGTGGGCGACCATTACCGCTCCAGCGACGACGGCGAACCCGCAGGCACCGCCGGCCGGCCGATCCTGGCGGCCATCGACGGTCAGGGCTGCGACGGGGTACTGGTGATGGTGACCCGCTGGTACGGCGGCATCAAACTCGGTGTCGGCGGTCTGGTGCGCGCTTATGGCGGCGCGGCTGCGGAGTGCCTACGTCGCGCAGAAAAACGCCCGCTCATCGTATTCGCCGAGCTGGAATTCGCCTGCCCATTCGCGCATCTGGGCGATGCGCATGCTGCTCTCACTGCGGCGGCGGCGATCAAATCCGACGAACGCTTCGATGCCGATGGCGTCACTTTGCGCATCCGTTTGCCTGCGGATCGCGTCGACGACTTGAAAACCCGTCTCCGCGACGCCACCCGTGACCGAGTGCGGTTCGCAACGCTCGACTGAATGCGTCGCCTCCAGGACGCGTCCGCCGGCGCATGGTCCGTCCCTTCTCCCTTCGACGACCGGACCATGAGTACGCCAGACCCGACCACCTCCAAAGCCCCCATCGGCAGCTTGCGCGCGCTCTGGCCCTTCGTCCGCCGGCATCGGGGGATCTTTCTCGCCTGGCTGATGGCGTTGGCGGTGTCCTCGGCCGCATCACTGAGTTTGCCGCTCGCATTCAAGACCATGATCGACCAGGGGTTCCGCAACGGTAACGGCAGCGAGATCGACCGCGCCTTTCTCCTGTTGTTCGGGGTCTCGCTGGTACTGGCGCTCGGCACCGCAGTGCGCTTCTTCTTTGTTTCGCAGCTGGGCGAGCGCGTAGTGGCGGATCTGCGCAAGAAACTCTACGCGCAGCTGATCGGGCTAGATGCGGGTTTCCACGAACGCAATCGCAGCGGCGAGCTGGTGTCGCGTCTGACCTCAGATGTCGAACTCATCCGCAGCGTGGTCGGCAGCAGCATGTCGATCGCGCTGCGCAGTTCGATCACGGTGGTCGGCTCCCTGGTCATGCTGTTCGTCACCAGCCCGCGGCTGGCGTCATGGGCGTTGATCGGCATTCCGATGGCGGTGTTGCCGATGGTGATCGGCGGGCGCCGCCTGCAGAAGATTTCGCGCAACAACCAAGACCGCATCGCCGACGCCAACGCCCTGGCCGCCGAAACGCTCGGCGCGGTGCGTACGGTTCAGGCGCATGCGCGCGAAGCCTACGAACGCGAGCGCTTCGACAGCGCTGTACAGATCGCGGTAGGCACTGCAATGCAACGGGTCACCGCGCAGGCGCTGATGACCGCAGCCGCAATCACGCTGTTCTTCGGCACGATTACATTGGTGCTGTGGTCCGGCGCCCACGACGTCAACGCCGGACGGATGACCGCCGGCACCCTGATCCAGTTCGTGCTGTACGCGCTGTTCGGCGGCGGTTCGGTCGCAGCGCTGGCCGAGGTCTGGAACGAACTGAGGCGGGCGGCCGGCGGCATGAGCCGCATCGGCGAACTGATGCAGGAGAGTCCGGGCATCGTCTGCCCCGCGCAGCCGAAATCGCTGCCGAAGCCGTTGCGCGGCGAACTGCGGATCGAGCACGTGGGTTTCCATTACCCGATGCGCCCGGACATGCCGGCGCTCGAAGATTTCCAACTGCACGTGAAACCGGGCGAGACCGTAGCCCTGGTCGGGCCGTCCGGTGCCGGCAAAAGCACCGTCTTCTCGCTGCTGCTGCGGTTCCACGACCCGCAGAACGGGCGGGTCACGCTCGACGATATCGATATACGCGACTGCGATCCGGTCGAACTGCGCGAACGCATCGCGCTGGTCCCGCAGCAGCCGACGCTGTTCGCGGCCAGCGCGCGGGACAATATCCGCTACGGCCGGCTGGAAGCCAGCGACGCCGAAGTCGAAACGGCAGCGCGTTCGGCGGAAGCGCACGAATTCCTGTGTGCGCTGCCGAACGGTTACGACGAGGAACTCGGCGAACGCGGAGTACGTTTGTCGGGCGGGCAACAACAGCGCATCGCGATCGCCCGCGCACTGCTGAAGGATGCGCCGATCCTGCTGCTCGACGAAGCAACTTCAGCGCTAGACGCACAGAGCGAGCGGGCCGTCCAGCATGCGTTGCAGAACCTCATGCTCGGACGTACGACGCTGGTGATCGCCCACCGCCTCGCCACCATTCTCAAGGCAGACCGCATCGTGGTGATGGACAAGGGCCGGATCGTGGCAGAAGGCACGCATGAACAACTGTTGGCGCAAGGTGGGCTCTACGCGGAACTTGCGAAGCTGCAATTCCTCGATTGAGAACACTGTAGCTGCGCATCGGATGACACCCGTCGCCTGCCTTTCCGGGCGCGGCCGATCGCCGCAAGGGGGCAGATCCAGCCGGAGATTGGGACTGCCATGGAAACCGGAGACGCCCGCGTCTATGACGTTGTCGTCAATCATGACGAGCACTATTCGATCTGGCCGGCAGATCGCGAATTGACCTTGGGGTGGTCCACCGCTGGATTCAGTGGCGACAAGGCTGCACGCCTCGCATATGTCGAAGAAGTCTCGCGAAAACGCTGCGGGCAATATTCACAGGCAAAAAAAAGCCGACAAGACATGTCGGCTTTTTCAGTGTATGGCGCGCCCGGAAGGATTCGAACCTCCGACCCCCAAGTTCGTAGCCTGGTGCTCTATCCAACTGAGCTACGGGCGCGTGGTACAGAAGCGGAATTGTGCCAATCCGGATCGGATCGGTCAATCCTGCGCTTGCGTCGATTGATCCATTGCTCGCGGCGCGAACGTACCGGGATCCTCATGATCAGGATCCTGCAAATGCGTTCGACACCTCGGGACAATGGCGGAGAGTGAGGGATTCGAACCCTCGATGGAGCTTTTGACCCCATACTCCCTTAGCAGGGGAGCCCCTTCGGCCACTCGGGCAACTCTCCGTCGACGCGACGATGCGCGTGGTGGAAGGATACCGGCTCAGTCGTCCTGCGGCAAACCCGAATTCGGATTGTGACCTTCGCCGCGCTGGATGCGCTGGTAGATTTCTTCGCGATGCACGGCCACTTCTTTCGGCGCCGTGATCCCGATTCGCACCTGGTTGCCCTTGACTCCGAGGACCGTCACGGTGACTTCGTCACCGATCATCAGAGTTTCGCCAACTCGGCGAGTCAAGATAAGCATTGCATGTCTCCAATGGCCAACGTCCCCCTCGTCGGCACCCTGTCGTTGTTCCGCGACTCGTTCAATCGGGGGTGAAACCTGTGTCGCGGACGCAATTAGTAAGAATAACCGGAGTCGTACAGTAACGGGAAGCGCCGAAGGTCACGCCCCGAGTCGCAGACGCCCGCTCACCCATTCCTGAATGCCCTCCAGAGCGATGCGCAAGTTGGGGCCGTCTTCCCCGCCCCCTTGGGCCATATCGGGCCGGCCTCCGCCTTTACCCCCGATCTGACCAGCGACATGAGCCAGCAACTCCCCGGCCTTGATAGGCCCCAGAGCTGCGCCGCTCACGCCCGCAATAAGTGCCACTTTACCATCCGCAGCCCCGGCCAACAGCACGACCGCATCACGAAGTTGTTGTTTTAGGTTGTCGACAGCGTCACGGAGCGCTTTCGCGTCCAGGCCTTCGACCCGCGCGGCAAGCACACGGACACCGCCGATCTCGACCGCAGAGGCAGCCAGATCGGCCACGGCGGCATGGGCAGCCTTGGCTTTCAGCCCTTCCAGTTCACGTTCCAGCTTCTTCTGACGGTCCATCAGCGCGCGCAGCTTGTCGCCGATCTCGCCCGGATTACCGCCAAGCAGTTCTGCAGCCTCATCGAGACGACGCTCCTCGGCAGCGATGTAATCCAGGGCGCCCTGCCCGGTCACGGCCTCGATCCGGCGCACTCCGGCCTGAATGCCGCCCTCGGAGACGATCTTGAACACACCGATATCGCCGGTACGGCGCACATGGGTACCGCCGCACAGTTCGGTGGAGGTGTCTCCCATGCGCAGCACGCGCACGTGTTCGCCGTATTTTTCGCCGAACAGCGCCATCGCGCCGAAATCCAGCGCTTCCTGCATGCCCATGTTGTGCACTTCGGCTTCGCTGTTGGCGCGGATCTCGACGTTGACCAGCCGCTCGATCTCGGCTAACTCCGCAGCGGTCATCGCCTGGAAATGCGCGAAATCGAAGCGCAGACGGTCAGGGGCGACCAGCGAGCCCTTCTGGGTCACATGGGTGCCGAGCACACTGCGCAGGGCCGCGTGCAGCAGGTGGGTGGCACTGTGGTTCAGGATGATGGCGCTGCGGCGGGCGGCATCGATCTGCGCCAGCAGGTGATCGCCACGCTTGAGGGTGCCTGCGCTCAGCGCGCCGACGTGGCCGAAGAACTGGCCGGCCAGTTTCTGGGTATCCGACACCTCGAACAGCACGCCCTGCTTTGCCAACTGGCCGATATCACCGACCTGACCGCCCGATTCGGCATAAAACGGGGTGCGATCAAGCAACACGATGGCCTGATCGCCGGCATCTATGAAATCGACCGGCTTGCTGTCCTTGAGGATCGCGACGACTTCGAGGCCACCGGCTTCCAGATGGTCGTAACCGAGAAATCCGGTGGGCTGCAGCTGCGAGATCAATTCGGCCGGCAACGCGACGCCGCCACCGAACTTTCCGGCTGCGCGCGCACGTTCACGCTGTTCTTCCATGAGACGTTCGTAATCAGCCATCATCGTCGGCGGTAACTCGCCGCCCTTTTCGCGCAGGATATCGGCGATCAAATCCGGCGGGCAGCCGTAGGTGTCGTGCAACTGGAACAACTGCTCGCTGTCGATGTTTCCATTGCTCTGCGCGAGATAGCCTTCCAGACGCATCATGCCGGCGTCGAGCGTCTGTGCGAATGCAGCTTCTTCCGCTTTCAGCGCGCGTTCGATCAGCAAACGTTTTTCGATCAGTTCTGGATACGCTTCGCCCATCACGTCGATCAGCGGCTGCGTCATGCGCCAGAAGTTGCCCTCGGCACTGAGCGCACCGAGTTTCCAGAGATGACGGATGGCGCGACGGATAACCCGCCGCAGAACATAACCCCGACCCTCATTGCTCGGCAGCACGCCATCGACGATGAGAAAACTGCACGCCCGAGTGTGATCGGCAATCACCCGCAGCGACTTGTGTTCGAGATCGTCCGTGTTGGTGATCGCGGCAGCGGCCTTGATCAGATGCTGGAACAGGTCGATCTCGTAGTTGCTGTGCACGTGCTGCAGCACGGCGGCGATGCGCTCCAGGCCCATGCCGGTGTCCACGCACGGCGCCGGCAGCGGCAGCAGGGTGCCGTCGGGCTGGCGGTCGAACTGCATGAACACGTTGTTCCAGATTTCGATGTAGCGGTCGCCGTCTTCATCCGGCGAGCCCGGCGGGCCGCCGGCGATGTGCGCGCCATGGTCGTAGAAGATCTCGGTGCAGGGGCCGCAGGGGCCGGTGTCGGCCATCTGCCAGAAATTGTCGGAGGCGTACGGCGCGCCCTTGTTGTCGCCGATGCGGATGATGCGGTCGGCTGGCAGTCCGATCTCGTTGTGCCAGATGTCGAAGGCTTCGTCGTCGGTGTGATATATCGTGACCAGCAGCTTGTCTTTCGGCAGTTGCCAGACGACGGTCAGCAGTTCCCATGCGTAGGCGATAGCTTCCTTCTTGAAGTAGTCGCCGAAGCTGAAATTGCCGAGCATTTCGAAAAAGGTGTGGTGACGCGCGGTGTAGCCGACCTGATCGAGATCGTTGTGCTTGCCACCGGCGCGCACGCAGCGCTGGCTGGACGCAGCGCGGGTATAGCTGCGCTTTTCGGCGCCCAGGAACACGTCCTTGAACTGGACCATGCCGGCATTGGTGAACAGCAGGGTCGGGTCGTTGCCCGGCACCAGCGGGCTCGACGGCACCACGGTGTGGCCCTTCGAGCGGAAGAATTCGAGGAAATCGCGGCGGATCTTCGATGTGGAGCGAGCGGCTGTGGTTTTCATGGCATCGTTGAGGTGACGGGCGCAGTCCGCGCGCCGCAGGCGCGGCAATGTGCCGGCGCGGAATCGAGCGAACAACCCAAGATTGGCTAGATTAACAGGCGAAGGGCAGCCGGGGCCGGACTGCGGCCACTCAGACAATAACTTCTGTCATCCCGAGCGCAGCGAGGGATCTGTTTTTCGAAGAGAAAAGAAAAGCAGGTCCCTCGTTGCGCTCGGGATGACAATCGGGGGCTCAATCGTCGTCGAGCCGCACCGCTGCCCGCACCTGATCGCCGGAGAAACCCCGACGAAGCAGAAAATCGGCCGCTTTGCGCTGGATGGCGCGGTCGTCCAGCCGCCCGGGAAACCGCCGGCGGGCCAAGTCGCGGGCGTTTTCGGTCCAATCGCCGTCGTAGGCGTCCATCGCGGCGGTGACGGTGTCGCGGTCCAACCCATGCGTGCCCAGCTCGGCGCGGATCCGCAGCGGGCCGTACCCATTGTTGGCGCGGCTACGGACCAGCAGTTCGGCAAACCTCGCATCGTCCTGCCACCCTTCGGCGGTCATCCGTTCGACGGCAGCTTGGGCATCGCCGGCCTCCACACCGCGCGCGGTCAGCTTGCGGGCCAGCTCTTTACGCGAATGCTCCCGGCGCACCAACAGCCCGAGCGCGCGCTGCGCAGGCGTCAGCTCCGGGCGGCGGCGTTTGCCCGGTGTGGCGGGCTGAGCAGCAAACGCATCGTCATCGTCAGGTGGCGGTTCCATCTCGTGCATGGCTGAATCGTGGGCGACGTGCGTCAGAACGGCAGCCAGCTTCCCTCGCGCAGCACGAACAAGCGGTCGGTCAGCGCATACGTCGCTTCGGCGCGCATCTTCGCCGCGAGTTGTTTGAGCTGCGCGACTGCGGCGGGATTGGCGGAATCGGCGAACAGCAGCAGATCGCGTGCGGGCACCGCAGCAACCGGCTCACCGCGCAGTTTCCCGCGCTCGCGTTCCCACAGATCCGCGAACAGCAGCAGCGAGGCTTCGTAGTTGCCGTCGGCGGTGATCATGTTGACCAGGTCGCCGCGATGCACCTCGATGCCCGGCAGCAGGCCACGCAGGTTACGCACCGCAAGCGCGCGCAGCTCGTCGCGCTGCACCTCGAGTGACTCCAATTCGTCCGGGTTGAGATAGGCGATATTGCTGGGCGTATCGATGGCATAGACCACCACCAGATGATCGTTGAGGTCTTCGCAGATCTTGTCCTGCCCTTCCGTACCGTGCATCTGTCGCATCGACTGGCGGATCTCCTCCAGCCAGCCGCGATCCTTGACGATCGGAATGATCGCGTCGCGGCTACGTTCAAGCCCTGCGGCCGCCTCGGCGAATGAACGCACGAACCGGTCGATCAGATCGCTGCGATTGCGCGCGGATTCGCCCTGATACATCTGATAGGCATTGTTGAGGAAGGCGCGATTGCCGCCGTCCTCGGTCATGTTGATCGCAAGCTCAAGTTCGCCCACGATCTGGACATCCAGCTGCGGGGCGACCGCGCGCACGCGTCGCGCGACCTGCTCGGTGAATTCGGCGGGATTCATCAGCGGCTCGGAAGCCCTGCCACCAAACAGCGAACGGACTGCGGCGAAGAAACCTGTCATCGACGATGCTCCGGAATCGGAAAAAAAGCCGGCTCAGTCTGCAGCGGCACTCAATGCATCCGCAAGCCGCTCGACCGCAACCACTTCCATGCCTTTGTAGGAACCGGCCTTCGGTGCGTTTGCCTTGGACACGATGGCGCGCTTGAACCCGTGGGTGGCGGCTTCCTTCAGCCGCTCTTCGCCGTTTGGCACCGGGCGGATTTCGCCGGACAGGCCGACCTCGCCGAAGGCGATGGTCTTCTCGGCCAGCGGCCGGTCGCGCAGCGACGACAGCACCGCCAGCAGCACCGGCAGATCGGCTGCGGTCTCCTGCACGCGGATGCCGCCGACCACGTTCACGAACACGTCCTGATCGCCGATCATGATGCCGCCGTGGCGATGCAGCACCGCCAGCAGCATCGCCAGTCGATTCTGTTCCAGACCAACCGCAACCCGGCGCGGATTGGACAGCGGCGAGGAATCCACCAGCGCCTGCACTTCCACCATCAGCGGCCGAGTACCCTCGCGGGTGACCATCACGCAGCTGCCCGGCTGCGGCGTGCTGCCGCCGGAGAGGAAAATCGCCGAGGGATTCGGCACTTCACGCAGGCCTTTGTCGCTCATCGCGAACACGCCCAGTTCGTTCACCGCGCCGAAGCGATTCTTGAACGCGCGCAGCACCCGGAAGCGGCTGCCGCTGTCGCCCTCGAAGTACAGCACGGCATCGACCATGTGCTCGAGCACGCGCGGTCCGGCGATGCCGCCCTCCTTGGTGACGTGGCCGACGAGAAAGATCGCGGTGCCGGTTTCCTTCGCGTAACGCACGAGGCGTGCGGCGCTTTCGCGCACCTGGCTGACCGAACCCGGCGCAGCGGTCAGCGATTCGGTCCACAGCGTTTGCACCGAATCGGCCACCAGCAGCTTCGGCTTCATCTGCGAAGCCTGTTCGAGGATACGTTCGACACCGGTTTCGGCGAGCGCGCTCAGGCCGTCCAGCGGCAGACCGAGTCGCGACGCTCGCCCGGCGACCTGCGCCAGCGATTCCTCACCGGTCACGTACAGCGCCGGCAGCCGCCCGGCCATGCTCGCCAGCGCCTGCAACAGCAACGTGGATTTGCCGATGCCCGGATCGCCGCCGATCAGGATCACCGCACCTTCGACCAGACCACCGCCGAGCACACGATCGAATTCGCTGATGCCGGTACTGGTCCGCGCGTCCTCATGGTGCAGCACGTCCTTCAGCGGCGTGACCTTGGGCGGATCGACCTTGCCTGCCCAACTGCTGCGGCGCGCGGCCGGCGAGGCTGCCGATGCAGCGGATTCCAATACGATCTGGGTGAGCGTATTCCACGCCCCGCACTCGCCGCACTGCCCCTGCCACTTGTTGGACTCGGCGCCGCATTCGCTGCAGACGAAGGCGGTGCGGGCTTTGGGGGAGGCTTTGCTCACGGGCGACGATCCTTGCGAACGAAGCGACACTTTAACGGCTTGCGGTCGCGGATCGCGAGATTTGGGCACCGCAGTAAGCTGGCCCTGAAAAGCGAAAACCCCGCGTCTGCGGGGCTTTCGTTTGCTACGGTTCAGAAAGAGCCTTACGAAAAAAAGATTTCTAGATTCACTGATATCACTCGCCATCGCTCGTTTATCGACGCGGTGAGCGAGTGCTACGAAGGGATGGTGCCGGAAATAGGAATCGAACCTACGACCTCATCATTACGAATGACGCGCTCTACCAACTGAGCTATTCCGGCGTTGAAGCGCAATTCTAGGTTTTTCGGGCGGTTGCGGTCAATCGATCAGTTGCACCCGCAGTTCCCTGGGCAGCGCGAAGACCATGTCTTCGGGCTTACCGTCCAGTTCGCGCAGCCCGCCCGCCCCCAGTTCGCGCAGGCGTGCGATGACACCCCGCACCAGCACATCGGGCGCGGAAGCGCCGGCGGTGACACCGATGTGCCGGCGACCCTCGACCCAGCGCGGGTCGATTTCGTCGGCACCGTCGATCAGATAGGCCTCCACACCTTCCCGCTCCGCCAGCTCGCGCAGGCGATTGGAGTTGGAGCTGTTGGGCGAACCGACCACCAGCACCAGATCGCAGCGCTCGGACAGCTCGCGCACCGCATCCTGGCGGTTCTGGGTGGCGTAGCAGATGTCGTCGTTGCGCGGGCCCTGCATCTCCGGATATCGGGCACGGAGCGCATCGATGATGCTGCGGGTGTCGTCCACCGACAGCGTGGTCTGGGTGGTGTAGGCGAAATTCTGCGGCTGCGCGATCTCAAGACGCTCGACGTCGTCGAGATCCTCGACCAGATAGATTTTCCCGCTACCGGCCTCGGCCAGCCACTGGCCCATCGTGCCTTCCACTTCAGGATGGCCGGCATGACCGATCAGCACCACATCGCGGCCGGCACGGCAGTGGCGGGCCACTTCCAGATGGACCTTGGTCACCAGCGGACAGGTGGCGTCGAAGACCTTCAGGCTGCGGCGCTTGGCCTCGGCGCGCACCGCCTGCGACACACCGTGGGCGCTGAAGATCACGGTGGCGTTGTCCGGCACTTCGTCAAGTTCTTCGACGAATATCGCGCCGCGCTGGCGCAGGTCGTCCACCACGAAACGGTTGTGGACCACCTCATGACGGACGTAGATCGGCGCGCCGAGGGTTTCGATCGCGCGCTTGACGATTTCGATCGCACGGTCGACGCCGGCGCAGAAGCCGCGGGGGTTGGCGAGAATGATGTCCATGGGGGAATTATCCACCTTCAAGCCTCTTTCGGAGGCGTTTTCTTGGCGCCGAACACTCCGAACACGACCAGGGCGATGGCGCCGGCGACAATCGCGGAATCGGCGATGTTGAACGAGGGGTAGTAATAGACCTCTTTCCAATGCCACTGGATGAAGTCGACGACGTGACCATGCATGAGCCGGTCAATCAGATTGCCCAGCGCGCCGCCGATCACCAGCGAGAACGGCAGCGCCTCGCGCCAGTGCGCGCGCGGGGTACGCGACAGCCAGAACGCGAGCACGCCGCTGATGCCCACCGCGAGCGCGGCGAACAGGTACTTCTGCCAACCACCGGCATCGGCGAGGAAACTGAACGCGGCGCCGGTGTTGTAGCTGCGGAACCAGTTCCAGTAGTTCTCGATCACCGTGACCGGCTGGTATTCGGGCAGGCTGGTCAGCACCCAATATTTGGACCATTGATCGAGACCGATCACCACTGCGGACAACAGCAGCCAAATCAGAGCGTTGGGTTTGGGGGCTTGGGTCATAGCTCGCTGAACCTTGTTGATCCCTTCTCCCTCCGGGAGAGGGTGGCGCGAGGCGCCGGATGAGGGAGTGCGGAGTACAGACGGACAGGGCGCGGGCACGGCGCACCCTCATCCGCCCTTCGGGCACCCTCCCCCGATGGGAGAAAGAACATCAAAACCATTCCCGATCTTCACCCGGGCCATCGACATTGCTCACGCAACGGCCGCAGATCTCGGGATGCTCCGGATTCGCCCCGACATCGTCACGATGATGCCAGCAGCGGATGCATTTCGGCTTGGCGCTGACCAGAGCGGTGACCGCATCGCCGCCCTGCACCACCGACACGTCGCCACTGATGAAGAAGAACCGCAACTCTTCGGCCAGCGGCGACAGCCAGGCGAAGTCTTCGGCCCCGCACTGGATCGTGATTTCAGCGTCGAGCGATGCGCCGATCTCACCGCTGGCGCGCATCGGCTCCAGCGTCTTCGCCATCTGCTCGCGCAGCGCCAGCAAACGATCGAAGCGTTCACCATTGAGCTGCGCATCCGCCGACATCGGCGCCAACCCCTCGTACCAGGTGGAGAAAAACACATTCTCTACGCGCAGGCCTTTGTCGGTATTCGTCGGCAGATGCTTCCACATCTCGTCGGCGGTGAAGCTGAGGATCGGTGCGATCCAGCGCACGAAGGCTTCGCTGATCCGATACATCGCGCTCTGCGCGCTGCGCCGGCCTGGCGAATCCTCGCGCATCGTGTACAGGCGATCCTTGGTCACGTCCAGATACAGCGAACCCAGATCGACGCTGCAGAAATTGATCAGGGCCTGCACGATCTCAGCGAAGTTGTAGCGGGCGTAGGCGTTTGCGATCTGGTGCTGCAGCGCATCGGCGCGATGTACGATCCAGCGGTCGAGCGCCAGCATGTCCTCGTGCGCAAGCAGATGCACGGCCGGATCGAAGCCATGCAGATTGCCCAGCAGGAAGCGCGCGGTATTGCGAAGACGACGGTAGCCATCGCCCGAGCCTTTCAGGATGCCCGGCGACGCGGACATCTCGTAGCGATAGTCGGCGGAGGCGACCCACAGACGCAGCACATCCGCGCCCATTTCGCCGATGACCTTCTGCGGCTCGACCACATTGCCTTTCGATTTCGACTGTTTCTCGCCGTTTTCGTCGACCACGAAACCATGCGTGAGCACCTGACGATAAGGCGCCCGGCCGTCCATCGCCACGCCGGTGAGCAGCGCACTGTGGAACCAGCCGCGATGCTGGTCGGAGCCTTCGAGGTACAGGTCCGCCGGCTTGCGCAGACCGTCCTGCGGCCGCTGGCCGAGCACGCATTCGTGACTGACGCCGGAGTCGAACCACACGTCGAGAATGTCGCGCACCTTGTCGTAGTCCACCGCCTGTTCGCCGAGAAGTTCTGCGGCATCGAGGCTGTACCAGGCGTCGGCGCCATGCTGCTCGACATGGTCCGCGACCCGACGCATCAGCGCGGGCGAATTGGGATGCGGTTCGCCGGTTTCGCGGTGGATGAACAATGCGATCGGCACGCCCCATGTCCGCTGGCGCGAGATGGTCCAGTCCGGTCGGCCTTCGATCATGCCGGAGATGCGTGCCTGGCCCCAGTCGGGGAACCATTCGACCTGCTTGATCGCATCCAGCGCATCGGCGCGCAGATTCGCCTGATTCATCGAAATGAACCATTGCGGGGTGGCGCGGAACGCCACCGGCGTCTTGTGGCGCCAGCAGTGCGGGTAGCTGTGCTCCAGCGTGAACTGCGCGAGCAGTGCGCCGGTGCCGCGCAGCGCGTCGCTGATGACCTCGTTGGCCTTCCAGATGTGCAGGCCCGCGAGTGCGATATCGCCGGAGATGCCTTTGATTGGCGGTGTGGATGGCAGATACAGACCTCGACCATCGACCGGATTGATCTGTGCAGCGCTGTAGTGTTCGAGCAGACCGTATTTCAGCCCGACGACGAAATCTTCCTGGCCGTGGCCCGGCGCGGTATGCACGGCGCCGGTGCCTTCCTCGGCGGAGACGTGGTCGCCGAGAATCAGCGGGATGTCGCGTTCGGAATAGAAAGGATGCCGAAGGATCAGGCCTTCCATTGCTGCACCGTGTGCGCGGCCGAGCACGGTCGTATCTTCGATGCCGTAACGCCGCAGCGCTTTCGCGACCAGGGCGTCGGCCAGCACCAGCAGCCGGCGCTTGCCATCGTGCGCGGGGCCTTCGACCAGAGCGTACTCCAGATCCGGGCCGAGCGTGACCGCCAGCGACGCCGGCAGCGTCCACGGCGTGGTGGTCCAGATCGGCACCGCGACTTCGACATCGGCGTCGATGCCGACGCCGAACTTCGCCGCCAGTGCATGCCCGTCGCGCGCGCTGTAAGCCACGTCGACCGCTGGCGATTTCTTGTCGATGTATTCGATCTCGGCCTCGGCCAGCGCCGAACCGCAGTCGAAGCACCAGTGCACCGGCTTCACGCCGCGCGAGAGATGGCCGCGTTCGACGATCTTCGCCAGCGAACGCATGATGTCCGCCTCATAGCGGAAATCCATGGTGCGGTATGGATTGTCCCAGTCGCCGAGCACGCCCAGCCGCTTGAAATCGGCGCGCTGCAGGTCGATCTGCTGGGTGGCGAATTCGCGGCATTTTGCGCGGAATTCCGCAGCGTCGAGCTTGTCGCCGACCTTGCCGTATTTCTTCTCGATCTGATGTTCGATCGGCAGGCCGTGGCAATCCCAGCCCGGCACATAGGGCGCATCGAAGCCCGCCATCGTCTTCGACTTGACGATGATGTCCTTGAGAATCTTGTTGACCGCGTGGCCGATATGGATCGCGCCATTGGCGTACGGCGGGCCGTCGTGCAGCACGAACAGCGGCCGCCCCTTGGATTCGGCGCGCAGTTGGGCATACAGCCCCTGCGCCTGCCAACGCTTGAGCGTCTCCGGTTCGCGCTTGGGCAGGTCTCCGCGCATCGGAAACTCGGTGGCCGGCAAATGGATCGTGGCTTTATAGCGCTGGTTGTCGGTGGTGTTGTCTTGATCGCTCACGCGGTGGCCCGTTCGGTCGTTTTCATCAGAATATGCCGCGCCTGCGCTGCGTCGCGGTCCATCTGCACGACGAGGGTCGGCAGATCGGGGAATTTTTCTTCGTCACGGAGCCGGGCGACGAATTCGATTTCGATCAGCTTGCCGTAGAGATCGCCGTCGAAATCGAAAAGGTGCGCCTCCAGAAGCGGCTCCTTGCCGTCCACGGTGGGGCGCGTACCGAAGCTGGAGACCGACGGCCATGGCTGCGCGCCCACGCCGTGAACCCACGTCGCGTAGATACCGCGCAGCGCCGGCGTCTTGTTGGCGAAGCGCAGATTGGCGGTGGGATAGCCCAGCGTTCGCCCCAACTGTTTGCCGCGTACCACGCGCCCGGCGATCGAATACGGCTTGCCCAGCAAACGCGTCGCGGTGGCGAAATCGCCGCCTTGCAAGGCGGCACGGATACGTGTGCTTGAGACCGGCACGCTGTCGAGTTCCACCGGTGCGATGGTTTCGGCATCGAATCCGCACTCTGCGCCCATCCGCTGAAGCAGCGCCAGATTGCCGGCCCGGGCGCGGCCGAAACGGAAATCGGGGCCAACCCAGACTTCACGGGCCTGCAGCCTCGCAACCAGCAGATCCTGGACAAAATCTTCCGGCGACAGACTCGCGAGCGCTGCGTTGAAGCGGAGCAGACCGATACGATCAATGCCCAAGGCGCGGAGCTCAGCCAACTTCATCCGTGGCAGCTGCAACCGCGGCGGCGAAACACCGCCGGCGAAGAATTCGCGCGGCAGCGGCTCGAAGCTCAATGCAACAGCGGGTACGCCCAGCGCGCGCGCGCGCGTCACCGCATGGCCCACCAGCGCACGATGGCCGATGTGCAGGCCATCGAAGGCGCCGATGCAGACCACGCTGCCGTTCGGACACAGCGGGCCTCCGTCGAGGTCGCGGAACAATTCGATCATCGGGTTGAGTGTCCGACCGCGAAGGCCGGATCCGGGTAGTTCAATCAATTCCGCAGTATAGCGAGCGCAGCCGGCTCTGGTCCGTATGCCGTTTCAATGGCGGAGATCGCGCGGTCGCAGGCCCATCGCGATCAGAGCGATGCCGTAGGCCAGCGCCCCGGCCACGACCACAGCCAGCAACCAGCCCACCCGCACCCACGGGTCGGCGATGGCCGTCCAATCACCGACCCGGTACGAGATACCCAGCACGACTGCAGTCATCGCGACACAGCCTGCCGCGATCCGCAGCAGATGCCTGGCCCAGCCCGGCTGCGGCCGCAGAAGGCCGGCGCGGCGCAGATAGCGCCACAGCAGCCAGGCGTTGAAGATCCCGGCCAGACCGGTGGCCAGCGCGATCCCGCCATGCGCACCGTCGATGTCGTTCAGCCACAGCGGCAAGGTGAAGGCCACGGTCATGAGCACATTGGCGACGACCGTGTAGATCGCCGCGCGCATCGGCGTTTTGGTGTCCTGGCGGGCATAGAACGCGGGCGAGAGGACCTTGCTGAGCATGAACGCCGGAATGCCGATGCTCATCGCGCTCAGGCTGATCGCCGCCATCCGGGTGTCGTGGGCGGTGAATTTTCCGCCCTGGTAGACCACCGACGTCAGCGGCTCGGCCAGCAGCAACAGGCCCAGCGCAGCCGGCACACCAACCAGCAGCGCAAGGCGCAGCCCCCAGTCGAGCGCCGCGGAATAGCCTTCGGCATCGGTCGCCGCGTGACGACGAGACAAGTGAGGCAGGATCACGGTGCCGATCGCCACCCCGAACAGTCCCAGCGGAAATTCGACCAGTCGATCGGACAGATACAGCCAGGTCTGACTGCCGGTGGCCAGCACCGAGGCGAAAATCGTCCCGACCAGCAGGTTCAACTGCGCCACCGACGAGGAAAACAGGGTCGGCACCATCAGTTTCGCCACTCGACGCACGTCCGGATTGGAGAAACCAGGCTTCAACGTCGGCCGAATGCCCAGCCTGCCCAGCGCCGGCCACAGCACCATCAGCTGCAGTATGCCGGCTGCCAACACGCCCCAGGCCAGCGCCTTGGCTGGCTCGGAGAATCGCGGCGCCAGCCACAGCATCGCCGCGATCATCACCAGATTGTGCAGCACCGGGGTCACCGCCGGCAGTGCGAATTTGCCGAAACTGTTCAGCACTGACGCCACGAGGGCCATCATCGAGATGAACACGAGGTAGGGGAATGTGATCCGCAGCATCTGCACGATCAGGTCGAATTTCTCGGGCTCGTCCATCGAGCCCGGCGCGAAGATCGCAGCGATCACCGGCGCGGCGAGCATGCCGATCCCCGCCACCACGAACACCACCGCGAACAGCGCCCCGGCCATGCGGTCGACGAACTCCTTCAGCGCGTCCTGGTCGCCCCGCTCGCGGATTTCGTTCAGGACCGGCACGAAAGCCATCTGCATCGAGCCCTCGGCGAAGATCCGGCGCAGGTAATTCGGGATGCGGTAGGCGATGACGAAGGCATCCATCGCCGCCGAGCTGCCGAAGATGCGGGACTGCAGGGCGTCGCGGGCGAAACCGGCGATCCGCGACAGCAGAGTCATGGCACTGAAGATGGAGGTCGACTTCAGCAGCCCGCCACGGGGCGCCTGTTTTGGCTCCGGAGCACTCATGAAGTGCCCTTCTGCTTGACACAGTTGACCCAACCTACTGAATCGCCCATAAT
>JBIITV010000225.1:0-4596 GCA_044340325.1 Lysobacteraceae bacterium
CCTCCAGCGCCAGCCATAGAATTGTCTCCGCGCCTTCTTGCGGAGAACGTGGCGCCGCGACGCCGCCGAGCTTGGTTCTGACCCAGCCCGGGGTCATGCAATTGACACGGATTCCGCTGTCGGCCAGTTCGATGGCCATGGCTTGGGTCAGCACATTCAATGCTGATTTCGAACTCCGGTAGGCCAGGTTGTTGCCCTCGATCCTGGTGGAACTGCCATGTCCACTGGATACGTTGATGATGTGCGCATGTGCGCGCCCGTGCATCAGCGGCAATGCGTGTTGGCTCAGCCGCCAGGGCCCGAAAAAGTTGACATCGAACGTGGCTCTTGCCTGCGTCATGCTTTCCTCGCTGGGCTTGTCGCGGACGCCGACGGACATGAGGATTCGGAACAGACATCCAGCTGAATCGGCGTGACGCCCATCAGTTGACGTCGCTCGATCGCCGCCATTCCTTCGGCCGGGTCACGGCATCCCATGTACACACGCACGCCTCTTCCGGCGAGCCCTTCACAGACAGCAAGCCCGATGCCGCGATTGCCGCCGCTGACAAGAGCTACCAGTTCCTCATCGGCCATGGGGTTCATGGCACCTCCATCCGATACTCCGGAAAACGATTGAACAAAAAAGTTTCCTTGCGCCCGACAAAATCGCTCAGCTTGCGGTCGAAGTAATCACGCGCGTGCGGCCGTGCTCTGCTTTCGTGCGCCAGTTCCGGCATCACCCGGCGGTGCGCGCGGACCATGTCCAGCAGTTCCGTATCCACGATATAGCGCTGGAGATAGTCGGCGAGATCCCGATTGAGCGTTTCAGTTCGCAGGAACTCCACCGGATACTCGAAGGTCTCGACATGGCCCCGCTGGAGATCGTGCTCGGTGATGCTGGCGAACGCGCGGTGCGGATCCCGGCAGAAGAAGCGGATGAATTGTTCGGAGTGCCATCCGAGCGCAAGCTCCGGCGGCAATTCCGGAGATTCGTAACCATTGGCTACGCCGCGATGCACGTTGACGAAGTACCGGTTCGCGACCATGACGAAATCATCGAAGCCGACGTCCGGATAACCAGGAAAATCCTGCCGGATCAGCGCTGGATCGCAGTACTCCTGCGGATTCGTTTTCCACCAGCCGTAGTGATACTGCGACACGTATCGCTCGAATGGCGAGCGGATCACGGAGAGTATCGGCTTGTGGCGATCGGTCGCGGATATTTCGTCGCAGGTAGCGTGCTTTCGCCCTGTCTCCACGGCGCGGGCCCCATACACGAGCCGCAGCATCTCGGTTATGAAGGTTCCGCCCGTCTTGGGCATGTGGATGAAGACGAAATCGGGAGTGATCAACATCGCGGTCAAGCACGGATTGGTCTGGCATCGCCGGAGAGCTTGTGTCTCAAACCTGCGCCGAGGTAACGGCCACAGTAGTCACCGTACAAAATGCCTTCGTCCGTGAGGCGCAAATGATCGTTGTCGAGGTCTATCAATCCCTTGCGGGTCAGGTCAGCCAGATCCTCGGCAAGTAACAGGTCCAGACGCATCCCATGACGGCGCCGGTATTCGCCGAGGTCGATTACAGTCGTTTTCAGGCCCATGACCAGATCGCGCAGCATATGGTCGGCGCTGCTGATCTCCAGCACCCGCTGTGTCGGGCTGAGTCCGCTCTCGACGCGCTCCAGATAGGCGTCGATTTCGCTGAGATTCTGCCTGGAATAGCCGGCGACTGTCCCGAACGCCGACGCGCCGAAGCCGTACATGTCTTCGCCGCGCCAACGGCTGGTGATGTGGCGCTGCGGATATTTGCCTTCGCGGGTGAAAGTGAAATAAGTGGATGGCAGATAGCCGCTATCGCGAAGGCGCGCGATGCCCCAACGGGCGAATGCGATTTCCTGGTCCGCTCCCGGCAGCGAGAGTTTGCCCTGGCGGATATCGTTCATGTAATGCGCGTTCGAGTAGAGTTCCAGTTTGTAGACCGTGACCGCATGTACACCCAGCGCAGTGGCGCGATTGATCGAGTGCTGCCAGCTATCCATCGTTTCGCCCTCAAGCCCGGAGAGCAGGTCGATGTTGACTACTGCGCCAGTCTTGAGTGCGCGTTCGATCGCCCTGGAATTCTTTTCGTCGGTGTCGTGGCGCCCGGTCAACGCGACGACGCGATCGTCGAACGACTGGATGCCGAAGCTGATGCGATTGACGCCCAGGTCCGCCAAGCCGTCGATCATTCGGTTGTTGAGCGTGATCGGCTCGATCTCGAACACGAATTCCGGTTCGTCCAGCCGGAAGCACGCTTCGATCGTTCTCTTGATACGCGCCAACTGCTCCGGTTGGATCACGCTGGGCGTGCCGCCTCCAAAATAAATCGACTTGACTGTTCTTCCGCGGAGTCTGTGCGTATCCGCGACCTGCTCGATTTCACGGCACAATGCATTGACATAACGCTCGCGAATCGCGTGCGAAGATTCGGACAGTATCTCGATCTTGAAAAAGCAGTAACGGCAGCGCTGCAGACAGAACGGAATGTGGAAATAAAGATGCAGGGGCTTGTCGGTCGAGAGATCTTCCTCGCTCGCGGATTTCCAATAGCGCTGAGGCGGCCATGCCACCACGAAACCGTCGCGGTTCGGAGTCTCATGGCGATAATCCGGCGCCGCATCTGCGTTCTCCGGACCTGCATCGCCTACCAGTGCGATTTTTAGATTTTTCATCGCACTACCGCCTCGGATCCGGGATCGGTCGAACGCCTCTGGACAAGAGAGACCACGCTGCCCAGCGATTTGAATGTCGCTGTATCCAGATCCTCGTCCAGGATCCGGATCGAGAATCTTTGTTCTACATGATCGATGAACTCGGCCAGGCTGATGGAGTCCAGCGCCAGTCCGTCTTCCAGGAACGAGACTTCGTCCGCAATCTGTTCGTAGCTGACGTTGAGATCCAGATCTTCGGCGATGATGCGCTTCAAAGTCTCGATGATCTGTGGTTTATCCATGGCGATGATCCTTGATGATGGTGTTCCTGTCGGGTTTTCCGCTGCCCAGGCAAGGCATGTCCGAAACGAGCGTATAGCGGTCCGGACGCGCGAAGGCCGGCAACGTTGTCGATGCGAGTTGCTTCAGTGCATCAATGGTCAATGCGGCTGCCGATGGCTTGATGACCAGCGCGATGGCCTTGCCGGCTGCGGTCTCGTCTTCGAGCACGATCGCCACCGCGAGTTCCACGCCTGGCCAGCCCATGACGATGCGCTCAAGCTCCGCCAGCACCAGCAGCTTGCCGGCGCGATTCAGGCTGAGATCCGCACGACCTCGAATCGTGAATCCGGCGTTTCCGCTGAAGACTGCGATATCGCGCGTATCCCATTCGGACGGCATGGCGAACAGCGTTCCGCAGCGGGCGATATGGGTCGCTGCATGCGGGTGCGCCACGATGAGATTGCTTTGTTCGGTTGTGAGGTCAGCGGGAAAGACGCGCACGCCTTCGAGCGGGTACAGCGCCTGCGGCAGGTTGGGTTCCGAGATGGCGACCACGCCAAGTTCGGAACTGCCATACAGGTCGAACACCTGATTGAAGACCTGCCGTGCCTGCGCATGCAGCATCGGCGGAACGCCATCGCCCGCCAGCACGATTCCGCGGCAAGTCTTCAGCGATTCGCTCTTGCGTCGCAACAATGCGCGTAGAAGATGCGGCGTCGAAAAGACCATCGTCGGATCGAACGCACGCAGGGCATCGTTGAAGCCGAGCAGATTGGCGTTGGGCAACAAGTGGATCTCGGCGTTCGCCAACAGGGCCGGTATCAGAGCCGCACCCAAGCCGTACATGTGGTGCAGGGGGACGGTGATCAGCACCCGGTCATCGGCAGTGAGTCCCAATCGGCGCATCACGATCGAACCGGTCGCGACAAGGTCGCGATGGCGATGCCAAATGACTTTAGGCGCACCGAGTGTGCCTGATGACAGTACGGCAAATCCGTCAGGCCATTGCGTTCCGTCAGCGGACTCCGATGTAGTGTCCCGCGATGCATTCGCTCTGCGATCTGCAGCCTTTGCGGCAATCTGCGCATCGCAGATGGAAGGCGGTGCGGTATCGCTCGCACAGAACAACACCGGACGACGATCGACGATCGCCGTCAGCTGCAGCGACAGCATGTCCATATCGCCGACCCCCAGCAGCGCGGGGAGCAGGTGCCCCCCTTGAGATTGCCAGCTTGCGCGCCCGTGGGACAGCAGCGATTTCACTGTCGCGCTTTCGCCGCTGAGGTGCAGCACGCTACCGCTCATGGCGAGGGTTTCGGCCCAGGATTCTGCTGCGTGCGGGATGATCCTCCTCGCATTCATTGCGCACGATCCAGGGATTCGTTGTTGACGATTTCGCGGATTTCGGCGCAGTGCGCGCCTTTGTATTTCAATGCGAAATGTCGCGAGATCGCCCAGTCCATGTTCGTTTGAAGACTGAGAGGCGCATGCACGCGCATGGTTTCGATATCGCTTTTTTCGAGAAGGCCGAGATTGCCGGGGTCAAGCAGTTTGCCGATGCCTTCTTTGCGGGCGATCAGTGTTTGCCGCTGCCGGCTGTCGAGAAAGGAGAGCTGAACGGTGGAATCCGCGACAACAATGAT
>JBIITV010000267.1:0-14573 GCA_044340325.1 Lysobacteraceae bacterium
CTGAAGTTCCTCGATGCTGGGAATCACGCTGCGGATCGCGCGGATGACCATGCCCACTTCGCCGCGCTGCTTGAACACGTTGACGCGGAAGCGACCGGCGTCGGCCAGCGACAGCGCCATGTTCAGCTCCAGATCGCGCTCGAAATCCGGGACCTGGCCTTCGTCCATCAGCGAATAGGCGATCTTCTTCACCATGCCCGGCGGCAGGCCGGTATTGCCGAGCGGATACAACTTGCCTTCGACCTTGATATGCACCGGCGCACCGGTGGTCAGGAACATGTCGGAGGCGTTTTTGTCCGTCATCAGCTTCAGGAAATAGCCGATGTCCATTGTTGAACCTCCCCATACAGCCGCTGGCTGCGCGATGTCGGTGGCGTTGCAAGCGCCGCGAATGCTGTTGACAATGGCGCGCGCGGATCGATCGATTCACCCGCTATCGATTCCATCACCGGCACGCTCCCCATGACTCCAAGCTTCGCACAAATGTCGCGCGTCCCGCAGCACCCGCGTCAGTCGTACCGCAGCATGATCCATGCCCTGCTTGTGATCGTGCTCACGTTTTCGTCCATCGCTGTCGCAAGGGCACCGCTGCCGGCCCAGGATCTGAATACGGCCCAAGCGGCGATATTGCGGGCCGAAGGTGCAGATGCCGACCAATACGCCGGCGAGGCCTTGCTGCGCGCGAAGAACGCCTTGAGTCAGGCCCAGATCGCCGTAGCCGCTCGCAAACATGCGGACGCCATCGGTCTGGCCCAACTGGCCTCCGCCGAGGCCGATTACGCCTATGCGCGCAGCCGCGAGGCGTCGCTGCAGACCGAACTGAGCCGACGCCGGGCCGAGATCGCCGAACTGCGCCAGCGGCTGGGGATCGAGGACAGGCCATGAGCGCGCGTGGTTCGCGATGCGGCATCGTGGTGGCGCTGCTGCTGACGCTGCCTGTGTTCACAGCGACAGCCGCCGAGCCCGATCCCGACGTCGCCAGGCTCGGACAGCGCCTGCAGGCGATCGACACGGATCCACAGCGCACCGCATATGCCGCCTACGAACGCCTGCAGGCGCGACAGGCGCTGCAATCGCTGCAGGCAGCCAAGCGCAAGCAGCGCCCGCAGGCGCTGCAGATCGCCAAGATCCGGGTCGAAGCCGCCGAAATCGCATCCCGCACCGAGTCCAATCGCGCCGTGCTGCAACAGCTGGAGATCGAGCGCAGCGAACTGCTGGTCGAAGCCAGCCGCCGGGATGCCGAACGCGCCCGCGCCGAGGCCGAGCGTCTGCGTGTGCAAGCCCAGATCCAGGCGGAGGAAACCGCCCGACTGCGTGAGGCGGTCGAGGCCGAGTCGCGCAACCGTGAGGAAGCCGAAGGTTTGCTCGACACCGTCGCCGGAAGCGAAGCTGAAAAGCTCCGTCTGGCGCGCGAACGCGAGGCGGAACTGGCCCGGCGCGAAGCCGAATTGACCAGCGGCGGGCCGGTCGAGGCTGCCGCCAAACCGAAACCCAAGGCCAAACCCAGACCGAAGCCGAGACCCAAGCCAAAGCCTTAGCCAAAACCGCTGGTCTGAAACAGACCTGCGGCTGATGCAAAGCCGCAGCTTTTTTTCAAAAAAGTATTTTCAATCAATGCGTTGAGCTGAATGTTTCAGTGGATGAGCGATCTCCTTCCTGCGCCCGTGCGACGGATCGACGGAATCCCGCGCCAAGTGCTTGCCGAGGGCAATTGAGAAGAGTAGGGTCGGTTTTGCGGGGGCCGGTTCGCCTCCGGACGACGAGCAGAGCCGATGACGCAGACGCACGACGATCCCAAGGAGAATGCCGCCGGAAGTGAAGTCCGTGCGGACGCTCCTTGCTGGGGCGTCCGCACCGTGGATTCAGCATGCGTTCCCATCACGCCCCGCGCCGCACCCGGCCGGGGCGTTTTCGTTTTCTGTCCCGATACCCCGCGTCTTCAACCCACGTTTCCCATCCCGTGGCTCGGCCGTTGTGGCCGGGCCCATCATCGTGCCGTGAGGAGAAATCCATGTTCGAAGGGCAACCCCAGTCCGAAGTCGAAGCCTTGATGAAGGCCAATACCGAATTCCGCCAGCTGTACCATCGCCACAAGGAACTCGACAAGCAGGTGCTCGATGCCGAACTCGGCGTACTGCCGATCGACGACACCCGACTGATGCAGATGAAGCGCGAGAAATTGGCAGCAAAGGATCGCCTCACCCGGATGTACGATGCTCTTCGCCACTGAACTGCACGCCGAATCCGTGGACGGCGGCGGCGTTGCATCGCCCGCCGTCGTCCCGATGATGTCGTCTCCACGATCCATCGCACCAAGCCGCTTGGTGGCCATCCTGAAGCCGGGACGATGCCGACGATGCGATAATCCGGGCCTTCTCCCAGCGAGCTGGCGCCGGCATGCCGAATCTTCCCTCGGTCCGTGACTCTTCTGTCCACGATTCCGTTCTCGATCTGATCGCCGATACCCCGGTCGTCCGTGCCCAGCGCCTCGATACCGGTCTGTGCACGCTGTTTCTGAAGCTCGAATGCCAGAACCCCGGTGGTTCGATCAAGGACCGCATCGGCCTGCGCATGATCGAGGCCGCCGAGCAGCGCGGCGATATCCAGCCCGGCGCCACCCTGGTCGAAGGCACCGCCGGCAATACCGGCATCGGTCTGGCCCTGGTCGCCCAGCAGAAGGGGTACAAGCTGGTGCTGGTTGTCCCCGACAAGATGAGCCGGGAGAAGATTTTCAACCTCAAGGCCATGGGCGCCGAGGTCGTGCTGACCCGTTCGGACGTGGCCAAGGGTCACCCGGACTATTACCAGGACATGGCCGCGCGGATCGCCGGCGAGACTCCGGGCGCCTACTTCATCAACCAGTTCGGCAACCCCGACAACCCTGCCGCGCACCAGTTCGTCACGGGCCCCGAGATCCTGGCGCAGATGCGCGAAGTCGGCGGTCTCGACGCCATCGTCTTCGGCTGCGGCAGCTCCGGCACCATGACCGGCCTGTCGCGCTGCTTCGCCGAGCATTCCCCGCACACCGAGCTGATCCTGGCCGACCCGGTCGGCTCGATTCTGGCCGAATACATCAACGACGGACGCCTCAACGAGAAGTCCGGCAGCTGGATGGTCGAAGGCATCGGCGAGGATTTCCTGCCCGACATTTCCGACTTCAGCCGGGTCAAGAAAGCCTACGCGGTGACCGACAAGGAAAGCTTCCTCGCCGCGCGCGAACTGCTGCGTTCCGAGGGGATTCTCGGTGGCTCGTCAAGCGGTACCCTGCTGACCGCCGCGCTGAAGTACTGCCGCGAACAGACCTCGCCCAAGAACGTGATGGTGTTCGTCTGCGACACCGGCAACAAGTATCTGTCGAAGCAATACAACGACTATTGGATGCTGGACAACGGCTTTCTGGAGCGTGAGCCGCATGGCGATCTACGCGATCTGATCCTGCGTCCCTACACCCGGCGCGATACCGTGGTGATCGGCCCCAACGACCTGCTGGTGACGGCCTACCAGCGGATGAAGCTCTACGAAATCTCCCAACTGCCGGTGATGGACGGTGAGCGGATCGTCGGCATCCTCGACGAAAGCGACGTACTGCTGCATGTGTATGGAGACGAGGCCCGGTTCCGCGACCCTGCCTCGACTGCGATGGTCAGCAGGCTCGATAAGCTCGACGTGCGCTCTCCAGTGGAGGCTCTGTTGCCGGTGTTCGACCGTGGCCATGTCGCCATCGTTATGGATGACGAGCGCTTTCTGGGCCTGATCACCCGGATCGACTTGCTGAACTACCTGCGTCGCCGCGTTCAGTAACCGGCGGTTGCAGCCGATGCCTCAATGTTAAAATTAGCGGTCTTTTCCCGGGAAGGTCTGCGATGAGCCAGTCTGACAATGTCGATCTGTCCAAGGATTGGGGGCTCGGCACCAAGGCCATCCATGCCGGACAATCTCCCGACCCGACCACCGGTGCGGTGATGCCGCCGATCTACGCGACTTCGACCTACGCCCAGAGCAGCCCGGGCGTGCACCAGGGCTTCGAATACTCGCGCACCCAGAACCCGACCCGTTTCGCCTACGAGCGCTGCGTCGCCGGTCTGGAAGGCGGCAGCCGTGGTTTCGCGTTCGCTTCGGGCCTCGCCGCGACCTCGACCATCCTCGAGCTGCTCGATAGCGGCAGCCACGTCGTCTGCATGGACGATGTCTACGGCGGCACCTTCCGTTTGTTCGAGCGCGTGCGCCGGCGCAGCGCCGGGCTTGATTTCAGCTTCATCGATCTGACCGACCCGGCGGCCTTCGAGGCCGCGATCCGGCCCAATACGCGGATGGTATGGGTCGAAACGCCGACCAATCCGATGCTTAAGATCGTCGATCTCAAGGAGGTGAGCGCCATCGCGAAAAAGCATGGCTTGCTGATGGTCGCCGACAACACCTTCGCCTCGCCGATCCTGCAGCGTCCGCTGGAACACGGTGCGGACATCGTCATGCACTCGGCCACCAAATATCTCAACGGTCATTCCGATATGGTCGGCGGCATCGCGGTGGTCGGCGACAACGCGGAACTTGGCGAGCAGTTGGCGTTCCTGCAAAACTCGGTCGGCGCGGTGCAGGGGCCTTTCGACAGTTTCCTCGCGCTGCGCGGCTTGAAGACACTGCATCTGCGAATGCAGGCGCATTGCGCCAACGCCCAGACTCTTGCCGAATGGCTGACAGCCCATCCCGCTATCGAGCAGGTGATCTATCCCGGTTTGAAAGACCATCCGCAGCACGCGCTCGCGGCGCGGCAAATGGACGGTTTCGGTGGCATCGTATCGATCCGCGTGAAGGGCGGTT
This sequence comes from Lysobacteraceae bacterium, assembly GCA_044340325.1. GTDB lineage: Bacteria > Pseudomonadota > Gammaproteobacteria > Xanthomonadales > Xanthomonadaceae > Lysobacter_I. Next base: position 4,819 of record JBIITV010000267.1, read on the forward strand.
TTGAAGGCGCCAAGCGCTTCTGCGAACGTATCCGACTGTTCACGCTCGCCGAGTCGCTCGGTGGCGTAGAGAGCCTTGTCAATCATCCTGCAACGATGACCCATGCTTCGGTGCCGATCGAGCGGCGTGCTGTATTGGGCATCCATGACGACCTGGTCCGTTTGAGCGTGGGTGTGGAGAGCATTGACGATCTCCAAAGAAGCCTTGAAGAAGCGCTGCGTCCATGAATCGGCCGCGAAAAAATGATGAATGTATGCCTTGAGCCTGCGTCTATTACTCTGGCCAATCACACCGTAATGCAATGATTACCGGCTGGACAGGCCTCGCCAAAGAGCCTGTCCAATAGTGAGACGGTTGATTCGCAGATCCGACATTCCCCTCCCTTGCTGCAAAATCAAGACGACTCTCATCGAACAAAGAATGAACCCCCATACTGCTCATCAAACATCGCCAACATTCATGCTCAAGACTCTCTGGAACAACAGACAGCTCATTGGGCAAATGATCGTGCGTGATGTTCAAAGTCGCTATAAAGGAACCGCTTTTGGCGTGGGGTGGTCCTACATCACTCCGTTTCTGATGCTGGCCGTCTATACCTTCATTTTTTCCGTGGTATTCGGGGCCAGATGGCATGGAACGGAGAGCACTGGCAAGGCGGACTTCGCAATCATCATTTTCGCGGGAATGATCACTCATTCCATTTTGGCTGATGTGTTGAATCGCGCGCCTACCCTGATCCTGTCCAATTCGAATTACGTGAAGAAAGTCGTGTTTCCGCTTGAATCTCTCTCTGTCGTGATCCTTGGAAGCTCGCTCTTTCACGGACTGGTCAGCACGAGCGTCCTGCTGGTCGTGCAACTTCTCCATAACGGATTCCTGCCGTGGACATCCATCTTTCTTCCGGTGATTCTCTTGCCTCTGCTGATAGCGGCTGTGGGATCTGCATGGTTTCTATCCTCGCTTGGCGTTTTCGTACGCGATCTCGGTCAGATCATCGGCGTCGTGACGTCGGTCCTGCTGTTCCTGTCTCCCGTGTTCTATCCGATCGCAGCAGTTCCGGAAAAGTATCGGGCCATCATGTCAATCAATCCGTTGACTTTCATTATCGAGCAGATGCGCAACGTGACGATATGGGGCGTGGCACCTGATTGGTTCGGACTCGCTGTCTATACGCTCGTGGCGAGCGTGTTTTGCTGGCTCTGTTTTTTTTGGTTCCAGAAGACCAGAAAAGGGTTCGCAGATGTCATCTGAAAACCTGACCCCGGTCAATAAGGGCGTGGCATCCAAGAGAAGCGTAGCGGTCGCAGTGAAGAGTCTGTCGAAGTTCTATCGGATCTACGATCGACCGAGTGATCGCCTGAAACAATTTCTGCTTCCGCGACTGTCCGTTCTGTTCGGAATCAAGCCCAAGGAGCATTTCCGGGAATTCTGGGCATTGAGAGATGTTTCTTTTGAAGTGGCTCGCGGCGAGGTTGTCGGCATAGTCGGGCGGAATGGATCCGGGAAATCCACGCTGCTGCAACTCATCTGTGGGACCCTTACGCCTACCGGCGGCGAAGTCGAGACGCAAGGCCGCGTGGCCGCATTGCTGGAATTGGGTTCCGGGTTCAATCCTGAATTTTCCGGGCGCGACAATGTTTATATGAATGCGGCCGTGCTCGGAATGTCGCGCGCCGAGACGGACGCTCGATTCAGCGCGATCGAAGAATTCGCCGATATCGGGAATTTCATCGATCAGCCGGTCAGGACCTACTCAAGCGGTATGGCGGTCAGATTGGCGTTTTCGGTTGCGGTTTGCGTCGATCCAAGCATTTTGATAGTCGACGAAGCGTTGTCCGTGGGCGATGAGCTTTTTCAAAGAAAGTGCTTTTCGAGAATCGAACAATTGAGATCGAGAGGAGTCACGATTCTCTTCGTATCGCACGCTGGAGGCACGGTGATCGAATTGTGCGATCGCGCTATTCTGATCGATGCTGGAAATGTGTTGATGCAAGGCGATCCAAAACGCGTCATCGCTTACTACCACAAGCTACTGTACGCGCCAGGGCATCTGTCCGAGCAGATCAGGGCTGAAATCGCTGACGCGCATTTTCGGCCTCTGCAATCGGGAATTGACGGCGTTGATGGCAGTCCGAATGCAGAAGGCAACTCGCTTGCCGTAGCATCGGTGCCCTCAGAAGAGACGTTCGAGCCGAACTTTATCCCCAAAGACACGCTTTCCTACGAGGGCAGGGGGGCGCTCATCAGCAATGTGAGGATACTTACCGTCGGCGGGAGTCAGGTCAATGGGCTGATTCGAGGGCGGGAATACTTGTATTGCTACGATGTTGCCATTGACGATGCCGTATCGGGCGTTCGATTCGGCATGCTGATCAAGTCGACATCCGGTGTGCATCTGGGTGGAAGCATGTCGGAAGCCACGATCCATGAAGGCATCGCACTCCGTCGTGGAGATGTGGCCCGGGTTGAGTTTTCTTTCAGATGCCTGCTGAATCCGGGCGTTTATTTCATGAATGCCGGTGTGTTTGGATGCAGATACGATGAAGAGTTGCTGCTGCATCGAATAGCAGACGCGGCCGTATTTCGCGTGCTTCCAGTGGTTTCCAATACGGCACAGGAACTCGTTGATTTCGAGTGCGTAGCGAGAGTAAGGGTCGATGGATAAGTTGTTCAGCAATTTCCTCGTGTCGTCCCCAAACGGTGGCGGGCTGCTGTCGATTCAAGCGGGTGAGACGCGCAAATTGGACAGCTTGGATACGACAGGTTTGGCCATTCGCGGTCAACGTGTTGTCCGCGGAATACAACCGTCACTGGTCGTTGTGTATGGCGAACGTTCGATTGACATCCAGGGAGTCAATGTGCAGTTCGACGATATTCACGATGTCCTGATCGACGACGACTGCTTTTTTCTCGTCTCGACGATCGCCAACACGATCATCAAACTTGACTCGGCCGGAAACGTATCGAAACGCTGGACTTTTCCGGGAGAAGAAGATTCCTGGCACATCAACAGCTTGACAAAATGGCAGGGTCGGTTGGTTTTTTCCGCGTTCGGGGAGTTTCAAGAACACCGTGGGTACAAAGGCCATTCGCGGCAGGCAGGTGGCGTCTACGACCTCGAAACCGGCAGAAAATTGATTGGCGGCCTTTCTCAGCCCCATAGTTTGACTGTTCACGGAGAGAATCTGCTGCTGGCGAATTCGGAGCTGCAGGAACTCGCCGAATATTCCCCTGGCGGCGAAAAGTTGCGTAGCCTGGATATTGGCGGGTATACGCGTGGTATCTGCGTTGATGGAGACAATATTTTCATTGGACTGAGTTGCTCCAGGAACAAGCCTGATACCCATTTGGACGATGCTTCGCTGGTCGCTCTGGATCGAGAAAGTTGGGGCGAGATATCAAGGCTTCGACTTCCTGTTCGCGAAATTTACGACGTAGTGAAAGTGTCCGAATCCGATCTGCCAAAGGTCGTCGCGAAGATCAGCGAGCATACGTCGGCGACGCTTGGCAAGATTATCCTGATGCGCGAAAACTCTTTGAGTGAGAAAGACAAGGAAATATCGAGGATTCAAGCAGAGCTCAGCGTAAAACTGGATGTGGAAAACGCCATCCGCGAGGTGACCCAGCGGCAAAGTCTTCAGACATCGTCATTCGTCGAGGAGTTCCGGGGTTTTTTCGATTCGACAACATCGCGATTCGACAGGGTCGAGAACTACGTGTCGAAAATCGACTCTCTCGAAGATAGCCGGCGACTGCTCGTTGTCATACAGGGACAGATCAATGAAAGATTGTTGGAAAGTCAGAATGAATTGACCGCTCTCCAGAATGCCATCTCTAGCGAACGCGTGGAGAACTCACGGCTGACGATGTTGCTCGAGCAGTGCCGCCAAGAAAAGCAGATCAAAGAGTCTGCGGACGCGCAGACGATCCTTGCTTTTCGCGAAAAAATCGAAGCCATGAACGAAGCGGCCTTGGCGGTCGACATCGCCAATATGAACGCGCTCTCTGATGTGCAGGTGGAAAACGCGCGGCCGATGATATCGATCGACCAGTGCAACCAGGAAATGCAGCAAAAAATGTATGCGGATGGACAGACGATTCTCGCTCTACGCGAGAAAATCGACGCCATTAGCGAAGCTGCCTCTGTGGCGGAAGCCGTGAACAGGGATGCAATCGCGCTGAATGAAGCGCTGGCCAAGCAATTGGATGCCGTGAATGACGAATCCGAAAGGATGAAAATTTCGTTGTGCGGTTATGAGACCCAGCAGCGCGAGCTGGAGCGGCTTTCTGCAGGCGACCAGGCCAGAATAAGTGCGCTCGAAGAAGAGCTCGCGCTGATCAAGAATTCGCACTCGATGCGGGTTACTAAACCTATCCGGCACGCGCGCAGGGCGACAGAAAGCGTTGCCAGACATGTGGCGGCGCCCATTAACGGCTTGTTGTACTTCGCTGCTCAACCGAATCGGCTGGTTCCATACCTCCGTCACTCCAGAGAGATAGGGCTCAAGAGGACCTTGCTGCACTTTTTCAAATTCATGTCGCGCGGCGGCCCGGATTTGAATGCGGCCTCCGCTACGTCTACTGCTGGACCAGAAGTGAGATTCAACCTGCGTCTGGAGGAGGGAAAGAAGGTCGTCATCCTTACGACCAAGCATTGCGAATACATCGCCAGTCTGATGAGGATAGCGCTGACCAAAGTGGGCATCGATTCCGAGGTGATTTTCAAAAAGCCGGAGGCTGGTTACAGCGATGCACCGCATTTTGTCATATGCCCTCAAATTTTTGACGAAATGCCTGGTTTTTATGTCTCATATCAGATGGAGCAGTCCGTAAGCTCTCGCTGGTTTACCGATTCGTACATCAAGCGGCTCGAAAATTCCTACGCCATTTTCGACTACTCAACTGTGAATATTTCGTATCTTCACGGTTGTGGTCTCAGCTTGAAGCAGATCTACTACTTGCCTGTGGGCCAGATCCCCGACTTGTCACGCGATGAAACGGAATGCCATGAATACGATGTGGTCTTCTATGGTGATTCGAATTGCGAGCGTAGACTGTTTTTCTTGAATGAGTTGAAGAAGCATTTCAGCGTCTTGGTCGTGAAGGAAACCTTCGGGGACGACCTTTACGCTTTACTGAAGTCGGCTCGAGTCGTTGTCAATATCCACTATTACAAGGGTGCTCTTCTTGAGACAACCAGGTTGTGGGAGTGCATCTCTCTGGGGCATTTGGTTGTCTCCGAAAGATCGGTCGATATGGAAGCGCAGGATGATTTGCTCGACCTGGTCGATTTTGTCGACATCGATGACGTGGACGGCATGGTCAATCGTGTTCGCTATTGGCTAGACGATGATTTGCGGCGCGAGAAAAAGAAGTCGAATGATCTGAGGATTCGCGAAAAAAGCAATCGTTTCGATTACTTTTTCTATCGCTTCCTATTGGCGACGGACAACATCACTTTTGAAGAATTTTGGAAGCATTCCGGCAAGTATTACGTGTTGCCGACCAACAAGCTGTGCCTGAATTTACCCGAGTACGTCGAGCGTAGAGAGGATTTCGACGCAGATAACCGCTATGGCTTTCATGTTTTTCCGGGACTCAGGCATACGAAGGGCTGGGTCGGCTGCGCGATGAGCTATAAATACATGCTCAGACTCTGCAAGGAAAACTTGATGGAAAGAGCCATAATTTGCGAAGACGATGTCGAATTTCCGGAGGATTTTTCCTCCTCATGGGAGAGTATCGAAAAGTCCATCGACACGGTGGTTGAAGATTGGGACATCTTTTCAGGGCTGATGGCAGATCTTCATGCCGACGCTAACATTATCGATGTCGTCGACGGCGGGAAGTTCGATTTTGTAGTGACCGACAGGCTGATCAGTACCGTTTTCAATTGCTACAATCGAAAGGTCTTTGACGTAGTCGTCGCATGGGATGAGAGCGACCGCAGAATGGAATCCAACACGATCGACAGGTATCTGGAGAAAAATACAGCTCTCCGCGTAGTGACCACAAGTCCGTTTCTCGTCGGCCACAAAGAGGAACAGCACTCCACGATCTGGGGATTCAAGAACACCCAGTACAGCACGCTTATTCAAGCTAGCAGCAAGTTGTTGAAAGACAAGGTAAAACGATATAAATTGCGGACTTCCATCCTGCGTCGAATAGGCGTGGTGAATAGGGGGTGAGCTCAGGGCCTACGGCAAGGTCGCTGCTGTAGGCCTTACTTGAAAGAAGCTGACTCACCGCCGGAAGGTCCTCCTGGGGGATGTTCCTGCTCTAGTAGTTTGGTATCGCTGTGCAACGTCTTGAATTGTTGATGTTTCTCAGACCATATTTATGCATTGATTGGGAGTCGAAGTTGTGAAGCAGAATCTTGGTACTTATCTTGCACTTTGTTTGTGTCTTGCGTCTTTGTCTGGCTGTGATGCCAAGCAGGAAAATTCTCTGCCGCCATCTGAGGATCCTGCGAGTTCCGCACCAGCCGCAGTCGTAGAGCCGCAACAGCAGCAAGCGCCCATTGCTGCTGCGTTCAAGGTCGACTTTCAAGTCAGCCCTGGCGTCGTTCGCCAGTGCCCCGACGACAAGCCGGCAATCGCTACCGTGCGTTGGAGCGTAGAGGATCCCGCTGTTGCCGAGATTCGAGTCGAAGTGCGGCAGCACCCGGAGGCGGAGCGAAAGCTGTTGACCATCGCAGGGCGAGCCGGCGAAGTGGCGACGGAGGCTTGGGTCGTTGCAGGAACAGTGTTTTATCTCGTCGACAAGAACACGAATGCTGATATCGCGAATTTTGAAGTTCTGCCGGAGAAATGCAGCTAGGCGACAGGATGTTTGGCGTCCGTGCTGGCATGACGTGGTGGGCTAGTTGTCCACATTTCAGATGTTCTTGTTGCTGCGTAGAGCATGATCATGTGAAGCAGCAACTGCTGAGCGGTTATGTGAACTTGGGTATCTCGGCGATGTTTTCTTCTGGTAGGCAGGAACGCAAATGGGAATTTCGCGAATGATGAAGTTCTTCCGTAAACAGGCGCCTGCCCTACAGCAAGCTCCGCATTTGGGTGCTCACCACGCAACAAGCGAGACGGCCACCCATCGTCCAGGCAGTGCTGAAACGACGTCTGCCAAGGATGTTGAGCACAGCGACTACTCCAAGCGTGTGGCGGCTGAAATATCCAATTTCGAGGATGCTTTGGCTGCCGGGGGCGTCACGCATTCGATCCCAAAGATGTTCACATGGTGGGCATCGACCTATTTGCGCCCCCGTCTCGTCGATGTCTTTGGCGCGGCCGACATTCCGGATATTTTTGCGAATGAGATCCTGCGCTTAGCCAAAGCCCAGTCGAAATCAAAGATTCGTATCCTTTCGTTGGGCTCTGGCGACTGTGTTTTCGAGCGCAGCGTTCACTCGCGCATCGATAAAGCGGTTGATGCGCATTGGGTCTGTACCGATCTGAATCCGGCAGTTGTGAAGCATGCGCAGAATGAATTTCGTGCGGCCGGTCTGGATCGAAATTTCGACATTCAAGCTGTTGATCTGAACACGTCGTTTGTCGATGGCATGTACGACGTCATCATTGCAAATCATTCGCTGCATCACTTCCTCAATCTTGAATACATCTTTGCCGAGGCTGAAAAGCACTTGGAGAGCGCTGGCCGGTTCCTCGTATCAGACATGATCGGAAGAAATGGCCATATGCGATGGCCGGAAGCTCTGATGTTCGTCCAATCGTTCTGGGCGTTCTTGCCGGAACGTTTCCGCTTCAACAACCATGCCCGTTGTTATGAAGGTAGGGAATTCAACAACTACGATTGCACCAGTAATGGAGATTTCGAAGGTGTGCGAGCCCAAGATATCCTTCCTTTACTTGTACAGAGATTCAAGTTCGAGCGATTCGTCGGTTTCGGCAATTTGCCCGATGTTTTCCTTGATCGTGCGTATGGGCACAATTTCGACCCTGACTCGGAATTTGACAGGAATTTTATCGAGTTGCTCGAGGAGCTCAACGACAAATTGATCGACTCCGGCTTCATCAAGCCGACGATGATGATCGCGACATTGACTAAGGATGAGGTCGATCCAGTTTATGATCGCTGGTCCGCGCCCTTCTGTGTGCGTACGCCGACGTAATTGATCGCGATCTGTGCGGAATTTTGTGATGTAGACATTGGCGCTTGGGTGGGGCATAGGCTCTACTTGAGTAGCCCCGGGAATCCCGGAGACCATTCGGTGTGACTCGCAACGCGATCACTAGCGTGATCTGTTTCCGATAATAGGCCGCTTCGACCTCCACTGGCGGGATGTTTCCGATCGGTCCCAGCAGCCGTTTGTGATTGAACCAATCCACCCAGTCCAATCTCGCTAATTCGACCTGTTGCGGGTTCTTCCGCGAACGACGGTGAATCACTTCCGCCTTGTACAGACCGCTGATGGTCCAGGTCAGCGCCTTGTCCCGAATCGTGGTCTTCACGCACTTGCCACGGGTAATCCCGAGAATCTCAAGTCGACGCATCAGCCGCGTCACCGTGCAGCGCGCTATCCGCCAGCCTTCGCTCCCCATGCTGCTTCCAGACCTTGCGCGCGCCTTACACCTGCCGGTTCTCGTCCCACACCCGTTGGATCTCCCCGCACAGCACACATACCGCGCGCGCCGGAGACAACGCCGGATCGGCCTTGCGTGCAGCATGCACGTAGTAGGTCGACGGAGCGATCGGCATTGCCCTGCCAGACGTCCCGGTGTTTGTCGGGTGAACACTGTCATGGCTTGAACGGGCGGTCGATCTCCGCCTGAGCAAAATACGCCGATGCCTTGCGCGGAATCTCGTTCGGCTGTCGCTTCTCCCGCTTGCTCGTCGGCCTCGGACGTGTCGTGCCCTGATCCCGCTACGGCCCCAGCGACTCAGCCGTACATCCGATCCTGGCGCTGATCGCGACGATCCGCTTCCCACTGCGACCCATCGTCCCTCTGGGTGATCCAACACCATCCAGACCGCCCGTTCCCGGATTTCCGGGGAGTGCTGTGGCGATTTTTTCATGGCTCTATCCTCTCAAGGGCAAGAGTCTCCGGGAAAGGCGGGGCGGTTCACTGTCCCCACAACGACACCGTCGCTTGCTTCGACATCTCGCCTCTCCCGCGTGGAAAGAATGCGAACGTAGGTTAATGAAGCTGAAGACGACAGATGGGGTGGGCGGACGCTTACGATTCTGACTTGCGAGCTTCCGGTACTGCGATCCGGACGGAATCTAGCCACACGGCTGCACGAGGGAGCCAAAAAAAACGGACGCATCCTTGAGGATGCGTCCGGAGATGTGCACAAAAGCTTTTGTCGTTTCAGATGGCGCTAGGTCGAAAGCATCATCGTTTGATAATGTCCCACCCTGAATTGAGGGTGCCGATCAAGTTGTTGCTGAATCCGCCCCAAGGCGTGGCTGTAAACAAGCGCAACCCTCCAGCGCCCGCGCCGCTGGTTTGATTCCAGAGAACATCGGCTCTGCCGTCGCCGTTGAAATCACCAACCGCTTTAGGAACCGATCCGGCACTCAGGACATAGCCGCGCAGTTTGAACACAGCCGTATCATTGGACATCAACCACCACGCCAATTCATTCGTGCTGGTGTTGTACATGAAGATGTCTGTTCTGCCATCGCCATCCGTATCGCCCGCACCAAAGACTTCAAAACCCGATTCCAGCGTGTTCAAAACGCCCGAGAGTGTGTAGGTGGATGCGGTTGCGGAGTACGAAGCAACTCTCACGTT
>JBIITV010000011.1:0-55468 GCA_044340325.1 Lysobacteraceae bacterium
CCATTGCTGAGAGCGATACCAAAAGTCTGGCCGAAATTGCCCACTGCGCGGGGAGTGTAGCCAGTAGGTGCCGTCAGCACGTTCGATTGCACTTGGGAGACCGATGCGCCGTTCATGATCCAATTCATGAATACGCGCGTGGTGGGGTTGAACCAGATCAAGTCGGCTCTGCCGTCCAGATTGACGTCGCCGGAGCCGACAACGTCCCATCCGGCGGGGTGGCTGGCCACAAAGCCGTCGGTCACACCTGTCGCGCCGCTGCTGGCGAATAGCCTGACGTTCGTGCCATTGGACCAGATGATGTCTGCGCGCCCATCGCCGTTGAAATCAGCAGTGGTTCGAGCCGTATAGCCGCTTGCGATGCCGTAGCCACCGATGTTGGAAACAGGTCGCCCCTCGTCGAACACGCTGAACTGCAGTTCTCGAGTTGTCTGATTGAACAACAGCAGATCTGTAGTTCCGTCGTTATTGGTGTCGGGAGCCAGATTTTCGATATTGCCGAGCGCGGACTGTCCTGCGACCGGAATGATGTTCCAGCCGACTCCAAGACTGCCGATGAGGGCATCGTTGAAAGGCGAGAACGTTGTCCTGCGCACATTGCCATTCGACCAAAGAATGTCCGCGCGGCCGTCGCCGTTGTAATCGCCGGTCGCCCGCAGTGACTGATTGGCGAAATTGAAACCAGAAATGACAGCACTCCTGGCTCCTTGAGTCATGACCCAATACTCGAAGGCGCCCGTCAAGCGGCTGTGCCCGATAAGATCCTGTGTGCCGTCTCCATTGATGTCGTCGGCGCCGACCAGATTCATGGTCCCACTGAGTGTGGCGACGAAGGTGCGGGCGAGGCCACCGCTGGAGTTCGTTACGAACACCCAGACAGATCGACTTGGGTCGGTGAAAACAATATCGGCGCGACCATCGCCGGTCACATCGCCTACGGCTTTGAGTTTGTAGCCATTGGTAATCCCGAAGCCACCTCGCACGGACTTGATGGCTGTGCCGTTCATTAGCCAATACTGCAGATCACGGGTAAGCGGGTTGAACCAGACAAGATCGTCATTGCCGTCAGCATCGATGTCGCCAGCGCCCGAGAGTTGGTAGCCGCTGGGGTATGGCGCGACAAGCTGGTCAGTGACTCCCGTTGCGTTGAACGAGAAGATACGAACACTGGTGTCGTTGGAGAGCACGATGTCAACGAAACCGTTGCCGTTGAAATCACCGGTGACTCTAGGCGTATAGGCGAAGGGCAGGAAGAAGCCACCTGTGGTCGATGCCACATTTCCGGAGCTGTCCATGCGCCAATACCGCAATTCGGCGGTGACGGAGTTGAACTGCAAAACGTCTGACAAGCCGTCGGCATTGACGTCATTGCGGACTTTTCCCCCGAAAGGCACGACGCTCGCCCTGAACTGCGCAACCAGCGGCATCGCCAGGTTCAGACTGCGCGCGTTATCTGCGGATGCGGTGCCGGTCGGACGGCCTGTGTCGAGGTAGTTGACGCCCGGGTTCCCGAAGAAATTGATCGAGAACTGGCTGCTGTTGGCCAGGCGATAGGCCATGACGGTGTAGAAACCGGTCGTCGTCGTCTCACGATAGCCGTACGAGTATGGGTGCGTACCGGTATCCGGCGGGGTGCCGGCATCTTCGACGTTGTGCTGTTGGCCCATGTTGTGGCCCAGCTCATGCGCCAGCGTTTCTTCACGACAGAAATATGTGCGGCCATCGCCTTCGTCCACATCGGTGCCGTCGCTGACGATCGAATAGCCGAACGGTGCATCGGTGTTGTCGATGGTGAAACCGCCGCCGCCAAGTAGCCAGGCGATGCCGCATCCCTGATGCTGAGGAGCCTGGAACGGGCGGACCAGCGACACCAGGTCACCGCCGTACTGGTCGCGGGCGGTGCGCAGCGGAACCAGTTCGGTCGGAACGGTCTGCGCGGTGCAGCCCGTCGTGGTGCAGTTGAAACCGGTCAAGGCTTCCAGCGCGGTTTCGTTGTCGTTGGTGTCGGTGTAGCTGACCTGTACCGTGCGCACCAGGCGCACTCGGGGGGTCACAAGGCTGTTCTGGTAGGCCTGATTTGTGATCGCGATGAGGTTGGTCAGGCGGCTGTTCGCATTGGCGACGCTGCCGTACTTGGTGACCAGGCCGTTGGTGAATCCGAGCACGACATCGATGGTATCGGCAGGTCCCGCCTTTGTGCCGGAAGCGATGGCGGCCGAGCCGGCGCTGGAACGTTTTTTGGCGCTGACGGCGGCCGCGACGCTCTGCGGAATGAGGACGTCGGATTCATGGTCGCGTCCCAGATTGCCGTCGAGCATCTTGCTCGGATCGGTCTGGACGAGCCACGAGCGGCCGCTCGACATGGTCAGATTGAGCGCCTCGGTGTCGCGCTGCTAGATTCGACCGAAGACGGCGGTTTCGCCGAAAGTGATGATGGCGTCGAGACCGTCCTGGGTCTTGCCGATCCAGGTCCAGTTGCCGTCGATGCCTTCTTCGTGGCGCTGATACGCGATCTGCATCGTGCCGCCCGACGGGGTCGGCAGTCGGATCGATTTGCCGGATGCGGCCGCCTTCAAAGCATGCGCTTCGCTGAGCTGAACCGGGTAGTAGGTATGTGCGCCGCGGATGACCGGTCGGCGATCGCCCTCATAGGCAAGCAAGGTGCCGCGATCAGGCAGGGAGGCGAAAGACTCGCGCTTGGCCGCTGTAGGTCCGGATTGAGCAAGTGGCAGGCCGCTTTGGGCCATGGAAGCCGCAGAAGAGCTGATCTCAGCGTTTTCGGATTCGACGGCGCAGCCGGCGATCGTCAGGGCGACGGTCAAACAGAGGAGTGCTTTGCGCATAAGAAGTGATCTCGACATCGGAGCCCCGGGTGTTCGAGGCGTGGAGCTAGGATACGCCCAACCTTAAGCTTGAACATCCTGTGGATGTGTTCTGGTTGGTTGCGGTTGAGAGTGAATCCGCATCCCGAGTGGGACCGGACTCACACTTTGCGAATATCCCTATGCGCTTGATCGATTCTAGCCCGGATTTCATCGGCAACTCCATAGGCCGATGGCTGGCCATCCCGGGTCTTGGCCAGTGCCGAACAGCGCCCGAGCATGCGCCTTCGGGAGATCCTTCCCCGATCGCCAGTGCGCATGCCGTGCGATACGGTTTGCAACTCGAGGGATCAGCAGGCGGTGCACCGTCTCGATCGGAGCTTCAGACTGCCTGTATCCGTCGCGGTTCCAGCACACCCGCCTGCTCCCATTGCGGGCCGGGTCGAGCAGTGGACAGCGCTTTGTCCGATTCTTGGCAACTTTCCCGTGAATAATGGGTGCAGGCGACTTTCCGCCTGTACCGACACCCGGAGACATCAGAGATGGCAACACCATTCCGTTACCACGCAGTATTGCTGGCCCTCGCGCTCGTCGCAGTCGCGACGGACGCCTCCGCCCAGCCTCCCGGCAGCACGGATGGCAAACAGACTCGCGCTGCATCGCCTGCGATGAGTTCTGGCGTCAGTGCATCGCCGAAAGAGCGCGGTCAACTGACCCGTCAGTTCGTGACCAAGTGGGGCGCATACGTGCAGCGTATCTACGGCGTGCCCGTGGGTGTGTGGGCCAATCGTATGGTCCCGAATTTCGTCAACGCCGATGCCGCCAATTTCCGCAAAGCGCTGACACGCGACACCTTCGAAGGCGCGATGGCCGAACTGAACGGTACCGGGCATCGTCTCGGCGACGAAGAGATCATCACCAGTCTGGCCTCCCCCGGCGCGGCCACCGACGGCAGCAAGCCGCGCATCGTCGCCAGGACGCTGGGTGCGTTGACGAACGATCTGGTGTACACGCCTCTCGACCCCTGCCGCATCGTCGACACGCGTAATACTGCAGCCGGCCCAATAGCGGCAGGTACAAGCCGCAGTTTCGTTGCAGTCAGTTCCAGCAGCTTTGCAGGCCAAGGTGGCAGTGCCACGAATTGCGGTGTGGGCAGCGTCACTGCGTCGGCCGTCGCTATCATCTTCACCGCGATCCCGATCGCGACTTTCGGAAATGCGACGGTGTTTCCGTTCGGCACTCCGCAGCCGGCGATCGCAAGCGTGAATTATTCGGCAACTCAGCCGATCAACAATACCTTGATAGCAAGGATTCCCAACCCGCTGTCGTCGTTTGATTTTACGGTTTTTTCGACTTCGACTACCCACTACACAGCCACCATCGTCGGCTACTACGCGCCGCCGGTGGCCACTGCGCTGCAGTGCGTGGAAACCGACAATACCAACCTCCCCATCACCGCGAATGGAGGCACTGGAAATGCGGTTGCACCGGCCTGCGCAACCGGCTACACCCAGACCGCGACCAACTGCGAGACGACCAGCTGGCTGATGCCGATCGTGTACTTCCAGAGCGGTACTTGCTCGGCGCGTAATGGTGACACGACAAGCCAGACACTCCGCGCATCGCGGACCTGCTGCCGCGTGCCGGGCCGCTGATCGGTCCAACCGCTGCCGCACACGGAAAGAGCCGGGGAAACCCGGCTCTTTTTTGTTGCCTGGAACATCGTTGGCCGGAATCCGGCATTTATACCGTTAGCGCACTTACGAATATCCTGACGTATTCTGCGTTGATCTTGAGGGGAAGCCATGGCCAGACCAGTTCGTTTCGCGGGCGCATTGTCGATTGCGCTTACCGTATTCGCCCCTGCTGTGTGTGCGCAGACATCCGCGCGCGTGGACAAGCAGCATATATCCATGACCACCGCTGTTTCTGCTGCGAAATTGTCGCCGAAGGAGCGCGGACAGCTCACACGGCAGTTCGTGCTCAAGTGGGGCGCTTACATGCAGCGGATGTACAGCGTACCGGTTGGCACGTGGGCGCAACGGATGGTTCCCAACTTTGCGGCGGCCGATTCGACCAATTTCCGCAATGCACTCAAGCGAGACACGTTCGAAGGGGCGATGGCCGAACTGGCCGGTACCGGACATCGGCTGAGCGACAGCCAGGCGATTGATCGATTGGCCAGGATCGCTCCGGGTGCCAGTGCCGGCAAAGCCGATGCCATTGCTGCGAAGTTCGGCGACCTCGATAAGGATCTGGTTTATACCCCGCTCCAGCCGTGCCGTATCGTCGACACTCGCAATACTGCAGCCGGCGCAATTGCGGCAGGTACAACCCGCAGCTTCGTTGCGGTCAATTCCAGCAGCTTTGCAAGCCAAGGAGGCAGTGCCACGGATTGCGGTACATCCGGCGTCAGTGCGACAGCTGTCGCCATCATTTTCACCGCGATCCCGATCGCATCCGCCGGCAATGCGACGGTGTTTCCTTACAACACTCCGCAGCCGGCTATCGCCAGCGTGAACTATTCGGCAACGCAGCCGATCAACAACACTTTGATAGCAAAGACCCCGAATCCGACGACGGCGTTTGATTTTTCTGTCTTCTCGACTTCGCAGACTCACTACACAGCCACTATCGTCGGCTATTACGCACCGCCGCTGGCCACCGCGCTGGACTGCGCGACGGTCTCCGGAACTCCGACCAATGTGAACGCCGGTGCCTATGCGTCGCTTCCCACGCTGTTCTGCGCTGCCAACTACACGCCCGTCGCCATGTCCATTTCAGCAGGCGAAAATGTCCTGGTTGCGGACAGTTATACCGCTGGCAATGCCGGGCAGATCTTCGTCAGGAGCCTGAGTGCCAATGCCCAGAACGTGACCGCGAAACTCATGTGCTGCCGCGTGCCGGGGCGCTGATCGCTCCAGCGCGGTCGTAAACCGAAAGAGCCGGGCAAACCCGGCTCTTTTTTTTGTCGCCCGGAGACGCGATCCGGTTACAGCGCCGCCTGCAGCTCCGGCAGCAGCTTGAACAGATCGCCGACCAAGCCGATATCGGCGATCTCGAAGATCGGCGCTTCGCCGTCCTTGTTGATCGCGACGATCGTACCGGCGTCCTTGATGCCGGTGAGGTGCTGGATGGCGCCGCTGATGCCGACTGCGACGTACAGCTCCGGCGCGATGATCTTGCCGGTCTGGCCGACCTGCATTTCATTCGGTACATAGCCGGCATCGACTGCCGCACGCGAAGCACCAACGCCAGCGCCCAGTTTGTCGGCGAGGTCGTAGATGATCTTGAAGTTCTCGGCCGAGCCGACACCGCGGCCGCCGGAAACAACGCGGCGGGCGCTCTGCAGGTCCGGGCGGTCGGATTTGCCGGCCGCTAGGCCAGCGTAGCGGGTGTGCGTCGGCAGTGCCGCATCGACGCTGACGGCTTCGACAGCGGCGCTGCCGCCGCGAGCGGCTTCGGGCCACGAGGCGGTGCGTACGGTGGCGACCACGACCCGGCCTGCATCCGCTTCAACGGTGATGATCGCGTTGCCGGCGTAGATCGGGCGCTTGAAGGTGTGGCTGCCGTCGACGGCCATGATGTCGGAGACCTGCGAAACGCCCAGTAGCGCGGCGACGCAGGGCATCAGATCCTTGCCGAAGGTGGTGCTGGGGCCGAAGACGTGGCTGTAGCCAGCGGCGACCTTGGCGACCTGCGGCGCCAGTACCTGAGCGATGGCGTTGGCATTCGCGGCGTTGGCGACGGCCAGCACCTTCGACACGCCCGCGATCTGCGCGGCTTCAGCGGCGACGCCGGCCGGATCGGCGGCGAGCACGACGATGTCGATGGCTTCGGGGTTCAGCGCCCTGGCGGCCGACACGCACTTGGCGGTGGATGCATTGAGTTTGCCGTCGAGATGTTCGGCAACGATCAGAACTTTGGACATGTCGGTTTCCTACGTAGGGCGGGTCTTGACCCGCCATTGCGGAATTTCGGTTTGCGGTGCGTATGGATCGAAACGGTCCCGATCATCGCGACTTTCATCGGACGGATTGCGATGGCGGGTCAAGACCCGCCCTACAACAGCCCCTTCGCTTTGAGTGCGGCGACCAGTTCGGCCGCGTCCTTCACCATCACGCCCTTGCTGCGCTTGGCCGGCGGCGCGTAGTGGGTGGTCTTCAGCGTGTCGCCGGATTCGACGCCGAGGTCGGCGAACTGAATGGTTTCCAGCGGCTTGCTCTTGGCCTTCATGATGTCCGGAAGCTTGATGAAGCGCGGCTCATTCAAGCGCAGATCGGTGGTGATGACGGCAGGCAGATCGACTTCGAGTGTTTCCAGACCGGCGTCGACTTCGCGCACAACGGTGGCTTTGCCGTCGGCGGGGCCGTTATATGTGATGCTGAGCTTGCCGGCGAAGGTCGCCTGGGGGCGGCCCCACAGCGTGGCCAGCATCTGGCCGGTCTGGTTGGCGTCGTCGTCGATCGCCTGCTTGCCGAGGATGAACAGGTCCGGCTGTTCTTTCTCGATCAGCTTCAGCAGCGCACGGGCGGCGGTGAGCGGCTGCATGGCGGCGTCGCTGACGATGTGGATGGCGCGGTTCGCGCCCATCGCCAGCCCGTTGCGCAGATGCGGCTGGGCATCGGTCGGGGCGATGGTAACGACCACGACTTCGGTGGCGATGCCCTTGTCGCGCAGGCGCAGGGCTTCTTCCAGCGCGATGTCGTCGAAAGGGTTGGGCGACAGCTTGACGCCGTCGGTGACCACGCCGGAACCGTCCGGCTTGACCTGGATGCGGACGTTGTAGTCCACCACGCGCTTGTAGCCGACGAGGATCTTCATCGTGCGGAATGTCCTGGGAGCGGAAGAAAGGCCCGGTGCTCGTTCGGGTGGGCCAGAACCCGGAATTTTAGCGGTTCGAGGGAGCCGCTGCGAGCCGCAGCCGCCGTTTCTGCTGTGTGGGTCATGCGGCCTTGATCAGATCTGCGGCGCGCTCCGCGATCATGATCGTAGGCGCGTTGGTGTTGCCGCCGATCAGACAGGGCATGACCGAAGCATCGATCACGCGCAGGCCTTCGACGCCGTTGACCCGCAGTTGCGGGTCGACCACGGCGTCGGCGTCGCTGCCCATGCGGCAGCTGCCGACCGGGTGGTAGACGGTTTCGGCCTTGGCCCGGATGTAGTCGGCCAACTCGCTGTCGCTGAGGTCGGTGCGCGTGGGGTAGATCGGCGCGCCGCGATACCGGTCGAAGGCTTTCTGAGCGAGGATCTCGCGCGAGATCTTGGCGCATTCGACCATCATCTTCAGATCGAAGCCTTCCGCATCGCTGAGGTAGTTGGCTTCGATGCGCGCCTTGTCGCCGGCGCGGTTGCTGACCAGCGCGATGCGGCCGCGGCTGCGCGGGCGCAGGAAGCAGGCGTGGAGAGTGTAGCCGTCGCCCGGCAGACGCTGACGGCCATGGTCGTCCAGCATCGCTGGCACGAAATGGAACTGGATATCGGCGCGGTCGTCCGGCGCCAGCGGCGAGCGGGCGAAACCGCCGGCTTCGGCGACGTTGCTGGTGCCCGGACCCTGGTGGCCGCGCAGATAATAATCGAACGCGGTCTTGAGGTCGCCGACGCGATCGTAGGTCACACGCTCGGTCGAATGGAACAGCGTGCAGATGTCGAGATGGTCCTGGAGATTCTCTCCAACCGCGCTGCGGTCGGCGACTACGCCGATGCCCTGCTTGCGCAGCGCATCGGCCGGGCCGACCCCCGACAGCATCAGCAACTGCGGCGAGTTGATCGCACCGCCGCTGAGAATGACTTCACGCGCGGCCGGCTGGTGGTAGGCCTGACCGTTCATGGCGTAGGCCACGCCATTGGCGCGCTGGCCGTCGAAGGTGATACGGCTGACCACAGCGCCGGTGTGCACGGTGAGGTTCGGGCGCTGACGGGCGGGGTTGAGATAGGCGAC
Organism: Lysobacteraceae bacterium; assembly: GCA_044340325.1. Classification (GTDB taxonomy): domain Bacteria; phylum Pseudomonadota; class Gammaproteobacteria; order Xanthomonadales; family Xanthomonadaceae; genus Lysobacter_I. The sequence continues at coordinate 8,764 of JBIITV010000011.1, forward strand.
CGCTGTCGAACAGCGCGCGCCGTCGCGCTGGGTGACCTGATAGAAGCCGACACCGTCCTGCATCGCGCCGTTGAAATCGCGATTGTGCGCAAGGCCGATCTGCTGTCCGGCCTCGATGAACACCTGCGACAGCGGGTTGGTGTAGCGATGGTCGGAAACGCCGAGCGGGCCGTCGCCGCCGTGTAAGGCGTCGGCGCCGCGGCTGTTGCCTTCGGACTTCTTGAAATAGGGCAGGACGTTGTCCCAGTGCCAGCCGGTCGCGCCCTGCGCGACCCAGTCTTCGTAATCGCCGGCAACGCCGCGGATGTAGCACATCGCGTTGATCGAACTGGAGCCGCCCAGCACTTTGCCGCGCGGCCACCACAGCGTGCGATTGTTGAGATGCGGTTCGGCGGCGGTGTTGTAGTCCCAGTTCACGCCCTTCTGGTTGACCAGCTTGGCGAGCCCGGCCGGCATGTGGATGAAGGGGTGCCAATCGCGCGGACCGGCTTCCAGCAGCAGGACCTTGACCGACGGATCCTCGCTCAACCGGTTGGCCAGCACGCAACCCGCCGAACCGGCGCCGATGATGATGTAGTCGAACACGCGAAGGCCTTGTGAAATCGTATGCGGGCGACACTATGCCCGCTTCCTAGAGCAAATACTCTGCAAAAAAAGCGTCGGTTTTCGGATCGATACCGCAGGTTGGCTGCGGCACTGGCCGGTCTGCCATTTGGCACGGCGACGGCCTGTTCCGGTGGCCTGCTAGAGTGTCGGCTCTGCATTGCAAGGGTGGATGGCGGACGCCATCACAGCGCATGTCACCACAACCGATGTCGTCGAAGCCGGGAATGGATCCCGGGCAAACCTCCGCTCCACCTGTCGGTGGTCTGCAGCGTTTGCGGCAGGAATTGGTCGAATCGCCGCCACTATGGTGGGCGCTGTTATATTTCTTCAGTCTGTTGTGCGGGTATTACGTGCTGCGCCCGGTCCGCGACGCCATGGCCGCATCGGGCGATCTGGCCACGGTGTTTCCCGATGCGTGGATCGCATGGGCGCTGGGTCGAGGCTTCGAGCTGAAGGACTTCGTTCTGCAAGTGCTGTTCACCGGCACGTTCGTCTCGATGCTGGTGCTGCAACCGGTTTATGGCGCGCTGGTCTCGCGCTACCCGCGGCGGGTGTTTCTGCCGGGGCTGTATCTACTTTTCATTCTCTGCCTGATCGGCTTCTGGTGGGTCTTCGATCGCAATGTCTCCGGCCGTGGCGCTCTGTTCTTCGTCTGGACGGCCGTGTTCAATCTGTTCGCAGTGTCGGTGTTTTGGAGTTTCATGGCCGATGTCTTCGACAACGAAGACGCCAAGCGTGTCTATGGTTATATCGGCGCTGGCGGCACCATCGGCGCGCTGCTGGGCCCGGTGATTACGCGGCTGCTGGTGGACCGTGTGGGCGTCGGTAGTCTGCTGTTGGTGTCGGCCGGTTTTCTGGTGATCTGCCTGCTGTGCATCGTGCGTCTGCGGCCATGGGCGTTGCGGCGCGAACAGCGCCACGGGGTTGCCACAGGCGAGGCGATCGGCGGGTCGATGTGGGCCGGCTTCCGGCTGGTCGCGAAGGACCCGATGCTGCGCGGCCTTGCCATGCTGATGTTCTTCGGCGTGGGTGTGGGCACGCTGCTGTACAACGAGCAGGCCGCGATCGTGAGGCAGTTCTATCCCACGCCGGAAGCGGCGACCAAGTACTACGCGCGGATTGATTTCGCGATCAACCTCTCGACGATCCTCGTCCAGGTGTTCCTGACCCGCTGGCTGCTGCGGCGCTACGGCGTCGCGCCAGCGCTGATGATCCCGGTGATCGGCGTCACTCTGGGCTACTGCATGCTGGCGATGTCGCCGCTGCCGCTGCTGGTGGCGGTGGTGCAGGTGGCGACGCGCTCCGGCGAGTTCTCGCTGGGCAAGCCTGCCCGCGAAACCCTCTACACTCGGGTCGATCGCGAAGCGCGCTACAAGGCCAAGGCCTTCATCGACACGGCGATCTACCGCGGCGGCGATGTCACCTATGTCTGGCTGCACAAGTGGCTGGCCACCTTCGGCAGCCGGATGGTGTTCGCGGCCGGCATCGCCATCGCCATCGGCATGAGCATCAGCGCCTGGCAGGTGATCCGGGCGCAGCGCCGTCTGCCGAATTGACCCTTTCTACATCACAGGATCCTGTCCCATGTCGCTGATCGCCATCATTCTCGTCGCTCTCGTTGCGCTGTTGCACCTCTACTTCCTTGTCCTTGAAATGTTCCTGTGGACCAAGCCGCTGGGCATGAAGGTGTTCCGCAACACGCCCGAAAAGGCCGAGATCACCAAGGTGCTCGCCGCGAACCAGGGGTTGTACAACGGCTTCCTCGCTGCGGGCCTGCTGTGGGCGGCGTTCGCGGGCAAACAGGATGTCGCGCTGTTCTTCCTCGGCTGCGTGGTGGTTGCCGCGCTATACGGCGCTTACAGCGTCAGCAAGCGGATTTTCTATGTCCAGGGCGTGCCGGCGTTGACGGCGATCGCGGCAGTGGTGTTCACGCAATAGATCCGTCGTTGCGCTGCGATCAGCGCAGTATCGGCCATGCGAACAGGGCCGCTCCCAGCGCGAACAGAACCGACAGCGCGTGCACCAGCGGATGGCCCACGCGCAGGAATACGAACTGCTGGATCAGGCGGACGACCCAGAAACCGGACATGCCCAGCATGACGGCACGGCCGAGCGCGGTATCGATCAGTGCATCGGGAAAGCGCAGGCACAGTCCGCCGATGCACAGGAATACCCATATCAGCTGGACGTTGGCGATCTGCAGGATCGCGCGATTGGCGAGGGTCGTCGACGCCAGCGTTTTCGGCCAGTGGAACAATGCCCAGAACGCGATGTGGAATGCCGCGAAGCCGAAGCTGTGCACACCGCAAAGCATCATGAGCGTGTTGTCGGTCATGTGTGCGGTCAGCAGGTCAGGAGGATCGTTTCGGCGACAGCCACATCGAGATCGTGGCGCGGAAGACGGTGTCGCCTTTGGGATCGGTGACGACGACATCCACCGGCAGCGCATAGCCTTCGTTCGATTCGATGATCGGGATCGACGGCGTCGCTACCGCGCGCATCGTGCCGACCGCTTTCTTCACGTATTCGACGGCCATGCCTTTCGGGATCCAGCGCATCGTATCGGGCAGCGAGACTTCGGTCATCGTCCCGCCGGCGAGTTCGGCCATGTTGCACAGCGCGATCGCGTGTACGGTACCGATGTGGTTGGTGACCTTTCGGCGATGGTGCAGGGTCACTTCGCAGCGGTTCGGCTCCAGGGTTTCGATGCGCGGCGAGATGCTGGCGAAGTAGGGCGCCTTGAAGCAGATCGCGCGGGTGAACAGCCAGCCGCCGGCGGGCCAGCGCTGCAGGCGGCGATACAGGGCGAGGGTTTTGTTGGCCATGTCTGGGTCTGGTTTCCGGAGACGCGAACGGCGGGAAATCCCGCCGTTCGCGATGTTGCATGGTGATCCGCGAGAATCTCAGGCGGCGGCGCGGTGAGTGCTGGCGACCGGTTCCTCGACGTAGCCGGCCGAACGCAGTTCCCACGACTCGAAGTCGTCGACCATGATTGTGTCGAGTGTCATCTCGCGCAGCTCTTCCAACTGCTTGCGTTCGTCGGCGGTGATCCAGCCTTCACGCACGCCTTCGCTCAGCTGCTCGGTGAATTCCAGCGTTTCGATATCGCTGTTCTTCAGCGCCTTGAGGAATTTACGCTCGACCGGCTCGGCCAGAATCATCTTGGCGAGGTAGCTGTTCACGCGGCCTGCCGGGTTGTTTTCGCAGGGTTCCAGAAACAGGCCTTCGGCCAGACGGTCGCGGGCTTCGCAGGGCGTCATCAGCAGCGCGGCGGCACGGTGTCCGAGGCGGTCGCTCGGGGCTTGCGCACGACGGCCCCACGGGAAGATCACGGCCCACAGCAGCCAGCCGACGGGACGAATCGGGAAGTTGCGCAATGCGCCGGAGAGCGCGACCTCGATTTTGTGAATCGCGTCGTGGAAGGCCCAAGCCAGCAGCGGATGGTCGGCGACCGGACGCCCCTGATCTTCGTAGCGCTTGAGCATCGCACTGATGATGTAGAGATGGCTCAACACGTCGCCGAGGCGACCGGACAGCGATTCCTTGAACTTGAGTTTGCCGCCGAGCAGCAGCATCGAGGTATCGGCCATCACCGCAAGCGCTGCCGAGTAGCGATTGAGCTTGCGATAGCAGCGGCGAGTGTATTCACCGGCCGGCGCGGTGCCGATGCGTGAGCCGGTGAAGCCGAACCACCATGCGCGCACCGCATTGGAGATCGCATAGCTGATGTGACCGAACAGGCTGTGATCGAACTCGGTCAGTCGCTGCTTCGGATCTTCCAACTGTGCGGCCTTCATCTCCTTCATCACCCACGGATGGCAGAGGATCGCGCCCTGGCCGAAGATCATCAGGCTGCGGGTCATGATGTTGGCGCCTTCGACAGTGATCGCGATCGGCGAGGCTTGCCAGCTGCGACCGGCGTAGTTGCGCGGTCCCAGAATGATGCCCTTGCCGCCATGGATATCCATCACGTCGCGCGAGACTTCGCGGGCCATCTCGGTGCAGTGATACTTGGAGATCGTCGAGGGCACCGCCGGGTTTTCGCCGCGTGCGACCGCAGCAGCGGTGGCTTCGGACAACGCGCTGGTGGCGTAGGCTTTGCCGGCGATGCGGGCGAGCGCTTCCTCGACACCCTCGAAGCGACCGATCGAGAGGCCGAACTGCTTGCGGATGCGGGCGTAGGCTCCGGTGACGATCGCACCCATCCTGACACCGCCGCTGGCGGTGGAGGGCAGGGTGATGGCGCGGCCGACCGACAGGCATTCCATCAGCATGCGCCAGCCCTGGCCGGCGCATTCTTCGCCGCCGATCAGTTGACTCAGTGGCACGAACACGTCCTTGCCGCGAATCGGGCCGTTCTGAAACGGCGTGTTCAGCGGGAAGTGGCGGCGGCCGATTTCCAGACCGGCACTGTCGCGCGGCACCAGCGCAAGCGAAATGCCGATGTCCTTCTTGTCGCCGAGCAGACCGTCTGGGTCGTACATGCGGAAGGCGACACCGATGAGCGTGGCGACCGGGGCAAGCGTGATGTATCGCTTATTGAGCGTCAGGCGGAAACCGAGCACATTCGCGCCGTTCCATTCGCCCATGCACACGATGCCGTAATCGGGAATGGACGTGGCATCCGAACCCGCGAACGGGCCGGTCAGCGCGAAGCACGGCACTTCACGGCCGTCGGCGAGGCGCGGCAGGTAGTAGCGCTTCTGTTCGTCGGTGCCGTAGTGCATCAGCAGTTCGGCCGGACCGAGCGAGTTGGGCACGCCAACGGTGGAGCTGACCACCGACGAGGAAGGCGCCAGCTTCTGGATGACCTTGTGGTTCATCAGTGCCGAGAAGCCGAGACCGCCGTATTCCTTCGGAATGTTCAGGCCGAAGAACTTGTGCTGCTTGATGTAATCCCACAGCTCGGGCGGCAGATCGGCGCGGACATGGGTGATGTCCCAGTCGTTGGTCATCCGGCAGAGTTCTTCGCAGGGGCCGTCGAGGAACGCCTGCTCTTCGGCAGTGAGCATCGGCTTGGGCAGCGACAGCAGCTGGTTCCAGTCCGGCTTGCCGGAGAACAGTTCGCCCTCGAAGCCGACCGTTCCGGATTCCAGCGCAGTGCGTTCGGTGTCCGAGAGCGGCGGCAGCAGTTTGGTGTAGAACTTCAGCAGCGGTGCGGTGATCAGGTTCTTGCGCAGCGCCGGAATCAGCATCGGCACCGCGACCAGCAGCAGCAAACCGGCCGCGACCAGCGTGGCGGTCTGGTGCGCGCCCAGCAGCCAGCAGCCGACCAGCATGGTGGCGGTGATCGCGGCCCATACCGCCAGGCGCAGGCGGTGATAGGCGGAGAATGCGCTGCCTAACAACAGAGCGAGGAAAGGGGCCAGAAACAGCAGTGCGGTGCTCATGGGTACGCTCCGGCGAGCCGCGGCTCGGCGTATGTTGAGTTGCATGCGAAACGGCGGGATGGCCGTTCCATACGCTTAAGTATGGATAGGCTGATCGGCGGATGTCAATGTGTCTGAAAGCGTCTGCAATCCAGTTTGCAATCGTAGTCACACGATACTGTTCCGAACCGTTCCGTATGGTTACACTAGTGTCATGACAGACGTCGCCGCGAAAACCGAACGCAACGGCCGATTGAGCGCCGAAGACTGGGCGCAGGCCGCCCTCGACCTGATCGCCGAACAGGGCGTTGCCGCTGTCGCGGTGGAACCCCTGGCCCGGCGCCTCGGTGTCACCAAAGGCAGCTTCTACTGGCATTTCCCCTCGCGCGACGCGCTGCTGGCCGCAGCACTGGAGCGCTGGGAGTCGGTGGAGCAGGAGACAGTATTCGGCCATCTTGAAGCGGTCAGCGATCCGCGCCAGCGTCTGCGCGCGCTGTTCCAGCTCGTCGCGCACGAAGTGAAGCCCCACAAGATCTACAGCGAGTTGCTGAAAGCGTTGGATCATCCGGCTGTTGGGCCGGTGATCGGACGTGTCTCGCAGCGCCGCCTCGAGTACCTTGCCGCCTCATTCCGTCAGACCGGGCTCGCGCGTACCGATGCGCAGCACCGTGCGCGCCTGGCCTATGCCGCGTACGTCGGTTTCCTCCAGCTGCGCCTGCAGCTGCACAACCCCCGTCTCGCCCACGACGAGTTCGAAGCCTACGTCGAACACGTCATGGAAACGCTGATTCCGCCGATTTCGCCGACTCCCGCCCTCCGAGCCTGAGAACCCCGCCTTCCATGAACGCGATCGCCGTTAACGACACCGCTCCCACCGCTGTGCAAGGTCTCAACGATTGGGTGGCGGAGGTGGCCCGGCTCACGCGTCCGGACGCGATCCACTGGTGCGACGGCAGCGATGCCGAAAACGCCTCGCTGATCGCAAAGATGCAGAGCGACGGCACGCTCATCAAGCTCAACGAAAAGACCCACCCGAACAGTTGGCTGCATCGTTCGCATCCGGACGACGTCGCCCGCGTCGAGCACCTGACTTTCGTCTGCACTTCGCACGCCGACGATGCCGGCCCCAACAATCATTGGATGGCGCCGGACGAAGGGCACGCCACCATGGATGCGCTGTTCGATGGCTGCATGCGCGGCCGCACGATGTATGTGGTGCCTTATTGCATGGGCCCGATCGATTCGCCGCTGTCGCGCTGCGGCGTCGAGATCACCGATTCGCCGTACGTGGTCGCGAACATGCGCATTATGACCCGCATGGGCGCTGCGGCGCTGGCCCGGATCGAACGCGACGGTTCCTTCGTCAAAGGCCTGCACTCGATCGGCCAGCTCGACCCGAACCGCCGCTTCATCATGCACTTCCCCGAAGAACTCGCGATCAAATCGTTCGGCTCCGGTTACGGCGGCAACGCGCTACTGGGCAAAAAGTGCCATGCGCTGCGCATCGCCTCGTATCAGGCGCGCAGCGAAGGCTGGCTGGCCGAACACATGCTGATCCTCGGCGTGGAGAACCCCCAGGGCGAAACCCATTACATTGCCGCTGCGTTCCCATCGGCCTGCGGCAAGACCAACCTGGCCATGCTTATTCCGCCGGAGGGCTACCGCAGGGACGGCTGGAAAGTCACCACCATCGGCGACGACATCTGCTGGATGCGTCCCGGTGCCGACGGCAGGCTGTACGCGATCAATCCGGAAGCCGGATTCTTCGGCGTCGCGCCCGGCACATCGAGCAAGTCCAACCCCAATGCGCTGGCGACGATCCAGCACGACACCATCTTCACCAACGTCGCCCTGACCGCCGACGGTCAGCCGTGGTGGGAGGGTTTGGACGGCGGCGTACCCGCGTTTGATTGGCGCGGTCGTGACTACGATTGCAACGATCCGGCGCGAGCACCTGCCGCGCATCCGAACGCCCGCTTCACCGTCAGTGCCAGGCGGTGCCCGAGTTATTCCCCGCATGCGGAAGACGCGCAGGGTGTGCCGATCAGCGCGATCGTGTTCGGCGGCCGCCGCGCATCGCTGGTGCCGCTGGTGTTCGAAGCGCGCGACTGGACCCACGGTGTGCTGGTCGGCGCTGCGATGGGCTCGGAAACCACCGCCGCCGCTACCGGCGCGGTCGGCGTGATGCGCCGCGACCCGATGGCGATGAAGCCGTTCTGCGGCTACAACTTCGCCGACTATTTCGCGCATTGGCTGTCGTTCGGGGGTGTCGCCCATCTGCCGAAGATTTTCCACGTGAACTGGTTCCGCAAGGGCGATGACGGCAAGTTCCTCTGGCCGGGCTTCGGCGACAATCTGCGTGTGATCGAATGGATGATCGCGCGCGTGAACGGCGCTGCCGGCGCCATGCAGACGCCGATCGGCGCGTTGCCCCGCATCGAGGATCTGAATCTCGACGGCGTCGCGCTCAGCGATGAGGCCCGCGAGAAACTGTTCGGGTTCGACCGCGCCGGATGGCGCGCCGAATTCGCCAGCATCGGCGACTTCCTCGACGAGTACGGTCCGCGCATGCCCGCAGCGATGAAAGCGGAACAGGCCCGCATCCTCAGTGAACTCGGCGGCGGATCGGCCGACTGATGGGCAGAGGCCGCGCGTTCGGTACGTAGGCGAACCGCTGCCGCGCCGTCGAATCAATCGCTCATGTGATTGATGACTCGCTGCCTCGCGCCCCGCGCACGCCCTTTGGGCGGGTTTCGCCGTTCCGCCTGCGCGTGTGCAAGCGAGCAATGCGGACTCGATCAGCGTTGGCTTAGACTTCCCGCATGTCATCGAATAAACAGCAGGCGCTCTGGCAGCAGGGCCAGCGGCACACCCAGCTCCAGCAGTGGCGTCAAGCGGCCGCCTGCTATGAAGCCATCGTCGGACACGACCGCAGTTTCCTGCCTGCGTGGATGGAGCTGTCCACCGCGCGCGAAAAGCTCGATGCCTATCGCGCGTCCTTCGACGCCGTCCTGGCGGCTGCGCGTTTGGACAACGTGCACCCGATGGCCGGCCTGGCGGTGGCGCGACGCCTGCGGCGGTTCGAGGCGTTGCCGGAAATGCAGGGCTACATCGAACGTACCGGCTTGGCCGGAAAGTTGCCGCCCGACAAACTGATCGATCTGGCCTCGTTCTTCGCAAGCGCCGGCGATCACGAGAAGACACTGCTCTGGATCGAACATGCGTTGAAGCTGCGGCCGGATCTCGCGGAAGCGCACAACATGCATGGTCTGGTCTTGATGTTTGCCGGCCGCCCTGAGGAGTCGGCTGCGGCGTTCGAGCGAGCGCTCAGGATTCGCCCGGGCTTCGCGGCGGTGTATTCGGTGCTGTCGCGGGTCGCGAACATCGGCTCCGACAGCCATCGCGTCGACACCCTACGGAACTTGCTCGCCCAGCCCGGCCTTACCGTCAAGGACGAGGGGCATCTCGCCTACGCGCTGCACAACGAACTGCATGCGCTCGGCGACCATGACGGCGCCTGGGAGGCTCTGGTGCGCGGTTGCCGCGCCCGTCGAATCGAACAGCCCTACGATCATGCGCAGACCGTCGCGATGTTCGACAGCCTGCGTACGACCTTCGACGCCGATTTCGCGCGCGGCGAAACCATTGACGACCCGTTGACGCCGATTTTCATCGTCGGCCTGCACCGCAGCGGCACAACGCTGCTCGAACGCATCCTCTCCGGCCACCCCGATGTCGCCGATGCCGGCGAAACCTATGCGTTTTCCGCCCAGTTGCGCTTCGCCGCCGACCATTTCTGCCGGGTCATCGCCGACCAGACCATCGTCGAGCGCGCACGAGGCTTCGATTACGGGGCGATCGGCTGCGGGTTTCTCGATGCCATGCGTCCCTACAGTCGCGGCCGGGCGTTCGTCACCGAAAAGCAGAACCCGAATTTCATTCTGCTCGGCCCCATCGCCAAGGCCCTGCCGCGTGCGCGACTGCTGCACATGCGCCGCGATGCGGCCGACACCTGCTTCTCCAATCTGCGCACCCTGTTCACCCATGAAGCGGCGTACTCCTACGATCAGATCGAGATGGCCGACTACTACAAGGCCTATCGAACGCTGATGGACCACTGGCGCGAGGCCTTGTCCGAGCGGGTGTTCGATATCGATTACGACGCCATGGTCAACGAACCCGAAACCCAGGCGCGGCGGATCGCGGAGCACTGCGGCTTCGATTTCCTGCCGGACATGCTGCAGGTCGGGCGCGATTCCGGCATGGTCGCCACCGCCAGTTCGAACCAGGTGCGTCAAGGCATCGTGACCAATCGCGGCGGACTCTGGCGGGCCTATGAGCGGCATCTGGGGCCGATGCTCGAACGTCTGGCGGGGCACGGCCTGATCTGATCCGCCTGCTGCGAACCCCGTATGCCGGGGTGGATCCGGTCCGCCTGCGCATTTGTCGTGAAAATTTGACGCCAGCGGTGTCGGCCGTGGGTGCTCTGGGCTATGGTGCCGCTGTTCGCATTCCCGGGGGACCACACGCATGACCGTCAATGTTTTTCCCGCCTTCGCTGTGCCGATGGCGGATACCCACCATCCCGATCCTGCCGCGCTGAACCCGGAACTGATGCAGGTCATCCTGACCCTGGAGGCGCAGGGAGCCGGCTATCGCAACCCGGATCCGGTCGTCCACCAGCCGGATGGCCTGTTCGAAAGCGAGTTCGATTTTTTCGCGCGCGACGAGCCCTGTGTGCGCGCACTGCGCGGCTGGGTGTGGGCGTCGTTGGGTGAATTCCTGCGCAATATCAATCCGGATCTCGCCGAAGGCACCCAGGGTCTGCGCATCGCAAGCCAGACCTGGTTCCATGTCACCCGCGACGGCGGTTATTTCGGCTATCACAACCATCCGATGGCGAGTTGGTCGGGCGTGTACTGCGTCTCGGACGGCGAGCCGGACGCTGGATATTCGAACAACGGCTGTCTCGTGTTTCCGCATCCGCAGATGGCGACGAACACCTTTCTGGATCCCACCAACGGGCACCTGCGCTGGCCTTTCAGTCACGGCAATTTCGTACTCACGCTCAAGCCCGGGCAGCTGGTGCTCTTCCCCTCCTGGCTCGGCCATTACGTCACACCGTTTCGCGGAGCCGGGCAGCGCACGACGGTCGCGTTCAACGCCTGGTTCAGTCGCGACGATTGAACGACCGTCGCAGTCCCGCTGCGCTTTCGGCCGGACGCCATGAAAAACGGCCCCCTTTCGGGGGCCGTTTCTTGAAGCGTTGACACTGAACCGGAAGCGATCAGAACTTCTGGTTGTACTGCAGGTAGAAGAAGCCACCGCCCGGAAGATCGTAGGCGCCGTCGAACGAATGCGCGAACGAGCCACGGGTGATCGGCGGTTCCTTGCCGAACAGGTTGCGGGCACCGGCAGTGATCTTGCCGTTCCACGGGGTTTTCCAACCGACCTGCACGTCATGATAGATGCGCGAGCCGATATGGTTTTCGAAGCGCAGGAAGTTGCCGTTCGAATCGAACACGTCCTGGTTGCACAGTTCCTGCGGGGTGATGCCGTACTCGAAGTAGTTGCCGCCGTCGCACAGCTCATCCATGGCGGAGTAGTAGCGGATCGCCCAGTTGGCGTTCCAGTCACCCTTCTGCCACGCGGTGCTGATGTTCGAGCGCAGGCGCCACGCCGGCTCGCCGTCGTACTCGCCCACGGTGCCGAACAGGGTGTTCTCGGTGGTGTAGGTGTTGTCCCACTGGAACGTGAACTTGCCCCATGCGGTTTCCGGCATGGCATAGGTGACCTGGAAGTCGTAACCCTCGACTTCGCCTTCGGCCAGATTGAACTGGCTCTGACGCAGGTCGGAGATATTGCCGGCCGAATCGCGAACCACGAACGAGCAGAACAGCGCGCGCTGGGCCGGATCGTCCGCAGCGCCGGTCGAGCCTGGCGTGCGGTAGCACGAATTCAGGATCGACTGCGAGGTGCGGAACGAGATCACGTCTTCAAGCGAGATGTTGTACCAGTCGAGGGCGAAGTTCAGGCCCGGCGCCCAACTCGGGCTGTAGACCACGCCGAAGCTCTTGGTTTCGCCGAACTCCGGTTGCAGGCCCGGGTTGCCGCCCTGCAGCGAACGGATCTGCGAGTTGGCCTGCACTACGCCGCCCACCGGAACGCCCTGGGCGCCGCAGAGCGTGCGATCAGTGGTGATGAGGTTGTAGTTTGCCGTGTTGCAGGGGTCGATCGCGTTCGGGAAGCTTTCGCCGCCGCCCGCGTACAGATCGAGCACGTCCGGGGCGCGGAACGATTCGGAGAAAGTGCCGCGCAGCAGCAGGTCGTCGAACACCTGCCACTTCAGGCCGATCTTCTTCGAGGTGTCGCCACCGAGATCCGGGCTGATGGCCCGGCCGCCGAAGATGCCGTTGGTCTCATAGTCGGACTTGCGTGCGGCCAGGTTGATTTCCAGCAGCTTGAAGCCCGGGATGTCGGCCAGAATCGGCACGTTCAACTCGGCGTAGATTTCGTCGACGTTCACCGCGCCGCTGGTGGGCTCGGAGAAGTTGTCGGACGAACCGCCGCCGGCAACCAGCGCGTCGGGCGAATCGTTGAACACGGTGCGACGATGCTCCAGACCGATGGCGAAGCCCAGCGGGCCGGCCGGCAGGTCGATGATCGAACCGGAGAGATTCGCGAAGTAATCCTTCGTGGTCATCTCCTGCGACGAGTTCTGGGTGTAGCTGATATAGCGGTTCATCGCATCGTATTCGGATTGCGAGATCACGCCCGCCGCCAGACCGAGATCCGGACCGCCGAAGACGTTGTACGGCACGCAGCCAGCGATGACCGCACCGGCACCGTCCAGACACTCAAGCGCACCCGTGACCGGGTTGCGCCGCGAGTCGCCGACGGCACGACGCAGGTTGAACAGATTGATGTAGTTCTCGCCGCGGACGCTGAAGCGCGAGTTGAGGAACGAATAACCAGCGTCCCAGTACATGTCGCGGCCGGCCAGATCGAACGAGCCGTCCAGCGACAGCGTGATCGCGGTGTTGTCGTTGTCGTAGTACGGCTTGCGCGGACCGACGGCGATCGAACGGAAGTTCGCGCCACGCAGATCCTGGCCGAACGGGTTGAACACGTTGCCGGCGGTCGGCGCGAACGCCCACTGCGGGCCGCTCAGACCGCGGGTGTCCATGGTCAACGGCACTTCGGCGAGCTGCTGGTTCGAATCGCGCTTGACGTAGACCGCCTGCGCATTCGCGTTGATGCGGTCGGTGAGACGCAGCGACGCCTGACCGTAGATGTTGAAGCGCGAGATCGGCTGCAACAGATAGTTGACCGGCGCGAAGTTGTAGCGGTCGGATCCGCCCGAACCGTCGAAACGGTAGCTGACGAACCGGCGGAAATCGGTCGCCTGACGGCCATCGTCGCCCTGGTTCAGGGTGAACGGACCACCGGCCACCGGGGTGCAGGTGCGGAAACCGGTCGAGGTCGGGGCGAGGGCCGTGGCGCAGCGGGTGAAGTTGCCGCCGGCGTTGCTGCCCGAACCGAACAGGCCGCCGGAAGCGAGGTCGCCGCCGCCGAAGCTCGGCACCGAGGAGATTTCGCGGTCGCCGGCGTAGATCGGTTCCTGATCCTGATACGCCAGACTCACCACCGCGTTCCAACGGTCGCCGTTCGAACCGACGGTGAAGTCGTAGGACTGCTGGAAGCCGTCGCCCTTGGTGTACGCGCCCAGGTAGACGTTCGCTTCCGCACCGTCGAAATTCTTGCGGGTGATGACGTTGACCACGCCCGCGATCGCGTCGGAGCCGTAGATCGCCGAGGCGCCGTCCTTCAGTACTTCGATGCGCTCGATGACCGAAATCGGAATCGAGTTCAGGTCGACGAGCGCCTGATTGGTGATGCCTGCGGTGACCCAGCGACGGCCATTGACCAGCACCAGGGTGCGGGTGGCGCCGAGGCCGCGCAGCGAGATGTTCTGGGTGCCGTCGCTGCCGTTGGTGCTGGTGGTGACGTTGCGCAACGCGCCGCCGTCGCTGGCGGTGATGTTGAACAGAATGTCGCCGACCGAGGTCAGACCGGTGGCTTCGATGGCCGCGCGGTCGATGGTCAACACCGGGGAGGCGCCTTCCACTTCGGAGCTGCGCGGAATGCGCGAGCCGGTGACGGTGACGACATCGAGTTCGTCGTCTGACGGCGTGTCCTGCGCGAACGCGACGCCGGTGCCCGCGAGGGCGGTAGTGCCCACGAGCGCGAAGGAAATCGCGTCGCGGAGTTTGTTGGTCTTCAAAGTCATCTCTCTCTCCAAGTGAGTCTTGGGGTTTCCCATGGGAACCTGCCCGCTGCCGTCAAGAAAGACGCCAAAACAAGTCAGGCCGGGCCCGATAGTAGCCCCACTCGGAGAAAAATTAAAGTGTCGTTAACCCAAGGCCGGATGGCCGGCAAATTCCGAGAGAAACCGGAGGCTTACAGATCCTGCTCGTACCGGACGTAGGGTACAGCGCCCTCGTCTTCACCTTGGATGGCATTCGGCACGAAGGGGTTCTTGCCCCGTGTCACCAGATTGTCGGCGCCCACCGTGAGCTGTCCGCTCCATGGGGTTCGCCAGCTGAGGCCAAGACCGAGGCTTCCCCACTGGTCGCGTCCCGGGGTGTCGACCACCTCGCCGATTACATTGACGCCGAATGCACCGATGCCGCCGCCAACATTGAGTTGTCGTGAGGTCCAGCGGTCGCTGAAGCCGGGGATTTCGGCTGGGGTCTGCAGGCGAGCCTTGGCGACGGTGCCGGCGATGGAGACGTAGCCTTCGCGTGGCAGGGTCTTCTGACTGAAGATGGTGAGGTCGTTGACATCGATCCGGCCGTTTCCGCCCGAGCCCGGAGCCAGCCATGCCGGCATGGTGGTTCGGCTGTTGCCGCCACCGATGCCGATCTGGGTGCCATTGCGCTGGAAGACCGCAGCTGCGCCGGTACGGTGAGAGTCTGCGGGGAAGGAGGCCAGTACGCAGTTGTCGGCGAGATTGTTCAACGCACTCGTCAGACCCTGCTTGCGGTCGCACACCAGTCCCAGCGAATCGCCCGCGTTGAGTCCGAAAATAGTGTCGAGATGGCGGACCCCGAAGCGTGCGAGCGTACGGGATTTGGCGTTGTCCGCAGGTTCCAGCACCACGATGCCTTCGAATTGGCCGCTGGATTTGTTCCAGATGGGCAGCTCTACGCGATCGTGGCCCGCTTTGGATTGCGCATGCGCGGTGCTGGCCGCGCCGAGGGCGAGCGACAACAGGAGCGGCAATGTGCGGAAGCGGGTGTGCATGGTCTGCGTCAGACCGCAGGGTTGCGGCCGAGTTCCTTGGAGTCCATTGGATTTCAGGCTATCAGATTTATGGTTCTTTAACAATCGCCCTGGTGCGCCAAAACCGTGACAAGACCTGCAAGGCTGGTCATTGGAGCCGGCCCGGGCTGTCCCATTGGGCGGGCCGCGTGGCGAACAGATTGCCGACCTCGGAGCTCGAGTAGCGATAGGTCTCACCGCAGAATTCGCAGCGGATTTCCGCCACCCCGTCGTTGCCGTCGGCGGCGGCCCTGGCCTCTTCCTCGCCCAGGGACTCCAGCATTGCCGAGACCCGCTCCCGCGAGCAGGAGCAGGCGAACCGGAGCGGTTTCTCGCCCAACAGGCTTACACCATCTTCGTTGAACAGCCGATAGAGCAGAGTTTCGGCTGGGGTTTCCACCAGTTCCGGGGCCAGGAGAGTGTCGAACAGGGCACTGGCCCGTTCCCAGCCGTCGAGGTCGCCGGTATCGCCGGGCAGCTTCTGCAGCATCAACCCGCAGATCCGGTCGCTGCGGGCTGCGAGCAACAGTCGCGTCGGAAGCTGTTCCGATTGGCGGAAATAGCCTTCGAATACGGCCGACAGCGTATCGGCCTCCAGAGCCACCAGCCCTTGGTATCGGGACGGGTCCTGACTGCGCGCGCCCGGATTCTCGATGGTGATGGCGAGCAGGGCGTCGGGTCCGAGAGAGTGCAGCGTGTGCGCGGTCGGCAGTTCGCCTTCGGCCAATGTGGCGATGGCGCGCAGGGTGCCTGCCCCCGTGCATTCGGCGAAGAGGGTGCGCAACGCGCCCTGGCCCCGGAGCTGTACGGACAGTCGACCGTCCACCTTGATGTGGCCGGTGAACAGCGCCGAGGCCGCGACCGCTTCGCCCAACAGTTCGGCCACATCGGGCGGATAGTCGGCGCGGCTGAGGATCTGCGCCCAAGTGTCGTCCAAGCGGACATGGACGCCGCGCACGCCTGACTGTTCCAGCAGGAAGCGGGTAAGTCGGTCGTTCGAGGTCTGGGCGGTCATTTCGGTGTTGTGCTCTGGCGTGGAATGAGTGGCGTATGGACGGCGCCGCTTCGCGGATAATGCCGCGACGACGGGGGAGACGGCAAAAGATGGGGCAGAACGGCGAAGATTCAAATCCGACCGCAGCGCGGGGATCAGGCCGACTGGGATCAGGCCCGCCGAAACGCCGCCGCTGGCTGCGTTGGCTCTTTCTGCGGCTGCCGCTCTTGTTCGTGGCGACGACGGTATTGCAGGTTGCGGTCCTGCGTTTCGTCGACCCGCCGCTGACTGCGTTCATGGTCGGGCGCCATATCGAGGCCTGGAGCGAGGGCGACCGCAGTTTCGCCCTCGCCTACGACTGGCGAGACGCCGGCCAGATCTCGAAGCAGCTGCCGCTCGCGCTGGTCGCCGCCGAGGACCAGAACTTCCCGACCCACAGCGGCTTCGACTTCAAGGCGATCGAAAAGGCCCGCGCCCACAACGCCAAGGGCCGCAAGGTACGCGGTGCCAGCACTATCAGCCAGCAACTGGCGAAGAATCTGTTCCTCTGGCGGGGCCGCAGTTGGGTGCGCAAGGGCCTGGAGGTCTGGTACACCGTGCTGATCGAAGCGATGTGGCCGAAGCGACGCATCATCGAGGTCTATGCCAACGTGATCGAATACGGCGACGGCGTCTACGGCGCCCAGGCCGCCGCACGCCAGTACTACCGCAAGGACGCGTCCAGACTCACCGCATCCGAAGCCGCTCGCCTCGCCGCAGTGTTGCCCAGCCCGCGGAAATACAGCGTCGCGAAGCCTGGCCCCTATGTGCAGCGCCGCAGCCGGTCGATCGAGCGCCAGATGCGTGCCCTGGGCGGGCCGGCCTACCTCAAATTCGACTGACGGTTTCCGCAGGTACTCTACCTATATATGACTACCGAACGTCTGACCGTTGTCGTCGCCGCCTTCAACGAGGCCGAATCCCTGCCGTTCCTGCACCCGCGCATCGCCGCCGTGCTCGACGGGCTGGCGGGCGACGGCATCGAAGGTCATGTCCTCTATATCGATGACGGCAGCCGCGACCGCACCTGGGCGGTGCTCGGCGACATCGCAGCCGCCGACGCGCGCGTCTCGCTGTTACGGCTCAGCCGCAACTTCGGCAAGGAGGCGGCGCTCACCGCCGGCCTCGACCGGATCCACACCGGCGCCGCGATCATCCTCGACGCCGACGGCCAGGATCCGCCGGAGCTGGTTCCGCAGTTCGTGGCGAAATGGCGCGAGGGCTACGACGATGTCCACGGCACCCGCACCGAACGCGACGGCGAGGGTTGGCTCAAGCGCGCTACCGCCCATGGTTTTTACCGGGTGATGCAGCGGCTGTCGAAAACCCCCATTCCAACAGATACCGGCGACTTCCGGCTGTTGTCCCCGCGCGCGCTGGACGCCCTGCGTCAGCTGCGCGAACGCCATCGTTTCATGAAGGGCCTGTTCGGCTGGGTCGGCTTCGAGCAGGTCGCCATTTCCTATCATCGCCAGGCGCGGGTGGCCGGGCGCAGCAAGTTCAACCTGTGGCGGCTGTGGAATTTCGCGCTGGAAGGCGTGACCAGTTTTTCCACCGCGCCGCTTCGGGTGGCGACCTATCTCGGTGTGCTGACTGCGATGCTCGCCTTCGTCTATGCGCTCTGGATCGTGATCAAAGCGATGCTCTGGGGCGACCCGGTCGCCGGTTGGCCGACCATGATGACCGTGATCCTGCTGCTGGGTGGGGCGCAGCTGATGGCGCTTGGGGTGATCGGCGAATACCTCGGCCGGCTGTACGAGGAATCCAAGCAGCGCCCGCTGTATCTGGTGGATCGCTGGCGGCCTGCGGCGGGCGTATCCTTGGGCGACATAGGCCCTGAAGGAGACTCGCACCATGCGTACCGTCCGTCAGCTGTTGGAAGCGAAGAGCCCATCGACCCACGCCATCGCCCCTGACGCGCCGGTCCTCGATGCCCTGCAGCTGATGGCCGAGCACGGCATCGGCGCGGTATTGGTGATGGATGGCCGACGTCTGGTCGGCATCCTCTCGGAACGCGATTACGCCCGCAAAGTCGTGCTCCACGGACGCAGTTCGGCCGATACGCCAGTGCGCGACATCATGAGCGACGATGTGATCACGGCGACGCTGCTCGATTCTTCCGACAAGTGCATGCAATGGATGACCGAACGTCGCATCCGGCATCTGCCGGTGATGGACGGCGACGATGTCGTGGGGATCGTGTCGATCGGCGATCTGGTGAAGGCGGTGATCGAGGATCAGCAGCAGGAGTTGGATCAGTTGCAGCGGTACATCGCGAGTTAGGCAGTAGGAGGCAGCGTGGTGAACAGTGTCCAGGACGCGTCTTTGCCGAGACGGCTGCTACCCGTCATGCCTGCCGAATGACGCTTCGATAAAATGACCAAAGCAGGTTTTCTTTCCTCTGATTCTGCTTCGACAATTCTCGCGTGACCAAAGGCGTGTCGCAGTGGATGCCATGAAGCCGATCCAACGTCATTGCTTTGATTCCATGTCGGATTGCGAAGACTGGAAAAGCATCGCGGCTTCCGTCGCCCCTGCAAACACGCGAGGACTCAGCGCTGCGACACCACCTGCGCCATGACCGCGATGTAGTGGCAGACGCTGCCGGCGATCACGAACATGTGCCAGACAGCGTGCGAATACTGCATCTTCGGCCGGTGATAGAAGAATGTGCCGAGGGTGTAGGCCACGCCCCCACCGAGCAGCCAGCCGAAGGTCCATGGGTCGAGCGCTTTCATGGCGGGTTTGGCGGCGACCACGATCAGCCAGCCCATGGCGATGTAGACAAGTGTGGAGATCAGCTGGAATCGGCCGGTGTAGAACAGTTTGAAGATCACTCCGAAGAAGGCCAGCGCCCAGATCACGGCGAATAGCCACCACCCCACCGTGTCGCGCAGGCTGATCAGGGTGAACGGGGTATACGTACCGGCGATCAGCAGATAGATCGCGCAGTGGTCGAAGACCTTCATTCGTCCCTTCATCACCGGGTGCTGGATCGCGTGGTACAGGGTCGAGGCGACGTAGAGCAGCAGCAGGGTGATGCCGAAGACGATCGCCGCGCTCAGCTGCCAGCCGTCGCCGTACAGAGCTGCCAGGGTGATCAGCACCGCACCGCCTGCGAGTGCGGCGGCGGCGCCGACGCCGTGGGTGAGGGCGCTGGCCAGCTCCTCGCGGGGAGACTCCTCGCGATCGATATCGATTCTGCTCATCCGCCGACGATCTCCGGTTTGCCTGGAGCAAACATTCCACAGCCATGGGCCAACCCGGGCGGGACGCCTGCAGGCTGTGAGATCATGCGCGAACAGCACCCGGTTCGCCCATGATCGTTTCTCATCTGCACCGCTTTATTTTTGTCGCGATGCCCAAAACCGGCACCCATTCGGTGCGCCAGGCGCTGCGCGAGCATCTCGGTCCCGACGATATCGAGCAGGTCGGTCTGTTCGTGAACAAACGGTTTCCGTTCGATGACCTCGCCCAGATCCGTCACGGCCATCTCAGCGTGCGCCAGGTGCGGCCGTATCTCGGCGACGATGTCTGCAGCGGCTATTTCAAGTTCAGCTTCGTGCGCAATCCGTTCGACCGTTTCGTCTCGTACTGCGCGTTCATGACCCGGCAGCACGGGGCCTTCGAGCGCGACCCGCAGGGCACGATGCGGAAAATCCTGTTCGAAGCGCGGCCGGTGGATCACGTGCATTTCCAGCCGCAGTACACGCTGCTGGTCGATGCCGCCGATGCGCTGGAGATGGACTTCATCGGCCGGGTCGAACGCATGCAGGACGACTACGACGCTGTCTGCGCGAAGATCGGGATCCCCGGTCGCGCCTTGGACAAGGTCAACAGTTCCAAGCGCGGCGACTACCGGCAGTATTACGATCAGGCCCTGATCGATGGCGTGACCGAGCTGTACCGCCGCGATCTTGAGCTCTTCGGCTACAGCTTCTGATGCGAGGCCTGCGATGAGTCACGACCCTTACGCCAACCCCCGCAAGACCGCCACGATCCGCCGCCTCGGTGCGGTCGATATCGTCGCGCTGAAAGCCGCTGTGCTGGCGATCCCGGAGCCGGTATGGAACGCGGAGAACGCCGACAAGCCGAACCGCTTCGAGGCCTTGGACAAGACCCGGCATATCGTGTTCCGCTTCGTCGACAGTGTGCGCGACTGGCGTGCCTCGCACGATCGCCCGGCATGGGCAGAGTGGCGCGCGATGCTGGAACCGGTGATGCATGCGGCGGTGGCGCCGTACGCTTATGCACACGGGCAATTTCCGAGAGTGATGCTGGCGCGGATGGGCGCTGGCGGCGAAATCAAACCGCATCGCGATGCCAACGCCGCCGCGAAGTGGCCGCACAAGATCCATGTGCCCTTGCTGACGAACGACAAGGTGACGTTCTTCGTCGATGGCGTGGGCTATCACTTGCCCGAGGGCGAGGCCGCCGAGGTCAACAACATGGGCGTGCACGCGGTGAAGAACGACGGCGACGCCGACCGCATCCATCTGATCTTCGAGTATTTCGATGTCGGCCAGCCGGCGCCGGAATGGTTGCAGCGCGTGACCGCCAAGACCTGATCGGTCACTCCAGCCGATTGAGCTTCCGCACGCGTCGCAGCCGGCGTTGCAGGCTGCGCGCATCCTCGAACAGATATTCCTCGACTTCCACCTGCATGCCATCGTCGGCAGCAAAGACTTCACGCATCGCATACAGTCTGCCGTTGCCTTCAAAGGCCAGCCAACGTGCGCCATCCTGCACGACCTTGATCTGCGAGACCGACGGAATGATGGTCTGCAGTGCTTCGCTGTCCAATACTTTTCTTGTCAGCAGTGCATCGCGATGCGTGCGCAGGGCTTCTGCGCGCTCTTGCGTGGTGCGCAGCGCCGATTCGCGGTCGATGCGATGGATCGGTTCGAGCTGCGAGAGCGGCACCCGCGTCAGCCGTTTGCCGCTGCGCTTGCGGTGGATGTCCATGACGACTTTCGCCATGTATGCATCCTTGTGGTCCATCTGCGCCAACTCGCCGCGCTTGCCGAGCAGGTAGCGCCACCATTTGGAGAATGCGGAACGCATGCGGTCAGTCGATCGATACCGCGTGCGCATGCTCGCGCGTGGCCATGAACGTCACCGCTGGGGCGCGTTCCTGAGCGAGCTGCAGGTTCACCCGCGTCGGCGCCAGATAGACCAGCTGCCCGGCGGCGTCGACCGCGAGGTTCATCGCGTTCTTGTCGCGGAACTCTTCTAGCTTCTTCGTGTCGTCGCAGCGGATCCAGCGCGCGGTCGCGACCTGCACCTGCTCGAACGAGGCGTCGACGCCGTATTCGTCCTTCAGCCGGTACGCGACCACGTCGAACTGCAGCACGCCGACCGCGCCGAGAATCAGGTCGTTGCTCATCAGTGGGCGGAAGAACTGGGTAGCGCCTTCCTCGGACAACTGCGCGAGGCCTTTCTGCAACTGCTTGAGCTTGAGCGGGTCGCGCAGGCGTGCGCGGCGAAACAGTTCGGGCGCGAAGTTCGGAATGCCGGTGAAACTGAGGTTCTCGCCTTCGGTGAAGCTGTCGCCGATCGAGATCGTGCCGTGATTGTGGATGCCGATCACATCGCCCGGCCATGCGGTTTCGGCGATTTCGCGATCGCTGGCCATGAAGGTCAGCGCGTTCGCGAGCTTCATGTCCTTGCCGGTACGCACGTGCAGGGTTTTCATGCCGGCGCTGAACTGGCCGGAGCAGATGCGCATGAATGCGACACGATCGCGATGCTGTGGATCCATGTTCGCCTGGATCTTGAACACGAAGCCGGTGAGTTTGTCTTCGTCCGGTTGCACGGCGCGTCCGGTGGTGGCGCGCGCTTTCGGCGACGGCGCGTGCTCGACGAAAAAGTCCAGCAACAGCTGCACACCGAAGTTGTTCACTGCGGAGCCGAAGGAGACGGGCGTCTGTTTGCCTGCGAGATAAGCGGCTTTATCGAACGGATGCGACGCGCCTTCCACCAGCTCCAGTTCCTCGCGCACTTCGCGCAGCATCTCAGCGCCGATGCGCGCTTCCAGCGCCGGATCATCGATCGACGCGAAAATCGTCGAATCCTGACGGGTGAAATTGCGCCCGGTTTCGTAAAGATGCACTTCGCCGCTGAGCAGATGCACCACGCCCTTCAGTCGCTGGCCCATGCCGATCGGCCAGGTGATTGGCGCGCACTGGATGCCCAATACCGACTCCACTTCGTCGAGCAGATCGATCGGATTCTTGCCCTCGCGGTCCAGCTTGTTGATGAAAGTCATGATCGGCGTGTCGCGCAGGCGGCAGACTTCCATCAGTTTGATGGTGCGCTCTTCGACGCCCTTGGCGACGTCGATCACCATCAGCGCCGAGTCCACTGCGGTGAGCACGCGGTAGGTGTCTTCGCCGAAGTCGGCGTGGCCGGGCGTGTCGAGCAGATTGACGATGCGGCCCTCGTAGGGGAACTGCATCACCGACGAGGTCACCGAGATGCCGCGCTCTTTTTCCAGCGCCATCCAGTCGGACGTGGCGTGGCGGGCGGCCTTGCGACCCTTGACCGAGCCGGCCATCTGGATCGCGCCGCCGAACAGCAACAGCTTTTCGGTCAGCGTGGTCTTGCCGGCGTCGGGGTGCGAAATGATCGCGAACGTGCGCCGGCGCGCGGCTTCGGTGGAGACATCGGACATGGGGAGTCGGCGCCAGGGCGCCGGAAAGCGGCAGGGAGGGGGCGAATTATACGGGCGGCGGGCTGCTGACAGCCTGTGGCAGGACGGCGCGCTATCCTGTTGCGATGTCGACCTATTGCGATTTCGCCCCCGGCCACCCCGTGCATGGTCCCTACCATGATCGCGAATATGGCGTGCCCCAGCGCGACGAGGCGGCGCTGTTCGAGCGACTGATTCTGGAGATCAATCAGGCGGGGCTGAGCTGGGAAACCATCCTCAGGAAACGCGAGGGCTTTAGGCGCGCCTACGACGGATTCGATGTCGACACCGTCGCCGCCTACGAAGAATCCGATCGTGCACGGCTGCTGGCGGATCCGGGAATCATCCGCAATCGCCTGAAGGTGGAAGCCGCGATCCACAATGCCCAAGTGATTCGCGGACTGCGCGATTCCCACGGCGGTTTCGCGCAGTGGCTGGATGCGCATGCCTCGTTCGAAGACGCGCTGCGCGACAAAGCGTCATGGGTGAAGTTGTTCAAACAGCGGTTTCGTTTCACTGGAGGCGAAATTGTCGGCGAATTCCTGATGAGCCTCGGCTATCTGCCGGGGGCGCATCGGCAGGACTGTCCGGCGTTCGCGCGTATCGCGAA
The DNA here is from genome assembly GCA_044340325.1 of Lysobacteraceae bacterium. Classification (GTDB taxonomy): domain Bacteria; phylum Pseudomonadota; class Gammaproteobacteria; order Xanthomonadales; family Xanthomonadaceae; genus Lysobacter_I. Next base: position 32,397 of record JBIITV010000011.1, read on the forward strand.
GCTGAAACCGGTGTGGATGCGACACCCCCTGTAGGAGCGACTTCAGTCGCGAAACACACCTGCTGCAATGCAAAAAGCTTCGCGACTGAAGTCGCTCCTACAGGGGGTTTGGTGCGTCTGGTTGATCCGGCTTGGGTTCGGTGAAACCCAGAATCCCCTGCGGCCCGAACATGCGGAACGGGATCGACTGCAGTTGCATGCCGCGATTGGCCTGCACCGAAAAATGCAGATGCGGGCCGGTAGTGAAGCCCGTGTTGCCCGATAGGGCGATCAGTTCCGCCTTGCGCACGCGTTGGCCCACGTGCACCAGCACACCCGCAGTCTTGAGATGCGCGTACAGCGCCATCGTGCCGTCATCGTGGACGATGCGCACGAAGTTGGCGCGGGTAGCGTCGCTCTGCGCGCTGAGCCCGGTGCGCTCGTAATCGCTTTCCACTTCCATCACCGTGCCGGCACGCGCGGCGATCACCGGCGTGCCGATGTCGGCGGCGAAGTCCACCGCATATCGATTCTGGGCGTCGTGATGGCTGAAGACACCGCCCCAGCCCTGCTCGATCTGCAGCGGCGCATCGCGAAGCGGATACAGGTATTCGACATCGCGCGGTTGCGCATTGGGATCGCCCGGCACCACGTCCAGGCGCAGTTCTGCGGTGGTTTCCGGCCCGAGCCGGCTCACCAGCGCGCGCTGCAGTGGCGGCACCACTGTCCGCGCGGGCAGCGGTGGGTCGGCGATCGAGACTGCGCCGCGCACCGGCCGCAGTACGACTTCGATCGGTCCGGAGAGACGATTGTCCACCCAGGCTTCGATGGCGTCGTCGCGGGTTTCGAAGCGCAGGTTCGCGACCGGTTCGCGTTCACTGGCCGGAGCAGTGCCTGGTTCCTGTGTGCCCGGCGCGCCGATATTTCGCGATGGGTGGCCGGCATCGGATGGGTGGCCGGCATCGGTCGGCACGCTTTTCGCGTCGGGCCAGCGGAAGAGATCGCCTGTCGATGCTGCGCCGATACCCGCGCAGGCGATCAGCAGCAGAACTCCGATCGCGCGCATGGCTCGGCTCAGAGACAACTGCGGTCGAGCTTCAGTGCCGCTGCGATGTTGCGCAGATCGAAGGCGGCCACTGCTTTGTCGGCATGGACCGCGAACAGCGCGCCCTTGGGGAAGCGCTTGCTCGGAGCGGCGCGCAAGCTGATGCCGTCGGTCGCGGCGACAGTGCGTCCAGTGATGCTGCCGACCCGTGTCAGCGTTGCGCGGTCGAAGAAGTGGAAGACAGTCAGCGGCGAGAGTTGATCGACCGCGACCCAGTAGCCCTTGCCGCGGCGGCAGGACCAGAGCGAAACGCCCTCTGCCTCGAACGAGAAGATGTCCTCGGGAATCTGTCGCCCGGTCGCCCGGCCGCTCAGGGTGTATTCGCGCAGCGTCGATTTCGGCTGGTATTCATCGGCGATCAACAGCCGGTCCCGCGCGGGGTCGCCAGCGATGGATTCGACGATGCGCAGCGCGTTGGCCTCGCTTGTGTCGCCGAAGCTGCCCGCAGATTCTGCGGTGAAACCGCCGTCCGCTGCAGTGCGGATGCGATACCGGCGCACGCGCTGGTCAAGCTGGTCCAAAGGCGGCACCACGTCGAAACGTTCGCCCAGCATGAAGTTGTCGGTGACGTAAACATCGATGGCGTCGTCGCCTGCGGGGTTCAGCCAAAGGCCGTATGGCGAACGCAACTCGCCCTCTCCGAAACTGCCGAGCGGGCGGAAATCGGGCAGCGAGAACAGCTGCACGCGGCGATTGTCGCGTTCGACCACGAACAACCGGCTGCCGAATACGGCAATCCCGTTGGGCCGCTTGAACTGGCCCGGGTCCGCGCCCTTGGCGCCCACGTCGCGCAGACGTGCGCCCGTTTCGGCATCGAACACCACCAGCCGGTTGCCTGATTTTGCGGTCGCGATCAGCCAGTTCGTGCCATTGGGGTTGTGCCAACTGGCGAGCGAATCGAGTTCTTCTCCCGGGATCTCGGCAGAGACGTAGGTTTCGGCGATCACCCTCGGCGACGGTACGCCGGCCTCCGCCAGGGCTTGAGTTGTCCAGGCAGTCAGAGTGAGGAGGAAGGGCAGGGCCGCCAGCGGCCAGGAACGGAAAATGCGCATCGGCTGGATTATCGCTGAATCGAATGGCGGGCGGACAGGATGCGACAAAGACATCGCTTTATCCGCATGAAGCGATTGACATGACTCAAAAGCTGGGGCAAGCTGCGGTCATCCATCAAGACCGGCTGAGGGACAGGCCCAAAGACGCCGGGGCAACCTGATGGAGCGAACCCGCTATCACTGCGGGCCCCGCTCCACAAGGTGCCAACTCCTGCGGGGACCCTGTGTCCGCCGTGAAGATGGTTGCGCGTCCCGGGCGAGTCTTCTTCCGTACGCAGCAGCTGCCCTCCGGTTCCCCGCAGCTTCGATGACCCCATCGCCCCGGAGACCGCCATGACCTTCGCCGCTTATCCAGAACTTCACACCGCCGCGTTTCGAACGTCGCCTGAGTTTTTCGAGACTTCCTTCACGGACGCGCCGGTCGCGATTCGCGGGCGGCTGCGCACGACGCTGACGCTGCGCCATGCCGGCGAACATGCCGTCGAGATCGGCTACGAACTCGTCGGCCCCGCCGATGCGCCGGTGGTGTTGGCGGCCGGCGGTATTTCGGCCCATCGTCATGTCGTCGCCAGCGAAGCATTTCCCGAGGCCGGCTGGTGGCAGGTGCAGAGCGGCATCGGGCTCGACACACGGCGTGTACGCGTGCTCGCGATCGATTGGCTCGGCGCCGACGGCAGTCTGGATGTCGTGATCGACAGCGCGGATCAGGCCGATGCGATCGCGGCAGTGCTCGATGCGCTCGGCATCGACCGGGTCGCCGCGCTCATCGGCAGCTCCTACGGTGCGATGGTCGGTCTGCAGTTCGCCGCGCGTTATCCGCAGCGCGTAGGGAGGCTGGTCGCGATCAGTGGCGCGCACCGCTCGCATCCCTATGCCAGCGCCTGGCGCGCGCTGCAGCGTCAGGCGGTCGCGCTGGGCCAACTGCAGTGCGATGCCTCGCAGGGGCTGGCGCTGGCGCGGCAGTTGGCGATGTTGAGCTATCGCACGCCGGGCGAGTTCGCCGAACGCTTCGATGGCGGGCCAACGCTCGTGCACGGTCGCGTTCGCGTCGCCGCCGAGGACTATCTCGAACACTGTGCCGCGACCTGGATCGCGCGCACCTCGCCGACCGCCTTTCTGCGCCTGTCCGAATCCATCGATCTGCACACGATCGATCCGCGCACCGTCTCCGTGCCGACCACGGTGGTCGCGATCGCCGAAGACCGGCTGGTGCCGCTGGAGGATCTGTTCGCGCTGGCCGAAGCGCTGCCGCACAGCGAGATCCGCGTGCTGCGCTCGAAGTTCGGTCACGACGCCTTTCTGACCGAAACGCTGGAGATCGGCAATATCCTCGAACGAACGCTGCAGGACGTGAGCGGAGGTGCGGCATGAGCGCCGGCAAGATCGATCGGCCCCAACGCCGCGCCGCGCGCGCCGCCACCAATGCGGTGCGCGCCGGCATCGACCGCGATACCGCATTCGGCGCGGTGACCCCGCCGCTGGTGCTGTCGTCGAATTTCAGCTTCGCCGGCTTCGGCGAAAAGCGCCAGTACGACTACACGCGCAGCGGCAACCCGACCCGCGATCTTCTGGCTGAAGCGTTGGCGGAACTGGAGGGCGGCGCCGGTGCGGTGGTCACGTCGACCGGCATGTCCGCAATCACGCTGCTGCTGCATGCGTTGCTGAAGCCGGGCCAGCGGCTGGTGGTGCCGCACGATGCCTACGGCGGCAGCTGGCGCCTGTTCAATGCACTGGCGAACAAAGGCGCATTCGAACTGTCGACCATCGATTTCACCGACCCGCGCGCGCTGGCCGAGACGCTGGCGGAAAAGCCGGCGGTGGTGTGGATCGAAACCCCGTCGAATCCGCTGCTGCGCATCACCGATCTGCGCTTCGTGATCGAGGCGGCGCACGCTGTGGGCGCGTTGACCGTGGTCGACAACACGTTCCTCTCGCCTGCGCTGCAGACGCCGATCGCGTTCGGCGCCGATTTCGTGGTGCATTCGACGACTAAATACATCAACGGTCACAGCGACGTGGTCGGCGGCGCGGTGATCGCGAAGGACGCGGAACAGCACGCACAACTGACGTGGTGGGCGAACGCGTTGGGTATCACAGGCGCGCCGTTCGACAGTTTTCTCACCCTGCGCGGCCTGCGCACGCTGGATGCGCGCCTGCGCGTGCATCAGGAAAACACCGCTGCGCTGGTCGATCTGCTCAAAGACCATCCGGCGGTGCGCACCCTGCATTACCCGGGGCTCACTTCGCATCCGGGTCATTCGCTCGCCGCACGTCAGCAGCATGGTTTCGGTGCGATGCTGAGTGTTGAACTCGAAGGCGGCGAGGAAGCGGTGCGTGCCTTCGTCGACGGTCTGGACTATTTCACGCTCGCAGAATCGCTCGGCGGCGTGGAAAGCCTGATCGCCCACCCGGCGACCATGACCCATGCGGCGATGTCGGCCGAGGCGCGCGCGGCTGCCGGCATCGGCGATGGTCTGCTGCGTCTGTCGGTGGGCATCGAACACGCTGACGACCTGGTCGCCGATATTGCGGCTGCGCTGGATCGCGCACTCGATAGCGTCGACGCCAGAAAACAGGTCGCAGTATGAATGCTGCGTCGGTCGCGACGCGCACACCCCGGGCGGCGCGCCCCACGACACCCAGCATTGCGCTGCTTGGCACCGGTACAGTGGGCAGCGCGGTGCTTGCGCGGCTTGCGGCATGGCGGGACACCCCGCTGGGCGCGCGTCTCGCGTTGAACCATGTCGCCAATTCGCGAACTGCGTTCATACCCGTTCCCGACGGTGGCGGATGGCGGGAAGCGCCGGGGGAAGTTGGGTTTCGCACAGATGATGAGGTGGTATTGCGGCTGCTCGACGCCATCGTCGCAAAGACGAACGCATCGCGCCCGACGGGAGCTGTCGGCAGGAAATCCAACAGCAGTATCGATACGCTGGATCGAATACTCGGCGATCGCGGCCTGCGTATCGTGATCGACGCCACCGCCAGCGAGATCGTTGCCGAGCGTCACGCGCAGTGGTTGGCGCAGGGCGTTCATGTGGTCACTGCCTGCAAGCTCGGGCAAGGCACCTCGTTGGCGCGCTGGCGCGCCATCCGCGACGCGCAAAGCGTCGGCAAGAGTCAATACGGCGACAGCGCCACTGTCGGTGCGGGTCTGCCGCTGCTCAAAACCATCCGTGCGCTGCAGAATGGCGGTGACCGCATCCATTCGATTACCGGCGTGCTGTCGGGGTCGCTGGCCTGGTTGTTCAATCACTATGACGGCCTGCGCCCGTTCTCGGGCTTCGTGCGTCAGGCGCGCGATGCCGGCTACACCGAACCAGATCCGCGCGACGATCTGTCGGGCGAAGATGTGCGCCGCAAGCTGCTGATTCTCTCGCGCGCTGCCGGCGTCGCTTTGGAAAACAACGAGGTCGAAGTCGGATCGCTGGTGCCGTCAGCGCTGGTGGCCCTGTCCAGAAACGATCTCGACGCTGCGCTGTCGCAGCTCGATGCCCCGATGCGCGAGCGGTACGCCGCCGCCTATAAACGTGGCGAGAAACTGCGCTTCATCGCGCGGCTGGAAGACGGCAAGGCCAGTGTCGGGCTCGAATCACTGCATCCCGATCATCCGCTTGCCAGCGGCGCCGGTACCGACAATCGGGTCGCGATCTGGTCGGATCGCTATCGGCGGCAGCCGCTGGTGATCCAGGGGCCTGGCGCGGGCGCGGAAGTGACGGCAGCGGCATTGCTGGACGATGCCTTGGAGATATGTGCATGCCACGACTCCGGTGCGGTCCTGTTTCAGCCTGCCTGGGAAATTGTCGGGAACAGAATGCCTTGACTCGCGCATGAACGATTGAGATTCATGTTCAACCCGATGCGATGCGTTCTCTCCGAACGATGTCACGTTTGTGCCGTTAATGCGACATCCTGTCTGTGGTTTTGATTCCGGCAATCTGTTCGGGTCCTGATCGCGCCAGGTGTGCGCTTCAGCATCGATGGGATCGGTGCATTCCTGTTGCCGAAGTGAGCTCTTGGGTTGCTGCGCTCAGCACTCGATCACATTCACCGCCAACCCCCCGCGCGACGTTTCCTTGTACTTGTCCTGCATGTCGCGGCCGGTATCGCGCATGGTCTTGATCACCTTGTCTAGCGAGACCTTGTGCTGACCATCGCCGCGCAGTGCCATGCGCGATGCGTTGATGGCTTTCACTGCGCCCATCGCGTTGCGTTCGATGCAGGGGATCTGTACCAGGCCGCCGATCGGATCGCAGGTCAGTCCGAGGTTGTGTTCCATGCCGATCTCTGCGGCGTTTTCGATCTGCCCGGGTGTGCCGCCGAGCGCCGCAGTGAGGCCTGCGGCGGCCATCGAACAGGCGACGCCGACTTCGCCCTGACAGCCGACTTCGGCGCCACTGATCGAGGCGTTCTCCTTGTAGAGGATGCCGATGGCAGAAGCGGTCAGCAGGAAATCGAACATGCCCTGTTCGTTGGCGCCCGGGCAGAAGCGGTCGTAGTAGTGCAGCACCGACGGAATGATGCCGGCGGCGCCGTTGGTTGGCGCGGTGACGACGCGGCCGCCAGCGGCGTTTTCCTCATTGACCGCAAGCGCGTACAGATTCACCCAGTCGAGCACGGTCAGCGGATCGCGCATCCCGGCCTCAGGTTTCGAAGCCAATTCCGCGTGCAGGCTCGGTGCGCGGCGCACAACGTGCAGACCACCGGGCAAGGTGCCGGTTTCGCGTATACCGCGCTGCACGCAGGCCTGCATAGCGTTCCACAGTTCGCGCAGGCCTTCGCGGATCTCGTCGTCGCTGCGCCAGTTGCGCTCGTTCTCGAACATCAGGGTAGCGATGCTCAGCCCGGTGCGCTCGCACTGCGCGAGCAGCGCGGCGCCGCTGTTGAACGGATGACGCAGCTCGGTGGTGTCGGCGACGATCCGGTCTTCGGCGGCTTCGTCCTGATTGACCACGAAGCCGCCGCCGACCGAATAGTAGTCGCGCGTGGCGATTTCCGACCCGGCGGCATCGTAAGCGCTGAAGCGCATGCCGTTGGTGTGGAACGGCAGCTTCTGGCGCTTGTTCATGATCAGATCGCGCTTCTCGTCGAATTCGATCTCGTGCTTGCCGAGCAGCAGCAGCTTTTTCTCGCTGCGGATACGGGCAAGCGATGCTGGAATGAGGTCGGGATCGATCTCGTTGGGCCAATGGCCTTCCAGGCCCATCAGCAGCGCCTTGTCGGTGCCGTGGCCGCGACCGGTGAGCGCGAGCGAGCCGAACACCTCGACCCGCACACGCGCCGTGCGGGCGAGGTCGCCACCTTCTTCCAGCCAGCGATGCACGAACCGGCATGCGGCCCGCATCGGCCCGACCGTATGCGACGAACTCGGACCGATGCCGATCTTGAACAGGTCGAAGGTGCTGACAGCCATTTATTGTTCGCTCAACCACTTGAACTTGACGGTTTCGCACAGCAGGCCGGCTTTCTCGATCAACTCCGGAAGCTCCTTCCGGCATGAAAGAGCGATGGCTTCGCGACGGCTCCTGACTTGCACGACGAGGGTCACCTTGTTTTCGTTCTTCACGTTGTTCAGCACATAACGGACAAAGACGCCTGCGCGACGCTGGACAACGGTGTCGGCATCAAATACGGCACGCCAGCGTGCGTAGTCACGGACGGAATAGCTCACGAGCGCAAATGACATGGACAGCCCCCCTTCTGTTGTGGAAGCCGTATTCTATGCTGCATTGCCCCCGCAGCAGCGACGCTGGCGTATGGTCCCGACTCTTCCTCGATTCGTCCTTTTCCAGCGCGATGACTGTCATCTCTGCGATCTGGCCATGGAGGTGTTGGCCGAGGCGCGTCTTCCGGAGTTCGACAGTGTCTTCATCGACGATGAGCAGGCCCTCGAAGCGCGGTATGGGGCCCGGGTCCCCGTGCTGAGAGATGGCACCAGCGGCACAGAGTTGGACTGGCCTTTTGACGTGTCTGAAGTGGTCGCGTTGCAGGCAGGGTCGCTGCCGACGCTCGATTGAATGTCCATGGTGGCTGTCCAGAACGCCCCCTGAAGCTGTGTTAGCGTTGCCCAGCCGATCTGAGGAGCGGAATCTGATGAGTCGACCTGGCCGAAGGGCTCCGGCGGGAATCGCGATCGCGGTGCTGGTCATGATCACCGTGGCCGTGGTGGGATGGTCATCTGCTGTGGCGCGTGACAGCCCGCCACGCGAGTTGTTGCGGATGCACGACGATTTCGTTCTGGCATTCATCGAGACCGAGGGATTCGGCAAGATGCGCATCACTCCGATGATGCGGGTGATGCAGCGCTATCGTACACAGGATGAACCCCCACTCTGGGTGGAGGATCTGCAGCTCATCGGCATCGCCAAACATACGGTGCCGGTCGCGTTCTCGTCGCCATTCCAGGGCTTCCGGCATCTCGAAGAAGATCTGCCCGGAGTGTCGCGCCGGGACGGGCGGCTACTCACGCAGGAAGAACAGGATGCAGTCGCTGCGCTGCAGGCGGGGGAACGGTTGGTCGTCCGTAAAGAAGAGGCGGGCCTGCGTGTGACCGGCCCGATCCGCGCCGGCAGCGAGTGTCTTGGCTGCCACAAGAAGGAACGCGCCGGCGATCTGCTCGGCGCGCTCGTGTATCGCTTGCGTCCATTGCCGTCGGAATCTTCGTCGACGCACTGAGGCGTGGATGCAATGAATCGCTCTGGTTCCAAGGCGATGCAAATCTTGTTCCTGCCGTCAGGTCAATCCATGCAAGCGCGTGCCTGCACCGAATCTGTGCGTTTGCGGCCTTCCGGCTTGGCGAATGGGCTGGCTTTTCGTGCTGGTTACATGCTTTTGCTGCGCTCTCGACCGTCCGGTGAGGGTTGATGCAGCTCCCTGACCAATAATGGTGTCAGCACGCTCATCACGGACGCCTCATTCAATGTGCGCAGTTCGTTTCCGGTTCCCCGGGCGAAACCGGGGCGGGCCTGGGCAGCCGGGTCGTCCTGTCCATTGAGCCCGGAGCGGTAGGTGCCGATCCTGAACGATGTGTCGTCGATTTTCTCGATCGAAAAACCGCGCGCATCACCGGCCGCAACGCCGGCACCCAGTTGAACGGCATTGACGCCGGCCCAATTGGAGAGCTGCCCATGACCACCTGCGCCGGGTAGCGGATCCCGGATGTCGCCTCCGATTCTGCTGTAACGTTCGCGATCAATCTCCATGCCATCCAGCCTCTGCGCCAAGGCCAGATGGATGGCGTTGTCCCCGGTCGCCGGATTGTTGACGAGAATGCCGAGGTAGGAATCCCCGGGGATTCCTTTTTTGAAGTTTTCGAGCGAATCGGGATCAATACGGTCAACCATTGTGATGCTCCTTCTCGTGGCGTGGCTTGTACCGAATTATCGGTTGGATTCGAGCGGCTCCCGACCAAGAAACCAGGAAACCTGACGTCCTCCGGCTTGATCGCAGGGTGGGTCGGAACTATTTCGGCTGCAGCAGGACTTTAGTGCTCACCTTGATGTCGTTCGGAATCACGCTGATGTCGGCCCAGTCGCCAGTGCCGACGCCGAAGTCCAGACGTTTCACCACGGCCGTGCCGGCGAGCACCGGTTTTGCGCCCGGCGTCCAGGTGAAGGTGAGGGTGACCGGTTTACTCAGCCCGCGCAGACTCAGGGTGCCGTCAGCGGCATATCTGTTGCCGCCGAGCGCGCGGAATCTGGTCGCGCTGTAGCGCGCCTGAGGGAATTTCTTGCTGTTGAAGAACGAGGCGCCGCGGAGCTCACCGTCGTAGTCGGCGTTGCGAGTGGTGGCGGTGGCCAGTGGGATGGTGACGTCGAGTTTTGCGCCGGCCAGTTTGGCCGGATCGAACGACAGTGCGGTGACGAATCCCGGAAACTGTCCGTTGAACGCTTCGCCCTGATACTTTCCAGAAAAGCCGAGGGTTGAGCCTGTCGCCTGGGTGTAATCGGTGGCGAAGGCGTTGCCGCAGAGCAGCAGTCCGGCGACGACGAGCGGGGTGAGTTTATGCAGCATGGTCCGAATCCTGTGAAGTGGGCGGGGCAATGACGGGGTCCCCGGTGCGCAGCCAGCCTTTCGGCAGCATGCGCGCGAGCGTGGCATCGCGCTGGAAAAGATGGTGATAGAAAGCGGCACCGGCATGCGCCGCGACTAGCAGGGCCAGCGCCCAGAACATGATTTCGTGCGCATCTTCGGCCAGTTCGTGCAGGTCGTGGTTCTTGTCGACGATATGCGGCAGATTGATCAGATGGAACCACTGCAGCGGAAAGCCTGCGGCAGAGTTCAGCACCCAACCACTGAGCGGTATCGCGAAAAGCAGCGCATAGATCGCCAAGTGGGTGGACGAGGCGATGCGTTGCTGCCAGCGCGGCGTCCCCTCGACCGGGTGCGGCGTGCCGGCATAGGCGCGCCACAGCAGCCGCAGCGCAACGAGTGCGAGGATGGTGATGCCGATCGATTTGTGAAGTGCATAGGTCTGGATCTTGTCCGGCCCATTGGGCAGATCGCCCATGGTCAAACCGAGGTAGGCCATCGCCAGAATGAGGGCGACGACCACCCAATGCAGCAGTTGGCTGACGCCGCCCCAACGGTCGTGGGTGTTCTTGAGGATCATGGTTTGGGTTCCGTGGTGATCGTGGCCGCAGCCTCGGGAGTGGCGGCATCCGCAGGAGAAAAGGCGTCGTCGAGGGGGTCGGTTGCGTCGGGTTCTCCTTCCATCCGGCTGCGGGTGGCCTCCGCCTCGATCCGCAGCTCCACCGCGTCGCCGATGACGCTGGGCCAGGCGTCGATTCCGAAATCCTTGCGGCTGAGCAGGGTCGTGGCCGAAAACCCGACCGTCCGCCGGAATGGCGGCAGCGGATGGCGCTTGGCGGCGTTGAGTTTTACGTCCAGTACGATTTCGCGCGAGATGCCGTGCAGTGTCAGCGTGCCGTAGACGGAGGCGCGATCCGGCGCGATCGGCTCGACTCGCGACGATACGAATTCGGCGGTCGGATGCACCTCGACATCCAAGAGGTTGCCGGCCAGGGTGGCTTTGTTCCACCCTGCATCGCCAAGATCAATCCGGGCCAGTGGAACAGACGCCTGGAGTTTGGCGCCGCGCCAGTCGGCAGGGTCGAAGTACAGGCTTCCTGTGCTGCCGGAGACCGTGCCGAGGGCCTTCGAGAACCCGGCGTGGTCGATCGCGAACATCACCCGGGTATGGACCGGGTCGAGACGATAGTGCGGGAGTTCGCCGCCAGCGGCGGCCCCTGCGATCAGGCAAACAGCCGTGAACGCAGCGCAGCGCAGGGGTTGGGTGATCGGCATGGCGGCGGGCTCGGAGCGGGTTTGCCGGATTCTAGGCGGATGACGCAGGATATGCCCCCACGGACGCGAAACGAAGCATTGCGCCACGGCGCGTGGCGCATGAGTCAGGGGAGGGGGAATGGTGGGTCTGGATATCGTGCGCAAGATCGCGGTCATCGCACTGGTGTGCGCAGGGGCGCTGCTGTCGTTTTCACGCCAAGCGTCGGCTGCGACGTCTGGGGGCGATACCTTTCCTAGCGAGCCGAGATTCATCCATTTCGGCGCCGAACAGGGGCTGTCCTCGACGATCAACGATCTCGCCTTGGATCGTCAGGGGTATGTCTGGGTGGCGACTGGCGACGGCCTGGCCCGCTACGACGGCACGAAGTTCCAGCACTGGCGGCGAATCGTCGGCGATGCGGCGTCATTGCCCGACAATGAAGTGACACTGATCCACGTGGATGCCCATGATCGGCTGTGGGCAGCCACATGGTTCGCCCTGAGCGTCCTCGATCCCGATCACCGAGTCCCGCGCAAGATCGAATTTCGCGGCGATGCTGAGCGCTGCGGTATCGATATCACGGCGATGACATCCACTCCAGAGGGGGTGGTTTGGCTAGGAAACTATGCAGGAGATCTCTGCACGATAGGGCTAGATGGTGTCGTTGTTCGACTGCACTCGGAGAAGGGTGAGAGTTCTTTTTTTGGTATTTCAATTCCTGTGGCTATAGCCGTATTGCCTTCTGGTAGTCTTTTGGTAGGTACTGATAAAGGTCTGTTGCGGGTTGAGCCAAACTATCCAAATAAAATACCGGAGATTGTTCACGAGGAATCTACTGGTGGAGATCCAGTCTTCAAATTGTCGACGGAGTCTAACGGAATGGTCTGGGTGGGCGCCGAAAGAGGGCTCTTTCTAGTAAGTCCTGCAGGTGAGAGAGCCTCGCTTGCATGGGCGCCGCCGAAAAAATCTCGACGTGCAGTTGTAGTACGTTCTCGGGATGGCAATCATTGGGTGGGTAGCTATTACGGATTATTTCGAAGAAATTCGAGTTTTCCTTTAACTGTGAACGAAGATTCTGGGTACGGTGTTGATAGCGGGGTTAGCGCTATCATCGAAGATCGTGAGGCTGGGATATGGATTGCCAGTAACTCTCAAGGATTGCTTTATCTGCCGCCGAATGATTACAGATTTTCTGTTTCTTCGAAACTAAATTTCTTAGATTGGAAAAACATTGTAGGTGCAGATATTGACGGAGAGGGAGTGTTATGGGTGCTTGCTATTGATGGAATTTATAAATATAAAAAAAACTGGAAAGGTATTTTTTTGAATGAAAGAAAAATTTTTTCTGTGAAAGATCCTGTGGCAGTCAGGGCTTGTAAGAGTGGTATGGTTTTAATTTTAGATAGTAAAAAAGTTTTTGTTTTTAATTCTTCCTCAGATAATCCTAATATATTTAGATATGACTTTAAGTCCTCTTTTAATAGAGGCGAGGCAATAGCTTGCAATTCTTATGAAAAAATTTGGATTTCATTGTTTGGCGGGGGGATTTTGTTTTTTTCAGAAAACGGGATTCTTATTGATGAATTTACACCAGAGGAAACTTTAAGTGGGGAAACTGGGGCTTTTATCGACCTTCGATTTTCGCCAGACGGTTCACCCTGGTACAGCGATGGCAAAGATCTGCGGCGTTGGGATGGGCATCGGTTTGTCCGCGTCGTGCTGCCTGCCGGCGAATACGTGTACAGTCTTGATTTCGCATCCTCCAGCCAGCTTTGGGTTGCGCGTTTTGGGAGTCTTGAGCGCTATGAGTGGGACGGCGCCAGACTGAGATTGAGAGAGCGCGCAGGTGCCGAGGAGGGGTTGCCTGCAGTCGAAGCGCGCAGCGTTCTGGTCACGGCCACGGGAAATATCTGGTTGAATACCGTGCGTGGTCTTGTTCTTTACGATTCGAAGCAGCGCCGTGCGCGTTTGTTCGGATTGAGAGACGGACTGCCCGGCCTCGATTTCACCTTGGACGTCTTGAAAAGAAAACCCGGTGGAGCGGCCGTCGCGATTTCCAAGGAAGGGGTGGTCGTGTTCGATCCGGATCGCCCATTGCCTGTACCGCAGGTGTCGGAGCTTGCCGTAGAAGCGATCGAACTGCGGCGAGGGGAAGATACGGTGCGCTTTTCCCGCCGTGGCAATGTCAGCCTCCATGCGGTGATGCGAGCAGGCGATCGGGATCTGCGCATCGTGTCGCGGGTGATGTCCTTTGCCGATCCGGCGGCATATCGCTATCGATCCAGACTGCACGGATACGACCCCGATTGGGTAGATCAGGGTGAACGCGGCGAGCGCGTATTCTCTTCTCTGCCGTCCGGGCGATATGTCCTGGACATGCAGGGCGCGAATGCCGATGGTGTCTGGTCGGCGACGCGGAAGATCGCGATTGTCGTCGAAGCGCCATGGTGGCGGCGCTGGTGGGCATTGATGTGCTACGCGATCGCGGCATCGATCCTGCTGTACTGGGCTGCATACCTGTATCGTCTGCGACTCAGGCGCCGTCACGAGTATCAGATGATCGCGCAGAAGCGCGAGGTGGCCGAGCAGGCTTCACAGGCGAAAAGTCGTTTCCTCGCCAATCTTGGCCACGAGGTGCGCACGCCAATGACCGGTGTGCTTGGGATGAGCGAACTGCTGCTCTCGACATCCCTCGATACGAAGCAACAGGGTCATGTGCGAGCGATCCGCCATGCTGGAGAACACTTGTTGAGACTCGTCAACGATGCCCTCGACCTTGCGCGCATCGAGGCGGGGCGTCTGGAGCTCGATGTTGTCGACTTCGAGCTCGACGCGGTGGTGGACGAAGTGGCGGGCCTGATGCGCCCGTTGGCCGAGCGGAAGGGGCTTGCGTTGCGCATTGATGTGGCACAGGACGGTTGTGGTGAGTGGCGTGGCGATCCGACCCGGATTCGACAGATTTTGCTCAATCTCATTGGCAATGCGGTTAAATTCACCGAGCACGGCGAAGTGGCGTTGTCGATCGGAAGTGCGGTTCCGCACGGGCTGAAGATGGTGGTAAGCGATACCGGACCTGGACTCGATTCCGGGCACCAGCAGCGTCTTTTCCGTCGCTTCGAGCAGGCTGAAGGCGCTCGCACTGCGAGCCGCTACGGCGGCAGCGGACTCGGCTTGGCGATCTGTCAGGAATTGGCGGTTGCGATGGGTGGCAGTATCGAACTGCGCAGCGCGCCAGGTGAGGGGGCCGAGTTCACGGTGCGTCTTGCCCTGGAACGCGCAACGACGACCGGCGGACGGATGAAGACTCCGCATTGCGAAAAACAGCCGACTGTCGCCCAAGTGCTGCTGGTCGAGGACGACATGATCGTCGCCGATGTGCTGAGTGGCATGTTGCAGGCTCAAGGGCATGTTGTGGTGCATGCCGTGCATGCGTTGGCCGCAATGTCCGAGATCGCGACACGTGGTTTCGATATCGCATTGCTCGATCTCGACCTGCCCGGAATGGACGGCCTCGCGCTCGCACGGCATCTGCGCGGACAGGGGATGACGCTGCCGATGGTCGCGATCACGGCGCGCGCCGACAGCGGCGCAGAATCGGAAGCGGAGAGGGCGGGATTCGATGCCTTTCTGCGCAAACCCTTGACCGGCGATGCGCTCGCGGATGCGCTGCGGGATCTGTTCGCGAAGCGCGATAGCGAAGCCTGATCAGCGTGCGCTGATCTCATGGACGGCATGTACCAGAGCGCCGACGTGTTCGGGGTCCATGTCGGGCGACATCCCATGTCCGAGGTTGAAGACATGGCCGTCTCGCGACCCGCCGTTGCCTGCGGCATAGCTGTCCAGCGCATGCCGGACCTGTTGGCGGATCGCATCGGGGCTGCCGTAAAGCGCGGCGGGATCGAGGTTGCCCTGCAGCGCGACCTTGCCGCGGGTGCGGCGGGCCGCATCGGAGAGTTCCACCGTCCAGTCCACGCCGACGCCTTCGGCGCCTGAGCCAGCGAGTTCCTCCAGATACGGCGCGTTGCCCTTGCCGAACAGGATCAGCGGCGTGCGTTCTGCGCCATCGCCGCGTTCCAGCTCGCGCGCGATCCGGGTCAGATAGGGCAGCGAGAAAGCGCGGTACATCGCCGGACTGAGCACGCCGCCCCAGGTGTCGAAGACCTGCAGCGCCTGCGCGCCTGCCGCGCGCTGCGCGGATAGATAGGCGATGACCGCATCGGTATTCACCGTGAGGATGCGATGCAGCAGCTCCGGGGCATTCAAGGCCATGGCCTTGATCTTCGAGAAATTGTCGCTGCCGCCGCCTTCGATCATGTAGCAGGCGAGGGTCCAGGGGCTTCCGGAGAAGCCGATCAGTGGCACGCTGCCATTCAATTCACGACGGATCACCCGCACTGCGTCCATCACATAGCGCAGTTCGGTGTCCATGTCCGGGACCGCGAGCTTCGCGACATCGTCGGCGGTACGCACCGGGCGCTCGAATTTCGGGCCTTCGCCTTCGACGAAATACAGACCCAAGCCCATGGCATCGGGCACAGTGAGAATGTCGGAGAACAGGATCGCCGCGTCCAGTGGAAACCGCGCCAGCGGCTGCAGCGTGACTTCGCAGGCCACATCGGGATTCTTCGCCATTGCGAGAAAGCTGCCGGCGCGTTTGCGGGTGGCGCGGTACTCCGGCAGATAGCGGCCGGCCTGACGCATCAGCCACACAGGTGTACGGTCGACGGGTTCGCGGCGCAGGGCGCGCAGGAAGCGGTCGTTGCTCGGGGCGGTGTCGGTCGTCAAGTGTGGATCCTTGGAATGTGGGACAACGGCATGCGGAACTGGGCAGGGCTTCAGTTCGGCGCTTCGATGCCTTGGGCGAACATCAACTGAAATCCTTTCTTCAGCGTTTGATCGCGGGCGCGCTCCAGCGCGGCGAGCGCGGAGCCCTGGTCGAGATATTGCTCGCGTTTGAGCGTGCTGCGGCCGCCGATCTGGCCCGATTCGCGGGTCAGCGTCCAGCCGCCGATCAGGTCGGCCTCCAACTGCAGCTGTACGAAGCGCGGGGCTTCGCGTCCGTCAGGGCGTTGTTGCAGGAAGAGGCGCATAGGCGAATTGTAAGCGCTACGCCACGATCCGCGTCGTCAGCCCGGGGCGAAAAGGCAATCAGTCGTCCTGCAGGGTTTCCAGCACCGCGCTCTCGGGGACGTCGGAGACGATCCGTGCGATCCCCGGTGCTTCCCACAGGATGAAGCGCAGCCCGCTGGCGTTGGCTTTCTTGTCCAGACGCATCCTTTCCAGCAGACGGTCCGGCTCCAGAGCCGCCGGCAGGACGGTCGGCAATCCGAAACCGGCGAGCAGCGCACGAAGACGCTCGGCGTCGGCTGCCGGGGCCATCCCAAGATGCGCAGACAGGCGTGCCGCCAACACCATGCCGACCGCGACCGCCTCGCCGTGGTTGAGTGCCGTGCTGGCATGACCGGCGTAGCCCTGTTCGGCTTCGATGGCGTGACCGAAGGTGTGGCCGAAATTGAGCAGTGCGCGTTCGCCGTGTTCGAAAGGGTCGTGTTCGACGATCGTGGCCTTGTGCTGGCAACTGCGTGCGATGGCCTCGATCAGCGGCTCGCGTTCGCGCGCCAGCAGCGGCATGGTGTGCGCTTCCAACCAGTCGAGAAACGGAGCGTCGACGATCGCACCGTACTTGACGACTTCGGCCAGCCCGGCCCGCAGTTCACGGTCGGGCAGGGTGTCCAGCGCGGCGGTGTCGGCGAATACGCCGCGCGGCGGATGGAAGGCGCCGACCAGATTCTTGCCCTGCGGCAGATCCACGGCGGTTTTGCCGCCGACGGACGAGTCGACCATCGCCAACAGCGTGGTCGGGAGTTGGACGCAGTCGATGCCGCGCATCCAGCAGGCGGCGGCGAACCCGGCCAGATCGCCGACCACACCGCCGCCCAATGCCAGCACGCAGGCGTCCCGGGTCGCGCCGGATGCGGCCAGTGCATCGATCACTTCAGCGAAATGGGCCAACGTTTTGGCCTGCTCGCCGGCGGGCATCACGAACCGGGTCAGCCGCAGTTCCGGGCGGACGTTGTGCAGAGCGACTTCGATCCGCCGCGCGTAGAGCGGGGCGACATGCTCGTCGCTGACGATCATTACATGACGGCCGCGGATCCGCGAGGTCAGCGCAATGCCGTCGTCGAACAGACCGTCGCCGATCGAGATGCTGTAGGGATGGGTGCCGCCGATATGGACGATACGGACTGCGGAAGCGGTCATCATGATCCCGGAACTGAGGTGGCTGCAGTGCGCTGCCAGTGATTTTCGAGCAGATCGGCCAGGCGCTGGGCGGCATCGACGGGCGTCAGGCCGGCGGGCGAGAACTCCAGATCGGCGGTTTCGGCGTACAGCGGCATGCGTTCGGCTGCGAGACGGGTCAGCACCTCGGCCCGGTCCGCGCCTGCCAGCAGCGGGCGGCTCCGGTCGTTGGCCAGCCGCGCCAATTGTTCGCCGACATCGATCTGCAGATACACCACGAAACCGCGTTGGCGCATCAGCGCGCGGTTGTCGGGGTCGAGCACCGCGCCGCCGCCGCTGGCGATCACGGCGCCCTCGCGCGCCAGTACGTCGGCGAGCGCTTCGCGTTCGCGGCGCCGGAACCCGGTTTCGCCTTCGCAGGCGAAGATGGCCGGGATCAGGGTGCCCGCACGGGCTTCGATCTCTCGATCCAAATCCACGAAGGCCAAGCCATGGGCCCGCGCCAGACGGCGACCGAGCGAGGACTTGCCTGCGCCCATCGGGCCGATCAGAACGAGGTGAGGCGCGGGATTCATGTACTTCATTTTAACAGCCGGAGCGTAATCTGCCGTTCCGGCATCTTGCCGGTACTGTCGAGGAGTCCGGTCATGTCCATCGCCAAGATCATCGAAATCAATGCCGCGTCGAAGACCAGCATCGAGGATGCCGTGCGCAGCGGCCTGAAGAAATGCGCCGAGTCGATCAAGAACATCAAGGGCGCCTGGATCAACGAGACCAAGGTCGTCACCGACGATGCCGGCAATGTCACCGAGTGGCGGGTGAACATGCGTGTGAGTTTCGTCGTCGAGTAAAACGCTGGCCATCATGGGGCGCGCATCCGGCGCGACGACGGATGCGCGCCGCCGCGCGTACCGCTCTTTTGATCGGGTTTTTTTGATCAGGCGCAGGTGCATGCTGTGCGCGGTCGCGCGACAATGGCCCAACGCAGCCTTACGACACCATCGCCATGACGCTCTACGCCGAAGCCCTCGCTACATTCGATTCGCTGTTCGCGCAGGCCAAGGCGGCCGGTATCCCCGAGCCCACCGCGATGACCGTGGCCACGGCTACGCCTGACGGTCTGCCGTCGGCGCGTATGGCGCTGCTGAAGGCGTTCGATGCGCGCGGCTTCGTCTTCTATACCCATCTCGACGGCCGCAAAGGGCGCGAATTGCAGGCGAATCCCAACGCCGCGCTGCTGTTTTTCTGGAAAGCGCTGGGAGAGGACGGCGTGCAGGTGCGAGTGGAAGGCGCGGTCGAAATCGTCGACGAAGCCGAGGCCGACGCCTATTTCGCCCGCCGTCCCCGCACGAGCCAAGTCGGCGCATGGGCCTCTGACCAATCAGAAACGCTCGATGCGCGCGACATGTTCGAAAAACGCTTCGATGACGCCGAACGCGAGTTCGAAGGTCGCGACGTGCTGCGGCCGCCGCGCTGGGGCGGGTTCCGCGTCGTCCCGCGCAATATCGAGTTCTGGTATGGCGCGCAGTTCCGCCTTCACGAACGGTATTTGTACGAGCGCGGTACGGATGGGATATGGACGAAGCGGATGTTGTATCCGTGAATGTGGCGCGCGCACGCGGCCCGCAGCGCATCGTCTGCCTGACCGAAGAGCCCACCGAGGTGCTTTACGCGCTTGGCGAGCAGCACCGCATCGTCGGCATCAGCGGTTTTACCGTGCGTCCCGCCATCGCCAGGAAAGAAAAGCCGAAAGTCAGCGCGTTCACCTCGGCGAAGATCGGCGAAATCCTGAAGCTGGAGCCGGATTTCGTGATCGGGTTTTCCGACATCCAGGCCGAGATCGCCTCGTCGCTGATCAAACAGGGCGTGGAAGTCTGGATCAGCAACCATCGCAGCGTCGACGGCATTCTCGAATACATCCGTCGCCTCGGCGCTCTGGTCGGTGCGGTCGACAAGGCCAACGCCTATGCCGATGAACTGCAGCGCGGGCTGCACGCCATCGCCGCGCAGGCGGCGACGCTGCCGCATCGGCCGAAGGTGTATTTCGAGGAATGGGACGACCCGCTGATCAGCGGCATCCGCTGGGTCGCGGAGCTGGTGCGGATCGCCGGCGGCGACGACATCTTTCCGGAGCGCGCGGCGGAATCGCTGGCGAAGGCGCGGATTCTCGAAAACCCGGACGAAGTGATCCGGCGTGCGCCGGACATCATTCTCGGCTCGTGGTGCGGCAAGAAATTCCAGCCTCGAAAAGTCGCCGAGCGCCCGGGCTGGGACGCGATCCCGGCAGTGCGCGATGGCCAACTGCGCGAAATCAAGTCGCCCATCATCCTGCAGCCTGGGCCGGCGGCTTTGACCGACGGTGTGGGCGAGATCTCGAAGATCATTACCGCGTGGGCGAAGCTGCACGGCTGACACCGATGCTGGTGCCGGGCGCGCGCCAGATGCCTATCCGGGGATGTATCGCGCATGCCTGCACAGCCAGACGCAGGGGATCTCGATATCACTTCGCCGTGAAATCCCGAGTGAACTGCATGTTCGAACGCACGCCGCCTTCCACTGCGATGTTCAGATCGAAGCGCAGCGTATCCGGCGGCGAGACTTCGAAGGTGGCGACGTAATCGATCCACTCGCCGGCCCGCTGCTCGCGCAGCGTCAACGCCTGCGGCGCGCCGATCAGATGCGAGACGTTCGCGGTGATGGTCGCAGGCACGGCCTTCTCCTGAGCCTCGGCACCCTTGCGCACTCCGACCAGCAGCAGCACGGTGTTTTCCGCGCGGGCGATGCCGTAGCTTCTGGCGACGGCTTCGTTCAGCAGTGCGGTCCGGATGACATTGGCGCGGACCGTGGTGTCGCCGATGCGGCTGACCGCTTCCTGCGGCTGTGCGGGCGGCGCGGGTTTGGGGCGGTCTTCGCTGCCGCAGCCGGCGAGCAGTGCAATCGTCAGCATGTAGATGAATGGGCGCATGCTCGGCGGTCTCAGTCGTTGGCGGCCGACAACTGCCGGCCACGCTCGGTCGCGTTGCGGATGGCCGAAGCGACCAGCTCGCGCAGGCCACCGGCTTCGAAGGTCTCGACCGCAGCCTGGGTGGTCCCACCCGGCGAGGTCACCCGACGGCGCAGTTCGGCCGGGTCTTCGCCGGACTCGGTGAGCATGCGTGCGGCGCCCAGTATGGTTTCCAGCACCAGCGTCCGAGCCGCTTCCGACGGCAGGCCTTCGGTGAGTGCGGCGGCTTCCATCGCCTCGGCCAACAGAAAGATGTACGCCGGACCGCTGCCGGACACGGCAGTGACCGCGTCCATCCGGGCCTCGTCCTCGATCCATACGGTCTTGCCGGCGCTGGCGAGCAGGGCTGCGGCGCGTTCGCGGCCCACGGCATCGACCTCGGCGCTGGCGAACAGGCCGGTGACGCCGGCACCCAGCAGGGCTGGAGTATTCGGCATGGTCCGGACGACGGCGACGCCGCCGCCCAGCCAGCGCTGCAACTGTGCTGCAGTGATGCCGGCGGCGATCGACACCACCAGCGGCCGTTTTGCCTGTGCCACCGGCGCGAGCGCTTCGCAGACTGCGCGCATGACCTGCGGTTTGACCGCCAGCACCCACAGGCCGGCGTGCGCGGTCGCTTCAGAGCTGTCCGCGCCAACGCCCACGCCGAAATCCTGGGCCAACGCATCGCGCAAGGCATCGACGGGCTCGGAAACCCGGATATCGGCGGCCGCAGTGCCTCGCGCGAGCAGCCCACCGATGAGGCTGCGGGCCATGTTGCCGCCGCCGATGAAGGCGATGCTGGATTCGAAACTCATGCGGTCTCCGGTGGGCAGGGCGGGGAGGTCTTCTGGGCGCGCGCGCCGAACAGGGCGCTGCCGACGCGGACCATGGTCGCACCTTCGGCGATGGCCAGTACGTAGTCCTCGCTCATGCCCATCGAGAGGGTATCGATGCCGGGGTGGCGTACGGCAAGCGCATCGAACAGCGCGCGCATGCGCTGGAAGGCGGTGCGGCGGCGGGTCAGGTCCGGATCGGGCGCGGGGATCGCCATCAGTCCGCGCAGGCGCAGCGCCGGTTGCGCGAGGATGGCATCGGCGAGGGCATCGATGTCTTCCGGTCGGCAGCCATGTTTGCTGGTCTCGTCGTCGATATTGACCTGGATGAGCACATTCAGCGGCGCCTGCCCGGGCGCGCGATGTCTGGCCAGCGCCTCGACCAGCTTGATGCGGTCCACGGTCTGCACCCAGTCGAACGCGGCGGCCGCGTCCCTGGCCTTGTTCGATTGCAGATGGCCGATGAGATGCCATTCGATGCCCAGTCCGGCCAATGCCGGCTGCTTCGCCAGCGTTTCCTGCACGTAGTTTTCGCCCATCGCCACCGGTCCTTCGATACGGCCGCGCAGGGCCTCGGCGACGCGGGCGACCGCATCGGCCGTCCGGGTCTTGCTGACTGCGAGCAGGCGCGGCCTGGATCGGCCGCCGGCTGCGGCCGCCATGCGTTCGAGAATCGCGTCGAGTGCGGGATGGGGCAGGTCGATGGGCATCGGTGCGCGGCGGCTTCGTGTCGTGGATGCGACGAGCGTCGCGGAATCGGCCGAAGAAGTCGAGTCCGCAGGCCCGGGGCGCGGGGTGACAGCACCGGGTCCGGGGCTATACTCCGCTGATCATTCGTCTTTCAGATGTCTATACGACATCGCAACGCGGGGAGCTTGCATGGATATCGCCGAACTGTTGGCATTCTCGGTCAAGAACAAGGCTTCGGACCTGCATCTGTCCGCCGGTCTGCCGCCGATGATCCGCGTCGACGGCGACGTACGCCGCATCAATATCCCGGCGCTCGACCACAAACAGGTCCACGCGCTGGTCTACGACATCATGTCGGACAAGCAGCGTCGCGACTACGAAGAATTCCTCGAAGTCGACTTCTCGTTCGAGATTCCCGGCCTGGCCCGGTTCCGCGTCAACGCCTTCAACCAGAACCGCGGCTCCGGCGCCGTGTTCCGCACCATTCCATCGGAAGTGCTGACGCTGGAAGACCTGGCCACACCGCCGATCTTCCGCGAGCTGATCGACCAGCCGCAGGGGCTGATCCTGGTCACCGGCCCGACCGGCTCGGGCAAGTCGACCACGCTGGCGGCGATGATCGACCACATCAACAAGACCGAATACGCGCACATTCTCACGGTCGAGGACCCGATCGAGTTCGTCCACACCTCGCAGAAGTGTCTGATCAACCAGCGTGAGGTGCATCGCGACACCCACGGCTTCAACGAGGCCTTGAGGTCGGCGCTGCGCGAAGACCCCGACTACATCCTGGTCGGCGAAATGCGCGACATCGAAACCATCCGTCTGGCGCTGACCGCTGCGGAAACCGGGCATCTGGTGTTCGGCACCCTGCACACCAGCTCGGCGGCGAAAACCGTCG
>JBIITV010000003.1:0-69876 GCA_044340325.1 Lysobacteraceae bacterium
GCGGTGATCGCGCTGTTGCACGCGCACAAGGCGGATCTCGCGCAGCACTCGCCGCCGGAAAGCTGCCATGCGCTGGACCTGGATGGTTTGCGCGCACCGGAGGTCACATTCTGGAGCGTTTGGAAGGAGGGTGAATTGATGGGCTGCGGCGCGTTGAAACAACTCGACGCGACGCACGGCGAAATCAAATCGATGCGCACCGTTTCAGGGCATGTGCGCAAAGGTGTGGCGGCCAGACTGATGCGCCACATCCTGCAGGAAGCCAGGGGCCGGCAGTATCGGCGTCTGAGTCTGGAAACCGGTTCGATGGAAGTGTTCGAACCGGCAAGGGCGCTGTACGAGCGTTTCGGCTTCGATGAGTGCGGTCCGTTCGCGGACTATGTCGAAGACCCGTACAGCATGTTCATGACGATCGAACTTTGAGGGTTGGATCGCCATGAAGGCGACATAGCGGTTTGGGTTGTTGCAAGACGAGGCACGGGAAACGCGAACGCAGCTTCCTTCCCCACGTCGGACTGCGTTGCGGTTCTCTTCCACCGATCGCCGGCACTCCGGTGCCGGCGATCATCCATCGCGATCAAATCGCCAACGGGGAGAGCGCATGAAACTGATTACCGCCATCATCCGGCCGTTCAAGCTCGACGAGGTGCGCGAAGCCTTGTCCGAGATGGGCGTGTCCGGCATCACCGTCACTGAAGTCAAAGGCTTCGGTCGACAGAAAGGACATACCGAGCTGTATCGCGGCGCGGAGTACGTCGTCGATTTCCTGCCCAAGATCAAGGTCGAAGTGGCGGTGGCGAGCGACCAGCTCGATGCCGCGATCGAAGCGATCCAGCAATCCGCAGGCACCGGCAAGATCGGCGACGGCAAGATTTTCGTCACCGCGCTGGAACAGGTCATCCGCATCCGCACCGGCGAAGTCGGCGCGGACGCGCTCTAACCCCTACTCGGAGACTGTCCCATGACGACTGGATTCTTTTCCGGGTCGCGAACCCGTGCCGCTTCGATCGGTGCCGCGCTGACCCGTACCGCTATGCTCGCGCTGCTCTGCGGTGCGATGACCCTCGGCGCAACCCTGACTGCGGCCGCGCAAACGGCGCCTGCCACAGACGCTGCGGCAGCAGCCACTGAAACAACGACCGAAGCAGCGACCGAAGCAACGACCGAAGCAACGGTCGCAGCAACAACTGCCGCAGCCGCCGAACCCGCTGCCGCAGAACCGGAAGCCGCGCCCGCGCCAACCGCCGACAAAGGCGACACCGCGTGGATTCTGGTGTGCTCGGCGCTGGTGATCTTCATGACCCTGCCCGGACTGGCGCTGTTCTACGGCGGTCTGGTGCGCAGCAAGAACGTGCTGTCGATCCTGATGCAATGTCTGGTGGTGTTCTCGCTGGTCGCGGTGCTGTGGGTGATCTACGGCTACAGCCTCGCGTTCACCGAAAACAACGCGTTCATCGGCGGCGGCGCGCGTCTGTTCGGCGAAGGGCTCAACGGTGCAATGGCCGCGACCTTCACCAAGGGCGTGTACATCCCGGAACTCGCGTTCTTCGTGTTCCAGGGCGCGTTCGCCTGCATCACCTGCGCGCTGATCGTCGGTGCCTTCGCAGAGCGCGTGAAGTTCGCCGGTCTACTGATCTTCACGGTGATCTGGTTCACCTTCGCCTACGCGCCGATGGCGCACATGGTGTGGTTTTTCCCGGGCCCCGATGCGTTCACCAGCACCGAGGCGGTCGACGGTGTGCTCGCCAAGTCCGGCTTCCTGTGGGCCAAGGGCGCGCTCGATTTCGCCGGCGGCACGGTGGTGCATATCAACGCTGCCATTGCCGGCTTGGTCGGCGCCTATGTGATCGGCCCACGTCTGGGCTATCGCCGTGAAGCCATCCGTCCGCACAACCTGACCCAGACCATGGTCGGCGCATCGATCCTGTGGTTCGGCTGGTTCGGCTTCAACGCCGGCTCGGCGCTCGAAGCCAACGGTGTGGCCGCGCTCGCGTTCGTCAACACCTTCCTCGCCACCGCTGCTGCGGTGCTGGTGTGGAGCGCGGTGGAATGGATCGCACGCGGCAAGCCGTCGATGCTCGGCGGCGCCTCGGGCGCGGTCGCGGGTCTGGTGGCGATCACGCCTGCGGCGGGTCTGGTCGGCCTGATGGGCGCGCTCGCCATCGGCGCGATCGCCGGTCTGGTCTGCTTCTGGGGCGTCACCGGTCTGAAGAAGCTGCTGCGCGCGGACGATAGTCTCGACGTGTTCGGCGTGCACGGCGTGGGCGGCATCACGGGTGCGTTGCTCACCGGCGTGTTCGCGGCGCCGTCGCTCGGCGGCGCGGGTATCTGGGATTACGTGACCGAAACCGCGCTGGCCGACTACAGCATCGCTTCGCAGGTCTGGATCCAGCTGCAGGGCGTGCTGGTGACGGTCGCGCTGTCGGGTGTGGTCTCGCTGATTGCGTTCACGGTCGTGAAGTACACCGTCGGCCTGCGCGTCAATGAAGAAGCGGAGCGCGAAGGTCTTGATATCGCTTCCCACGGCGAGGCGGCGTACGAGCACTGAGATTTTCGCTGCATCGGGCAAACACCACGGCGCCGGGAATTCCCGGCGCCGTTTACAAATCAGGATCTGGAAGGGCGTCGCAGCGAACGCCTTATTCGGCTTCCACCACCGGCAGCCGCAGCACGCTGGGATTGGCGCGGTCGTGATGCAGCGTGATCGTGGCGACTCGGGCATCGGCCATCCGTTCGTAGCCGATGCGGCCACCGGTATTCAGGTTCTTCTGGAAGTAGGGATCGTCCACCGGACCGATTTTCAACCGCAGCCGGGTGCCTGCATCGAGTCTGCGGCAGGTCCACCAGAAACGATTGAAGCGCCAAGGTAGTATCACGCCCGCTTCGGTTGACGATTCGCGAGCGGCATCGGCGCGGAACCGGGCGCGCATCGCATCGCCGCCAAGCCACACCATCCGGTTCTCCGCATCGATCGCATGCAGGTCGACGCGCACGTCGGTGTCGGGCACGTTGATGGCGATGCGGGCATCGAAAACGATTGTTCCGCAGATCGTCCGCGCACGCGTCAATGGTTCGCTGTGGAAAAACAACTGCGGCCGGCGCAGCGCGTCGTCATCGCGAACGTAGCTGGCATCATCGACCGGGCGCAGCGCCCAGTCCGCAGGCTGGGTGTCGCGACGCGGGTCGAAAACGAAACTTGACGGCGGTTCTGCATCGGCCGGCGCATCCGTCAATCGGCCGCTGGCGAAAGGCGTGTCGGCCGTTGCGCCGTCGGCGCGTGCGAACAGGTTCCAACGATGCGGTGCCACAGATGCCAGGTCCGGCGCCGAGCGCCATTCCTCCGCGCCCATCACGTAGTAATTCACACGGTCCGCCAGCGCCTGCGGCTTCGGCTTGCCGCGCAGCACATGATCGAACCATTCGATCTGCAGGCGATCCAGATCGAGCACCGCACGTGGATCGAATGTGAGGCCGCTGACGTTGTCGCGCGGATAGCGGGTGCCGGCATGGTCCCATGGCCCGATCAGCAGCATGTGCCGTCGCGCCGCATCTGTCGCAGCGTGGCGCTGGTGCTCGTCGTAATACCGCATTGAGCCCTCCTGATCGCCGTCGAAATAGCCGGTGATGGTCAGGATCGGCGGGGTCATCCGCGCGTACTGGGCGGGCGTGGGATTGACCCTGCGCCAGTAGCCGTCGTTACCCGCGTTGTCCAGCCAGCGCGTGAAATGCCCCTGCGGTGCGCCGCTGATTTCCGCGAGTCGGCTGAATGTGGTCTCGCCGCGGTGGATGCGCGCGAATTTCCCGCGCCAATAGGCTTCGTCGCCGAACAGTTGCGCATTCGAAGCGCGACCATCGACGAACGCCAGCCACTGCGCCATGTAGCTGTACGGAATGCCGCGCGGCGAGGGATAGTCCCAGCCGGGATAGACCGATGCGGTCGGTACCGCAGCCTTCAGCGCCGGTGGCGATTCCGCGAGCGCCTGCCACTGCGCCATGCCGCGATAGGAGCCGCCCATGGTGACGACGCGGCCATCGGACCACGGCTGGCGCGCCAGCCACGCGATCGCGTCTGCGCCGTCCGGGCCGGTGCCTTCCAGCGGAACGAAGGTACCCTCCGACGTGCCACGACCGCGGCGGTCCAGGCTGACGTAGACGTAATCGGCGGCCACGAACTTGCGCGCCCGCACTTGGGTTTCATCGGAAAGATAGGGCGTGTGCTGCAACACGACAGGAAAGCGCCCGGCTTTCGACGGCCGCCAGATGCGTGCGGACAGCGTGATGCCATCGCGCATCGGCACCCGCGCATCGAGCAGCATGTCCATCGCCAGCGGCACCGTTTGCGGCGGTGTCGCTGATGAACCGGATTCGGTGGTCTGTGCGAACGCAACGCCGGACAGGGCTGCGAGCGTGCATGCCATCGTCAGGCTCGAGAGGGTGGGTTGGTTCGCAGAAGTCGGTGTCGGCATGGCGGGTGCTCCTGTCAGAGGTGTGTTCTGCAAGCGACGCGCTCGAATTGCGTTGGTCGCGGCGATCAGTCCAATGTCTTCGGTCCAATGTCTTCGATTCTGCGCCGGTCGCTGCACCAGCGTCGCTGCCCTTGGCGTCGGCGAAACGGCGATTCGCTTCCATCCAGTTCGCCACCTGCCACCAGGCCGCGATGTAATCGGCGCGCTTGTTCTGGTGCTTCAGATAATAGGCGTGCTCCCAGACGTCCAGCGCCAGCAGCGGTGTGCCGCGTTCGGCGACGAGATCCATCAGCGGATTGTCCTGGTTGGGGGTCGTGGTGATCGCCAGCGAACCATCGTCGCGAAGAATCAGCCAGGCCCAGCCGGAGCCGAATACGCTCCGCGAATCGGCATCGAAGCGTTTCTGCATGTCTTCGACACTGCCGAAATCGCGTTCGATGCGCGCCTTGAGCGCGGCGCTCGGGGCGCCACCCTGGCCCGGCGGTGCCAGCAAGGTCCAGAACAGGCTGTGGTTGTAATGGCCCCCGCCGTTGTTGCGCACGGCGCTGTCGAAGGACGAGATCTCGCGTTGCAACTGCTCCAGCGACAACGCGTTCAGCTGCGGGAAATCCTTGGTCTTGGCATTGAGATTGTCGACGTAGGCGCGATGATGACGGCCATGGTGGATCCGCATGGTTTCCGCATCGATCGCAGGTTCGAGCGCATCGACCGCATAGGGCAGTTCGGGCAGCGCGAACGGGGCGGATTCGGTCGCGTTCGTGGCGGACAGGGCGCAGACGTACAGCGCAAGTATCAGCGCCAGCGAGCGCGATACACGTCGCAGCGAGGTGGGCATCGATTCGTAGATCCTCATGTGTCGATCCTCATGATGTCGAGTGACTTGATGTGAAGTGACTTGATCTCAAGTGACATGATGCCGAGTCTCAGGCACTGAACCGCATCGTGGCCCAGTCCCGTCCTGGCAGGCCTCAGTGCACCTTGGTCGATTCATCGGCTGCGCGGCGCTGCCAGCGCGGGAATGGGTCCGGGGAGTGCTGCCATGCCATCGGACCCGCCGCCATTTCCGCATCGTCGAGCAGACAGGCATCCAGACGCGCGCGCAGTGCGGCCTCGTCCAGGCCGACGCCGATAATCGCAAGCTCCTGACGGCGGTCGCCCCATAGCGGGTCCCAAAGCGCTTTCATCGCCGCGAATTCAGCAGGGTCGTCGACCTCTTCGCTGCTGGGCAGCGGTGCGTTCCACAGCTGCGACAAAACCCGCAACCAGCCGCGTTCGGTCAGCGGCGGCGGCGCATTCATCGGCCACTCCGGCAATGGCGATTCGGTCAGGCCGGCATCCACACGATGCCGCGCCGCGAACCAGAAGCCCGCTGCCTTGTACGCGACCGAGCCGCCCACGGTCGACAGTTCGCCCACCCAATCCATCCGTGAAGCCAGCCAAAAGAAGCCCTTGCTGCGGATCACACCCTGCAGGCCATTGCGTTCCAGCAGCGCATGAAAACGCTGCGGATGGAACGGACGCCGCTGCCGATAGGCGAAACTGGCGATGCCGTATTCCTCGGTTTCGGGGGTGTGCTCTCCGCGCAGCTCCTTGATCCAGCCCGGTGCGAGCTGTGCGCGGATGTAGTCGAAACGCTTGGTGTCCAGGACTGCGTCGAGCGCCACCGCGCCATGGTCGGCTTCGATGATCGCAGCATCGCGATTCAGTGCGCGGACTACTTTGTACGTTTCTTCGAGCGCCCGAGTGCCGGCTCGGTCTGTTTTGCTCAGCACCACGACATCCGAGAATTCGACCTGCGCGGCCAGCAGATTCACCAGGCCGCGGTCGTCTTCCGGGCCGGCCGCTTCGCCGCGGTCGCGCAGGCGGTCGGCGGAACAGAAGTCGCGGACGAAGGTTTCGCTGTCGACCACCGTCACCATGGTGTCCAGCCGCGCGATGTCCGACAGCGAAAAGCCGTCTTCATCGCGGACCGAGAAAGTCGCGGCGACCGGCATCGGTTCGGAGATTCCGGTCGATTCGATCAACAGATAATCGAAACGTCCTTCCCCGGCCAAACGCTTCACTTCACGTCGCAGATCGTCGCGCAAGGTGCAGCAGATGCAGCCGTTGCTGAATTCGACCAATTGCTCTTCCGTGCGCGAAAGCTCGGCGCCGCCGTCGCGGATCAATGCGCCATCGATGTTGATTTCGCTCATGTCGTTGACGATCACGGCCACCCGTTTGCCTTCGCGGTTGCGCAGGACGTGATTGAGCAGCGTGGTCTTGCCGGCGCCGAGAAAGCCGGAAAGAACGGTGACGGGAAGGCGCGTATCGCGCACGATGTCGGTGGATGTCATGTGGGTGCGGTTCCGTTGCGTTCGCGTTGTGTGTGTTGTCAGGCTTGGATCGATGTTGAGGCTGCGGTGCCGGGATGCGTCCGGTTCAATTCGGCTGAAGACCGGCGCGTCCGTTTTCGATGGTGAAGCGGCCCAACGTCTCGATCTGCGCGTCACGGGCTTTCACCGTGTCCAGTGCGCGGATGGCCAGGTGGGCATCGCGGTCCAGGGTGAGCAGGCAATAGCCGCGCCGGTCGCTGCGCGCGAAATGGAAGTGCGGGTTGTTGCGCAGGGCGCGGTCGAAGTCGACCTGCGCCGCGCCCTGCGATGTGATCGAGGTGCCGCAGACTTCGCTGGCGATCGCCGGCGCGCGCGGATCCCACGGGTCGCGCTTCAAGTCGGCCAGTACCGTCGCGTGGATATCGCCGCCGACCACCAGTGGATTGGATGGCTTCAGACGCGCGATCGTGTCGTACAGCCGCTGTCGCGCGCGCGGGTAACCGTCCCAACCGTCCGTGCGCACCGGCCGCGCAGGGCCGGGGTCGTCGTCGCGTGCGCTCATCAGTGTCTGCTGCGCCATCACGTTCCAGCGGCTTCGGCTGGTGGCGAGGCCATCGTAGAGCCATCGCTCCTGAGCCATGCCCAGCAGCGACGCCCGCGGGTCATCGATACCCGCGCATTCCGCGATCTCGACCGTCCTGCCGCCGCCGCCTTTCAGCGGATCCGGGCAGGCCTGCGATGTGCGGTACTGGCGCCCATCCAGCATGAAGATCCGTGCGGTGTCGCCCCAGTCGACGACGGTATGCAGGCGCATCCCGCCATCGACGCGCGGCCTCATCGTCGCTGGCAACGGCATGTGCTCGTAGTAGGCTTGATACGCCGCTGCGCGGCGCAGAAGAAAACGCGGGTCGAGGTATTCCGAACGCTCACCGGCCAGATCGTTGTCGACTTCGTGATCGTCCCACACCACCAGCCATGGCATTGCCGCGTGCGCGCGCTGCAACAGCGGATCGCGCTTGTACTGCGCGTGGCGGATCCGATAGTCCTCCAGCGCGATCGGCTCGGCATTGCTGTGTCGGCGCACCAGCTCGTCGCCCCATGAGCTTTCGTAGATATAGTCTCCGAGGAACACCATCAGATCCGGCGCGTCTTCGATCAGATGACGATACGCATGGTAGTAGCCCTGTTCGTAGTGCTGGCACGAACCGATCGCGAAGCGCAGCGGCGTCGCACCGCTGCCCGGCGCGGGGGCGGTCAAGGTGCGCCCGGTCGGGCTGATGTCGTCGCCGGCGATGAAGCGATACGCATATGTGCGCCCGGGGCGCAGCCCGCGCACATCCACATGCACGCTGTGCGCCAGTTCCGGCACGGCACGCTGCTGACCGGAAGCGACGATGCGCGAGAAGCTTTCGTCTTCGGCGACTTGCCAGGTCACCGTGACGATTTCGTCGCGGGCCATGCCGCCATCGGCTTGCAGCGGCAGCGGCGCGAGTCGCGTCCAAAGCGTAGCGCCGTCGGCAACTGGATAGCCGGAGGCGACGCCCAGCGTGAACGGATCGCCGACGAAGCGCACGCGTGCGACTTGCTGCGCACGCAGCGACGACGGCAGCATCGACAGCGCCGCGAGCGACAGCGAGGCGTGCAGAAATCGACGGCGGGCATGTGCCGGATCCCGACCGTCTTCCTGCCTGATCAAGGTGAGCGCGCGATGAAGCAAGTGTTTCATGGCGTTTGATCAGCGCTCGACCGAACGGCTTCTTGGCGCATGGATCAGCGACAGGAATTCGCGCCGTGTTGTCGGGTCGTCGCGAAACGCGCCGAGCAGATGACTCGTCACCATGGTCACACCCGGCTTGTGGACGCCCCGCGTGGTCATGCACTGGTGCGCCGCTTCGACGACGACCGCAACGCCCAGCGGTTTGAGTTCCTCGTGAATGATCTGTGCGATCTGACCGGTCAGCGTTTCCTGGATCTGCATGCGTTTGGCGTAGACATCGACGACGCGCGCGAGCTTGGAAATGCCGACCACGCGTCCGGCGGGCAGATAACCGATGTGGACTTTGCCCAGGATCGGAACAAGATGATGCTCGCAGTGGGTTTCCAACCGGATATCGCGCAGGACGATCATCTCGTCGTAGCCCGCGACTTCTTCGAAGGTCGTCCGCAGCAGCGCGGCGGGGTCTTCCCGATAGCCGGCGAAGAATTCTTCATAGGCACGCGCAACCCGGTCCGGTGTTCCAACCAAGCCTTCCCGCTCCGGGTCGTCGCCCGCCCATGCGATCAGTGTCCTGACCGCGCTTTCGGCTTCGGTACGGCTTGGCCTTGCCTGCCGCCGGGGCTCGGTGAGGTCGCTCGGCACGGCTGCGTTCTGGTCGGCGGACATGTCGTCGACAGCTGCAGGGCCGAATGCGTTCGAGGTCATTGGGGAGGGCCGGAGGCTGTGCTTGAAGAGGCATTAATGTAATGTTATAACATATGCATTGAGTCTGTAATCGTCCACCTGCCTCATGCCCTCCGGCACCGCTGATTTCAGAGCCCCGAATGATCCCTGACAGTTATCCCGCATGGCGGCAGTGCATCGAGATCGACTGCGGTATCCCGCTGACCGAGCGCTTCATTCGCGAACGGATCGTTGCGCTGCAAGATCTGCGCGATTTCCGCACCGAACAGTTCCTCCGCTGCTACGGGCAGGCGCATCTCGACCGTGTCCGTGCGTGGTTCGCACAGGCGTTGAGCGAGTTCACTGCTGGCACAGCATGAGCGTGCAGCCGCGAACGATGTTGCCAGCCGAAGCCTGCGTCGGCTCGCTGCCGGAGTCGCTGTTGCGCATCCGTGAGCCTCAGCGCCGTCTCGCGATCTGGGAGCGCCGCATTCCTGCCGGTATCGTCGCTTGGCTGGGCCGCCACTTCCGGCCGCAGGACGACAGCGGCGGTTGCTCGTTCTTGCCTTCGGCCAATCCGGGTATCGCACTGGATGCGCTACTGGATCAGATCCTTCTCGCCGATGGTCTTGAGCCGCAGTCCTGTACGCCGTTCCAGCAGTGGCGGCGAGACCTCCTGGATCTGATCGCACTCGCCAAAGAGATCGCACCGCAGACGCCCAGACTGATGCTGCGGCTGCAGCGTCTGGAGAATGCCGGCTGCCCGCTGTTCCACGTCGACCAGGTGCCACTGCGATTGCTCTGCGTCTATGTCGGTGCCGGCACCGAATGGTTGCCCGAAGATGCTCTTGACCGCTCGCGGCTGGGAACGGGTACCAACGCATCCGTGCGCGATTGGGCTGCAGTGCAGTGCATCGGCACCGGCCATGTTGCGATCATCAAAGGCGATCGCTATCCGGGCAATGTTGGCCGCGGTCTGGTGCATCGTTCCCCGGAAGCCTCCGCCGCGCAGCCCCGGATACTGGCTGCGATCGATTTCGGTTGATGCGGGCAGAGGGGTTCACCCCATGCTGTGCTGTCGCGGGCGCGGCGATGGGCTCATGGCTGCTTCGGTCCATGACCGATGACCCGTCTCAGACGCGGCCCCGTGCAATAACATCCATCAGTCGTCAATCATGCCGTCGATCACGTCGTCGCACTGCGGAGCTCCGCACGCTACGGCCACGGTCCATCTTCCGGGAGTCGTCACGTGAGTCTTTCCGTTTTGCGCCGCCAGCGCACCCTCTCCTTGCGGGCGTGCATGGCTGCCCTGCTGACAGGGGCACTGCTGGCTTTGACGACCGTTTGCCTGCCGATGGCGGATGCTGCGGCACAGACCCTGCGCCAGACCAAGGCGCCTTTCCATGACGCCTTCCGCCAGCTCGAAGGCGAAGACTGGCCAACGCCCACCGATTATCGCAACGCTGCAGGCGCACCGGGATATCGATACTGGCAGCAGAAAGTGGATTACGACATCCGCGCACGTCTGGATGAGTCTGCGAAAACCGTCGATGGCCAGGCGCGCATCACCTATCGCAACCATTCGCCCGATCCATTGCCGTATCTATGGCTGTTGCTGGACCAGAACAACTACAAGCGCGATTCGCTCGCCGAGCTCACCCGCACGGTCAGCGGCGACGACATCGCCTTGAATGAAGTGCGCCGCGCCAAACGCTTTCAGGAGTGGGAAGGCGGTTTCGCCATCCGCGCAGTGCGCGATGCGTCGGGCCGCGCACTGACCTTCAGCGTGGTCGACAGTTTGATGCGGATCGAGTTGCCGCAGCCGGTGGCGGCCAACGGCGGCACTACCGAGTTCGAGATCGAATGGTCGTTTCCGATGGTCGAGAACAAAGTGATCGGTGGCCGCAGCGGCTATGAATGTTTCACCGCAAAGGGCGAGGACGGCAACTGCATTTTCCAGGGCGCGCAGTGGTTCCCACGGTTGGCGGTGTACTCCGACTACGAAGGCTGGCACAACAAGGCCTTTCTGGGATCCGGCGAATTCACCCTGGAGTTCGGCGACTACACCCTGGCCTTGACCGTCCCCGCAGATCACGTGGTCGCCAGTACCGGCGAGCTTCAAAACTCCGAACGGGTCTTGAACGCCGCGCAGCGCGAGCGCCTGCGGCGCGCACGCGACGCGCGCGAGCCCGTCTATGTGGTCACCCCGGAAGAAGCCCTGGCTGCTGAAAAAACCAAGGTCGGCGGGGAAAAGACCTGGGTCTTCAAAGCCGACAATGTGCGCGATTTCGCCTGGTCGTCGTCGCGCAAATTCGTCTGGGATGCGCTGGGAGTACGTCAGAACTCCAGCGAGCAGCCGCTGGTCATGGCGATGTCGTTCTATCCCAAGGAAGCCCGTCCGCTGTGGGATGGGTATTCGACCAAAGCGATCGCGCACACGCTCGACGTCTACTCGCGCTTCACGTTCCCGTATCCGTACCCCACGGCGCAGTCGGTGAACGGCCCGGTCGGCGGCATGGAGTATCCGATGATCACCTTCAACGGCCCGCGCCCGGTGAAGGACAAGAAGACCGGCAACCTCACCTACACAGAGCGCGCGAAGTACGGTTTGATCACGGTCGTGATCCATGAGATCGGGCATATCTATTTTCCGATGATCGTCAATTCCGACGAACGCCAGTGGACCTGGATGGACGAAGGCCTCAACACCTTCTTGCAGTTCCAGGCCGAAAAACTCTGGGACGCGAAGTATCCGTCGCGTCGCGGCGAGCCCAAGGACATCGTCGAGTACATGGTTTCGAAGGATCAGGTCCCGTTGATGACGCAGTCCGATTCGCTGCTGCAGTTCGGCGCCAACAGCTACGCCAAGCCCGCCACTGCCCTGGTGGTGCTGCGCGAAACGGTGATGGGGCGCGAACGGTTCGACCGTGCCTTTCGCGAGTATTCGCAGCGTTGGTACATGAAACATCCAACGCCCTACGATTTCTTCCGCACCATAGAAGAATCCTCCGGCATCGATCTGGACTGGTTCTGGCGCGGCTGGTTTTACTCCACCGATCACGTCGATATCAGCCTGGACAACGTCGTCCGCTGGCGGCTGGACAGCGGCCAGCCGAAGAAGGAATCGGACTGGCGGCGCGGACAGCGCGAACGGCAGCCTGAATCCCTGACCGCGCAGCGCAACGACGAAAAGACCGTTGTCCAGCGCGATCCCGCGACCCGGGACTTCTACAACGCCACCGACGAGTTCACGGTTACCGCCGAAGCCGAGCGCAAGGCTGCCACCGCACAGGAAGCGTTGACGCCGGAAGAACGCGAGGCGCGGGCGGTCATCGACAGCTTCTACCGTTTCACCTTCGCCAATCGCGGCGGTCTGGTGATGCCGGTGATTCTCAAGCTGGATTTCAGCGACGGTTCCGAGCGGATCTGGCGGATTCCGGCTGAAATCTGGCGGCGCAACACACAGCAGGTCACCTGGGAACTGGTCACGGCCAAGACCGTTGTCCGCGCCGAAATCGACCCGCTGTGGGAGACCGCCGACGCCGATCGCGATAACAATGTGTACAGCCGCGAGATCGAGCCGCGCACGTTGAAGATCCGCAAGCCGGAAGAGATCGAGAACCGGATGAAGGATGCCGATCTCAAGGTCGAACCCGGTTCGCTGACGCCGTTGTCGGCACCGAAAGCCGACGCCAAGCCCAAGAGCAAACCGGCCGATTCGGAAAACAAACCTGTTGAGTCCAATGCCCCTGCAGCCCCTGCGCCTGCCGCTATGACCGAAACCGCAACGCCATGAATGCCATGCGCGCGTCGATCGCAAGAACCACGGCCATTGTTCTCATGCGCTGTATCGTTGTGCTGTCGCTGCTGGTGGTCAGTGGCATCGGGTTCGCGCATCGCGGCAACGACATGCTGAGCGTGATCGAGATCGACGCGGCGACCGGACATCTGCTGGTCACCCATCACTTCGCCGCTCACGATCTGGAACCAGCGCTGCTGCGGATCGCATCGGACGTGCAGCCCAGCCTGGATGACCCCGCTGCACAGGCGGCGTTGATCCGCTACACCGGCACGAACTTCTCGCTGTCCGATGGCGGCGAACGAGCCGTGCCGCTGCGCTTCGAAGCGATCAAGCTCTCGGGCGACGATGTGCGGTTGGTCTATCGCGGCACCCTGCCGCTGCCGGCGAAGACGCTGCAGATCGATTCGCGGCTGTTGAACGGTCTGTATCCGGACGAAACCCATCAGATCAACATCCGCCGTGCCGGCATCACCCGATCGGTGCTGCTGCGCGGCGGGTCTGAAACGCAGCAGGTGCTGTTCGAATAGTCTTCATGCCAGGATGAAGGCTTCAATGACTGGAGTGCGAATTCGCAGGCTCTCGGCGTTGCGTTTGAACAAAGCCTGCAACTGGCGATGGCTTCGATCCGAACTTGTGTTCAGTTCACTGTTGCCGTTGTTGGAAAGGAAACGCCAGCGCGCGTCCATGCGCGCCAGCGCTCCCGAGGGCAGTACGTCAGCGTGCCGGCCTGCGATCCGCATGGCGCCTGAGCGCCCGTCGGTACGATCGGGCCGCAGCGCTGCTTCCGGTGCGAAGCGTCAGGGAATCTGGCAGTTCTTTTCATTGGGTGAGCAGACATATTCGTAGCGCAGCACGCGCGCGGTGGCGTTGATGCCGCCGAGCCTGCGGCCGCTCGATCCCGGACCGGAGTTGCGCATGACGTTGGCGATGAACGCGTCTCCCTGCGCTACATCTCCCGTCTGTGGGCCGCACCGAGCGTCGTTGCCCGACACCGCGCGACAGGAGGCCGTCGCGATGACGCGGCCGCCCTGGGTCACTGTGGTCGAGGTGTCCCAATCGTCGGCGACCACGCGCACTTCGAAAGGCGCCGAACTCAGCGGAAGGGCGATGTCGTAGCCGCAGCGGTTGGCCGGCGATGTGGTCTGGCAGACCAGACCCGGGCCGCTCAGATTCACGGTGAAGTTCTCGAAGATCATGCAGGGATAGCGGGTGTCGCGACACATCGGTGTGCCCGCAGGCCAGAAGGTCGGGCCGCGGCCCGACAGGGCCTGGTAGAGGGCGTTGATGCTGACCTGGCCCGAGCCTACCGCAGCGCTGACATATTCGCCGTAGGTGAACGCCGACGTCGCACTCGCGCCGTAGCCCATGCTGCCGAGCAGACTTTCCATCGACGCCCCGCGCACCGAGACCGCGATGTGGTCGAGGCCGGCATTGGTGTTGAGGAAGCCGTCGTGGACGATGGTTGCCGTCAATTCGCTCTGGTCGCCCTGGGCCCAGTTCGGCCCGTTGACGAACAGGACCGCGTCGTTCGGATCGCTGTAGGGGATCATGGGCGACTGGCCCACGGCGGCAACGCGCGAGACCTGGATCAGCTGCCAACTGCCGGCCAGCACAGGCAGGGCGAGCGCGAGCAGCAGGGTGGCGCCGGCTGCCACTGCGGCGGGACGACGCAGGGCCGACGGAAGTCTTGTGTTCAAGAGATTCATAGAGTCCTTCGCATGGATGGCCGGCCGTATGGACCGCAGGGGGAACCACGCGGCGCCTGGGGATGTGCGCCGCATGGGAGCCCGTTACGCGACGGGCTCGCATTCCTCAGCGGATTGCGAAGGAAAACAGGATCAGGCGCGAACGCCTGCGGGCCGCATCAGTCCGGCAATGCCGCAAGCCTTCTCGCGGACAGCGACATTTCCCTGAGATCCACGGCGGCAACATCGAGATACGCGCCATCGTCTGGAACGTTGTAGTCGAGCAATCCCATCGAGAACGTGTTGGCCCATTGTTCCGGCAAAGCGACCGAGTACAGCACGGCATTGTCCGGACCGACCGATGCAGCTGCGGCCACCCACCATCAAGACGTCACCACGCAGTGGGTAGCGGCAAAGAAAAAGAGAAGGGCGCTGTAGAGGATGGCAATATTAAAGTTATGTTATAACGTACTAGTTGACATGCAAGTATGCCGATCCCGCTTTCCAAGCCCGCCGAAGGAATGCCATCGGCGGTGCCGACCGATTCGATCGCGCAATTCATTCCGTTTCCTGCAAGAGGTCTTGATGCAAAGGGTATTCACGAAATCAGCGTTGAGCATCTGTGTGTTGCTGGTGCCGGCCTCGGTGGTTGCCGCACAGTCCATCGCGCCGGATGATGCGAGCGCCGAACGCTTGGACACCGTCGTGGTGATCGGCGAGCGCGGCAAGCGCCAGGCCGATGCCGGCCTTGCCGGCTCGCTCGACACCATCGCCCGCAGCGCGCTGGAGTACGAGCATGTCGACGACACCAGCGAGCTGTTCAACAAGCTGCCGGGCGTGTATCTCTCGCGTTTCAACCAGGGACTGATCAATTCCGATCTATCGATCCGTGGGTTTTCCGGTGATGGCGAAACGCCGCATGCCAAGTTGTTGATCGATGGCATTCCATCCAATCTGCACAATGGCTTCAGCGAGATGGATCAATTGTTCCCGATCGGTATCGAGTCGATCGCGGTCTTCAAAGGCACCAGCGACCCGGGCGTCGGCTTGTTCAACATTGCCGGCAATTACCGCATCGAAACGCGCAGCGACACAGCCGCGCGCGAACTCGAGGTTTCGGTCGGCAGTTTCGATACCCGTGAACTGCAGGGCTATGCGGGTTTTGAGCACGGCGCACTGAAGCACAGCTATTTCGCAGGCTATCGCGAGGCCGGCGGCTATCGCGACCATACCGATCTGGAGAAGTACGCGCTGTCGGGTCGGTGGTCCTATGCGCTGGGCGATCGGACAGCGCTGGCGTTGATCGCACGCGCCGCCGGTTATGAAGGCGATGCCCCGGGATATTTGACCAAGGCGGAATCCAGACGCCTACCGCAGTCGTCTGCTGAGTATGCCAATCAGGATGGTGGAGACAAACGCACGCGCCACGCCAGTCTGCATTTCGATCATCGATTCGGCGACACCATCGCGCTATCGGCGAAAGCCTATCTGCAGACCTTCGAGCGCGAGCGCTGGGTGCGCTTTTCCGCCGCCTCCGCGCTTCAGAACCGATACGACGATCAGGATCATCGCGGTGTGATCGCTACGTTATCGTGGGACATCGACACGCGCTGGCGGCTGGATGGCGGTGTCGATGCCGAGTTCCAGGACATCATCGAGCAGCGGTTCGGAACGATCGGCCAGGTGCGGGTACGCGATCCTGCGAACGTGTTGCGCAATCGCGCCTATACATTCGACACGAGCGGTGCGTTCGCACGCATCGGTATGCGCGAAGAAGGCCGATACGGCTGGAACGTGGCGATACGCGCGGACCGGATCGATGGCGATTACACGCAGTTCAACGCCGCAGGCGTACCGTCGACGCGCGAAATCTACCGCTTCGGCACCATTCTGCAGCCAAAGTTCAACGGATTCGTCAATCTTGGCGAAGACCTGCAGCTGTTCGCAAACGCTGGGCGTTCCTTCCAGCATCCGTTCGGTGCGGATGCCTATACTGCAGGCGATCGCGGTGCGCGCGATGTCTCCGTCAACGACGGTTGGGAGCTTGGCGCGAAATGGCGCTCGACGGATGCGCTGGAGCTGCGTCTGTCGTACTGGGAGCAGAAGGCGAAGGACGAATTCGTGGTGGTCGACGGCGTCGTGCAGAATGTCGGCCGCACCGCGCGCGATGGTCTGGACTTCGCATTCAACTGGAGTGCCGGCGAGCGCTGGTACGTGTGGGGCAACTTGACTACGGTCGACAGCCGTATCGAGCGCCCGGCGCAGAACCGCGAAGCCTATATCGGCAATGCATTGCGCGGCGTGCCGACGCGGACCGGCTCGCTGGGTGTGGACTTCGATCCTACAGATGCGATCACCGCACGCGTGCATGTGGACCATCAGGGCGACTATCACGTCAACGAAGCCAATCTGGGTGGCCGTTTCGGTGACTACACACTCACCCATGCGAGTCTCGACTGGCGTCTCGGCTGGGGGACATTGGGATTTCAGGTCCAAAATCTGTTCGATCGCTATTACGAATATGTGTTCGACTTCAGCGAGAACGGCACTGGAACCATCCATTCGCCGGGAGATGGTCGCGCGTTCGGCGTGTCGTTGAAGCTGGAGTTCTGATCATGCGCGCAGCGGATTCGAGGCCCATGGTCGTGGTCGAACGGTTGCATTTCGGCTACAGCGATACGATGGTGCTGGACGGGATCGATCTGCAGGTGATGCCCGGCGAGGTGTTTGCCATTCTCGGCGGCAACGGCGCCGGAAAATCCACGTTGCTGAATTTGATGCTGGGCCTGCTGCGCCCCAACGACGGCCGGATCTTGATCGGCGGCCGTGATCCGGCAGTCGATCCCGAAGGCGTTCGCCGCGTCCTCGCCTATGTGCCCGAAACGGCTGCGGTGTACCCGCACCTCAGCGGCATCGAGAACCTGCGTTACTTTCTCGACATCGCCGGTGTCCGTAAAGCCAGGGGCGACATCGTGGCTGCGCTGGAGACGGTGGGCCTGCAGTCCCAGGCATGGGACCGACGCGCCAGCGATTACTCCAAGGGCATGCGTCAGAAGCTGGTGTTGGCCTTGGCACTTCTGCGCGACGTGCAACTGCTGCTGATGGATGAGCCGGGCTCTGGTCTGGATCCCGACGCGGATGCTCAGCTCGCGTCGCTGATCGCGAAAATGCGCGACGAAGGCCGCAGTGTGGTGCTGGTGAGTCACGATCTGCAAGCGGTGTCTGCGCTGGCGGATCGCTATGTGTTTCTCGCTGCGGGCGGGATCGCGCGTCAGGGGCGGGATCTGTCCGAGGTCGGCCGCGATCTTGCCGCGCTGCATGCGCTGTATGCGCGGCATGTGGTGCGCGAGTGAGCATGTCCATGCTCGGACAGGCGCGAATCATCGCTGCTGCGGAATGCCGACGGCTGTTGCGGGATCGGTCTGTCGTGTATGCATTCGCCATCGTCCTGCTGCTCGGCGTCGTTTCGTTGGTCGTCACATATCAGCGTCACGCGCAGCTGCAGGCGCAACAAACCGCGTACGCGGCCATTGCCGACACGCAGTGGCAGGCGCAGCCGGACCGTCATCCGCATCGCGTTGTGCATTCCGGCGATTTCGTATTCAAGCCGTCGTCGCTTCTGGCATCGTTGGACTGGGGTGTGGAATCGCACACCGGTCGATCGCTGTTTCTGGAAGGGCATCGGCAGAACACCGCCAACTTCAGTGAAACCGGACAGGCAGGCGCATTGCTGCGTTTCGGTCAACTCACACCTGCGATGGTGATCCTGCAGCTGTTGCCGCTGGTGCTGATATTCGCAGGGTTCGGCGCAGTCGCCGGCGAACGGCAATCAGGCGTGCTGCGCACCTTGATTGTCTCCGGTGCGCGTGGGCAGTCTGTGCTGGTCGGAAAGTACTTCGCGCTGCTGCTGCCCGCCGTTGCCGCTCTGTCGCCGCTGCCGGTCGCAATGATGTGGATGGGCGTCTCCGATACCGATCAACTGTTGCGCGCTGCGTTGCTGTGCGCGACCTATGCGGTGTATCTGGCGTTGTGGTGCGCGATGATTACGGCGATATCGTCGCTGTCGCGAAGTGCATATGCTGCGTTACTGACATTGCTGTGTCTATGGATGGTGTGGTGTGTGGCGATGCCGCGCGCTGGTCCGACCTTCGCTGCACTGTCGCATCCGGCGCCGAGCCGCGCGGTCATGGACATGCGCGCCGAGCAGGCGCTGAAGAAGATCGGCGACAGCCACAATCCGGACGATCCGCATTTCGCGGCTTTCCGTGCGCGGACGTTGGCCCGCTA
The DNA here is from genome assembly GCA_044340325.1 of Lysobacteraceae bacterium. GTDB lineage: Bacteria > Pseudomonadota > Gammaproteobacteria > Xanthomonadales > Xanthomonadaceae > Lysobacter_I. The sequence goes on from JBIITV010000003.1 coordinate 18,936, forward strand.
CGGTGTCGAGAGGATCGAGGATCTGCCGGTGAACTACGGCGGATTGCTGATGATCGAGGGCGAACGTCTTACCAGCGAGGTCTATGCACGCGAAGTCGAAGCGCTGAACGCGCGACATGCAGAACAGAATCGTCTGGTGGATGCATGGGCATGGTTCGCGCCAGCGATGGCGGCCGGTGTGGCTTCACGGTCGCTTGCGGGCACCGACGCAGATCATTACCGTCATTTCGTGGCAGCAGCCGAGCGCCGGCGCTATGCGCTGGTGCAATCGCTGAACCATCTTCACGCCGAGAAAATCGCCTACCGCAACGATCGCGAACAGCGCCTGCACGCCGGTCACTGGGATAAGGTGCCGCGCGAGGAATACGCCGCGCCAGGTCTCGGATTCGCCGCGGCAAGGCTATGGCCGGCATTGTTGGCGCTGCTGCTGTGGTCCGCGCTATCGGGTGCGCTGTTGCTCTGGTGCGGGCAGCGTCTGGCGCGCAGCGCATGATTCGGTCGCCTTCGATGCAGGAGATGATGATCCACGAGCTTCGTCTGCTGTTGCGCTCGCAATGGGTACGGGCGGCATTGCTGGCGACTGCCGTCGCTGTGGCGGTTTCGCTGTGGCTGGGTTGGGCGGTCGTGGCGAAACGTCAGCTCGATGTCGAGCAGGCGTCTGCGCTGCAGTCCGCACAGCATGACGATTATCTGAGCCGCTATCCGCAGGGTTTGCCGGATGCAGGCGATGTGGCCTACTACACATTCCACGTGGTTTCCGATTCGCCAGGCCCATTGGCGTGGTTGTCGCTGGGCGATCGCGATACGCGACCTGCGGTGCAGCGGATACGGATGCTGGCCCTGCAGTCGCAGATCTACGACGGTGAGGCCAACAATCCGGAGCAGTCCGCTGCGGGCACATTCGATTTTGGGTTCGCGGTGGTATTCCTGCTGCCGCTGCTGTGCATCTGCCTGTGCCACGACTTGGCTACCCAGGACCGCGAACATGGGCGCGACAAGCTGCTGTCGTCGCTGATCGCGTCCACGCGCAGCTACTGGTCGCGGCGGATCGCGGCGCGCTATCTGTTGGCGTGCGCTGCCGCTCTGTTGCCGTTGTTGCTGTTTTGCGCAGCGACCGGCAATTGGCCGCCGGCGCTGTGGCTGGTTATCCTGGCTGTCGCGCTGTATGCCGCCGTGTGGACGGCGGCCTGCGCATGGATCAGTCTGCGGTGGCGGACATCCACATCGATGGCCAATGCAATGGCCATGCTGGCGCTGTGGGTCGCGACCACCATGGCGCTGCCCGCGCTGGCGGGTTCGCTGGTCGCGCTGTGGTCGCCGATGCCGTCGGGCAGCGAAATCGCGCTGGCGCACCGAAAACTTTTGAACGATGCGTGGGACCTGCCGAAGGAAGCCACATTCGAGGCGTTTTTCGACGCGCATCCGGAGTGGCGCGGGACGCCGCCGGTGACCGGAAGATTTCATTGGAAGTGGTACTACGCCTTCCATCATGTGGCCGACCTGCACGTCGAACCGAAAGTAGCTGCGGCCGATGCGGCGATGCGCGCCCGCGCCCGTTCCGGCGCGCGTATCGGCCTGCTGTTACCGCCGGTGGCGATGCAGCGACTGATGGATGGTTTCGCCGACAACGGCATGGAGCGCCTGGCCGATCAGCGCGCGGCGGTGCGCGCATTCCATGATCGGCTGCGCTTGCATTTCTATCCGTTCCTGTTCGAAGAGCGACCATTCACTGCGGAGGATTTTGCGGCGATGCCCGTTCCGCATGCCGCGCCGGATCGGATCCGGCACGCACCTTTGTCGTGGATCGGGCTGATGCTGTTGTTGTCGCTCGTGCTGATCGCACTGTCGCGACAAATCTCGCGGCGATCATTCGCGTGAATGCGGGTATTGTCGAACCCGCTGGCCACGCGACGGGCTCCCTTACCTCAGCGGTTTGCGGAGGAAAACAGGATTGGCAGCCTGGTGATGCAGCCGTGGATGGGTGTGTCGGCGAAGCTAGCGCGTAAGCGATTGCGTCGCCGTGAGCACGTCCGGGCATGTGCTGGATGTACGAACTGAAATACCTCCTTGATGGAGGCATTTCAGCAAACTGTCAGGCGCGAACGCCTGCTTGCCGGCGCTCCGTACGAAGACGCGCGCAACACCGATGCATCTTGGCGGATCGCATCAGTCCGGCAATGCCGCAAGCCTTTTGGCGGACAGCGACATTTCCCTGAGATCCACGGCGGCAACGTCGAGATACGCGCCATCGTCTGGAACGTTGTAGTCGAGCAATCCCATCGAGAACGTATTGGCCCATTGTTCCGGCAAAGCGACCGAGTACAGCACGGCATTGTCCGGACCGACCACTTCGAGTACGGAATCGATGCTGCGGTAGAAGCCGTCGCCCGCATAGAAAGACCCGTTGACGCTCTGGGTCCAGCGCAGCGCGATGCCGGTTGCGCCCGATGGGCTTTGCAGCGGAATGATGGCCACCACGTCATCGATCAGCGCCGGTTTGGTGCCGTCCGGAATGGCGCGCGATTCGATCACTTCGAGTCTCGCCGGGCCTTCCTTGTCGCGCTGGATCTTGCGCACGCGGTAAATGGCCGATGCGGATTTGGCCGTGCCCGGGTCTGTCTGCGTGCTGCGGTTGAAATCCAGCTGCACCACGTCGAACCAGTCGTCCTGGTTGGCGGGCGATACATCCCTGATCTCGAAACGCAGCGTGTATTCGACGCGGAGGCCCTGCTCTGCGACGGCCGGCATCCATGGAAGCGCGACGATGCCGAAGCCGCTCTTCGGCGCGTACAGCGGACTCAGCTGCAGATTCCCGTCGGACGTGTGGCCCGTCAGAATCGGCAGTCGATCCTGGCATTTGCCGGTGCTCGGCTGCCGGGATGTTGTCGCCCGCTGCGCCGGTGCGATGAGTCCGATCAGGTCCTGATGGCCGGCGAACGTGTAGCTGGCTTTGAACCACAGCGGGGTTGCGGAGGCAGATCCCGAGACAGATGCGGACGCAGTGCGGCCATCAAGCGGGTCCAGCTCGACAGGTTCCATCGGGCATGGCGGGAAGGCCAAGGCAGTCGGAGCCCAGGCCAGCAGCAGTGCGAGGGGGAGATGGCGTTTCATGATGAGAATCCTCAAGAATGTGGGAATCCTGCAGTAGGTGAAGAGCGCATGAGCTGCGCGCGTCGCATCAGTCCGGAAATGCTGGAAGCGTACTGGCGGACAGCAGCATTTCGCTGAATTCGACAGCGGCATTTCCGGGACGGGCGCTGTCGCCGGGAACGTTGTAGTCGAGCAATCCCATCGAAAACGTATTGGCCCATTGTTCCGGCAAGGCGACCGAATACAGCACCGTGCCGCTGGGACCGACCACCTCGAACACGGAATCGATGTTTCGGTAAATGTCACTGCCCGCCCCGAGAAATCCGTTTTCGGCCTGTGTCCAGCGAAGCGCGATGGGGGTCGCGCCATGTGCGCTCTGCAGCGGAATGACGGCAACGACGCGATCCGGCAGCGCCGTATCTTGGCCGGAATTCGAGGCGTTGGTGTTTGAGGACATCCGCGATTCGATCACTTCGAGCGTCGCCGGGCCTTCCCTGTTGCGCTGGATCTTGCGCACACGGTAAATGGCCGATGCCGATTTGGCCGATAGCGGCCCTGTCTGCGCGCTGCGGTTGAAATCCAGTTGCACCACGTCGAGCCAGTCGCCCCGCTGGGCCGGCGACGTATCCGCGATCTGGAAGCTCAGCGTGTATTGGAGGCGGAGGCCGTGGCCTGCGACGGCCGGCATCCATGGAAGCACGACGATTCCGAAGCCGCCTTTGGGCGCATACGCCGGACTGAGCTGCAGAAGGCCGGTGGAGGTGTGGCCCTCTGGAATCGGTAGTGTGCCATCGCACAGGCCGGTGCCCGGCTGTCGGGGTCCCTGCAATACCAATGAGATCAGGCGGATCATGTCCGGATGACCGACGAGCGTGTAGCCGGCTTTGAACCACAGCGGGGTTGCCGATGCAGATGCGGGCGCAATGGGGCCATCAAGCGGGCCCAGTTCGACTGGTTCCAGCGGGCATGGCGGAAAGGCCAGGGCGGCCGGAGCCCAGGCCAGCAGCAGTGCGAGGGGGAGGTTGCGTTTGAACATGAAACTCTCCAAGCGTGAGGAATCCTGCAGTGAGTGAAGACCGCATATCCTGTGCGCGCCCTGTGTATCGCCGGCCGGAGTCGTCTGGGGCCGGGTGTTGTGGATCGTTTTGTGTGCAGCCAGTCTGGTTAATCGTATTACGGCCTCAAACAGGATCACCGTTCGTCGGCCCGTAGCGCGCTGTCGCGCCTGACGGCGAGCATCGCGCTTGCCACCGCCTCGGGCATCGGCTCCGCGCGCTCGCGCCACAGCGCATCCACCAGGAGGAGCTGCTCGTCGGCATCCGCTGGCCGCTGTATCGCGATCGCGGCTTTCGCAAGCTCCAGCCGCAGTGTGCTCAGGATTTGAGCATCGGCTGCGTCCTCGGGTTCCCCGGGCGGTGCTGACAACTGCTCCACGCATTCATGGTGACGTCCCAGCGCATTGAGCGTTTCCGCCCAGGTGCGTTCGAACTTGCGGACATCGGCGTGGGCGCGCGACGACACCTTGCGTCCGATCTCCACCGCCTGCGCCAAGTGCGGTTCGGCCAGGTCAGGGCGTTTGCGCAGATCGATGTGGAACTTGGCCATCGTGTATTCGGCGTTGGCGCGGGCGGTGGAGACCGGGGGCATCTTCGCGAGCTGGATCGCATACCCCTTGCGCATCAGTGCCTCCTGCTCGCGTGGAACATCGATCACGCCGACCGACCAGATATAGGCGCTTGCGGCTGCCAGCGATTCATTGCCGTAAAGCGTCTCGGCGGTGCGCCGCCACTGCGCGATCACCTCAATGAGGGTCGTGCGGTCGGTGCCGCGTTTCTTCAGTTCGCGCGCGATCAGTTGCAGCGCAAGGATCTGCAGCGCTGGATCGTACTTGCCGAGTGCGCTTCGATCGATGCCCTCGATGACGCGGCGCGCATCGTCGAAGTATCCGGCGCTCAGCAGCGCCTTGCCCAGCTCGATGCGCAGTTTGAGTCTGTCAGCGTCGTCGAGCTCGGTCGCGTAGCGTTGCCAGGCGTCTTGGAGCGTCCGCGCCGCGCGCAGGAACTCCGATCGCCGGGCATACAGACTCTGCTGTTGATAGGCCACCATCACCTTCGTTTGCGGGGTCATGGCAAGCTGTCGCAACTCCGCGATCTGCGCATCCAGTCGCGCGCTGTCCTCGTTCAACACGATGTCATTGGACAAACGCAGCGACTGCATGCGCCATCGGACGTCAGGGTCGGAAGCGGCGAGGGCTTCGATCGCCGCGGCATGCGCGCGATATGTCGCGTCGCTCTCTCGCATCAGACCTATGCCGGCATCGCTTTCCGCCAGCAGCAACGCCAATTCGGCCTGGACATCCTGCTGCCCGTCCAGCGAGTCGAGCCTGCGTTTGCCGCGTTCGATCAATTCGCGGGCCAATAGCCCGCCTTCGGACGCTTTGCCGGGATCGGCCTGTTCGAAGGTTTCGCGCATGAATGTCGCGACCGCGCGCGCGCGATCGCGATCGATATCCGAGCGCATCCTTGCCGCCTGCGCCGCATCGCGTTGGGTGCGCAATGCCGCCGCTTGCCAGAGCGTGACCGCCAGTGCGATCAGCACGCTGCACAGTGCGAGTGCCGCGAAGGCCACGCCGACACGATTGCGGCGCACGAATTTCCGCAACCGGTACACCATGTGGTTGCCGGAAATCGATATCGGATGCCCCGACAGCCACGCGCGCAGATCGCGCGCCAGATCGCCGACTTCCGCGTAGCGTTCGCTGGCGTCCTTGCGCAGACAGTGGGCCACGATCGCATCCAGTTCGCCGCGCAGCGCCTGCATCGCGACCGCAGGCTGTGCGGCGCCCGGCGACGGTTCGCTCGCGGCGCGTTCCCGCTGCAGGGTATCGCTCATGCGCGGCGGTACGGTGTCCAGGATCGCACGCTGCAGTTCGGCCGGGTCGCGGTGCGGCCGCGCGAACGGCAGTACGCCGCAGAGCAGTTGATGCAGCAGCGCGCCGAGCGCGTATACATCCACCGCCACCGTGGCGCGTTCGCCGCGAAGTTGCTCGGGCGCAGCGGTCATCGGCGAGAAGATCAGGTCCTGCACGGCGGTGTGCCCGCTGTCGGCCATCGCCGCCAGCGACTTTGCGATTCCGAAGTCCAGCAGCTTGACCGCGCCGTGCGCATCGATCATGACATTGCTGTCTTTGAGGTCGCGGTGGATCACCAGATTGCGGTGCGCGTACTGCACCGCATCGCACAGCTGCAGAAACAGCGCGATCCGTTCGCGAAGACCGCTGTTGTTGCGCTCGCACCAGGCGCACAGGCTTTCGCCGGGCACGTACTCCATCGCCAGCCACGGCGTACCGTCCGCCAGCTCGCCGCCGTCGACGATGGTGCAGATGTTGGGATGCCGCAGCTGCGCAAGGATCCGGCGCTCCTGCGCGAAGCGCTCGCGGCTCTGCGCGTCGATCGCGAAGCGCGGCATGACCTTGATCGCGACCTGCTGCTCGAAATCGCTGCGGCGTTCGGCCAGATACACCACGCCCATGCCGCCGCGGCCGATCTGGCGCACGAGCCGGAACATGCCCATATCGCTGATATCGCCTACCGGATCGGACATCGCCGTCGTCACCACGCTGCGCGCGGTGTGCATCCCGTAAGCGTCGTCGATCGCCAGCAGACGTCGCAGCCGCGACGCCAGCGCGGGATGGCTGAGATCGAGTTCGCGCAATCGCTGCGTCTGTTGCTCGGGTTCGAGCTCGCACAAGGACTCGAACAGTCGCACTTCATCGATCCCGCCTTTCAACATCGCAGCGTCCGACATCGCGCCTGCCGCAGACGCGATGTCGTCGTCGATCCCTTCACGCATGCGAGTCCGGCTCCGCGTCGAAATGATCGATCAACCACGCCCGGGCATAGCGGTAATGCCGGATCACGGTCGCGCGGGACAGCCCCATCGCTTCGGCGATCTGTTCGTTGGTGAGGCCGGCGAAGAATTTCAGTTCGACCACCTGCGCGGCCGCTTCGTGCTGATCGGACAGCACGGTGAGCGCCGCGTCCACCGCGATCCAGTCCACGGTATCGTCCAGCGGTGCCGCCGCTTCGTTCTCGATCTTTTCAAGCCGCTCGAACGGCAGGCCGCTGCCGCGCTTGTCCGCGCTGCGCCGGCGCAGATAGTCGACCACGATGTTGCGGACGATCCGCGCTGCCAGCGCATAGAAATGCTCGCGGTTGTTGAACCGGCCCGGAAACTCGTGCATCAGCGCGATGTAGGCGTCCTGGGCCAGGTCCGACGCCTGCAGGGTCAAACCGCTGCGGCCCTGCAACTGATAGGCGGCCAGACGCTCAAGCTTGGGCCAGAGCGCGGCGGCCAAAGCTTCCAGCTCGGGCTTCTCCACCGATGCGCGTCGATTGATCAGATCGGTGAGATTCATAGGACTTGCCCACGCTTGCCACGGGAAAGGGGGGTGCGGTCGCCGGCCGGCCGTTGGATTGAGCGGCCATGCGACATGGAAAACGGACGAAACATCTTCCATGCGGGTCCGCTGGCGTCTCCTGGCGCCTGCCGGCCCGCCCTGCCAGTGCCGGGTGAAGCCGGAGCGATGATATCGCGTCGGCCCGCCTCAGTCCGCCACGGCGCCGAGTTCCCGCAGCAGGGCCTGGGCGTGTTCCACCCGGTCGAGCTGCCACAGCAGATAGCGGATGTCGACGCTGATATTGCGCGACACCGCCGGGTTGAAGCCGAAGTCGCCGGCCACGTTTTCCCAGACCCGGTCGAAATTGATCCCGACCAGCGCTCCGCGCCCGTCGATGACCGGGCTGCCGGAGTTGCCGCCGCTGGTGTCGCCGTCGGCGAGGAAGTTCACCGGCACATCCTCCAGCGCCGCGCTGCGCCAGCGGCCGCCCGGCTCGCGCGCTGCTTCGCGCACCGCCGCCGGGACGTCGAACGGTTCGGTGCCGGTATGTTTGTCCAGCACCCCCGTCAGCGTGGTGAACGGCGTATAGCGCACGCCGTCGCGCGGCGCATAGCCCTGCACATGGGCGAAGCTGATGCGCAGCGTGCCGTTGGCGTCCGGGGCGATGGGCGTGCCCGCTTGCGCCGCCACTGCGCGCCGCCAGACGGGGCGATGGAGCGCGCTGCGGGCGTTCCAGCCGCGTTCGCGTTCGCGCAGTGCGCGCAGGTCGGCGCTCCAGGCGATGCCGAAGTCCAGCAGCGGATCTCCGCGCGCAGTGAGCGCATCCGGACTGTCGCCCAGCATCGCGCCGCGCGCATCCGCGTCGAGCAGCGGCGTCGCCGCATACATGTCGGCGATGGCGCGATCGATCTGTTCGCTCGACATACCGCCGAAACGCGCATCGACCGACGCGATGCGCTGGCCCTGCGGCAGCGCCAGCGCGCGCCGCACCAGCGCCGCGAAGATGCGCTGATCGGCAGCGGCGAAGTAGTGGCTTTGTTCGCGGCGCACACGTTCGCGCAGCTTCGCCCGATCGGCATCGGTGAAGCCCGCCGCACGCGTCGCATCGGGCTTCGCGCGCTCGTGCGCGTTCTGCGCGAGCGTGGCGCCGTAATACAGGCCCTTGGGCAGCGGCGGAATGCCCCCGGCAACGGTTTCCACGCCGAGCGGACTCAGATTCAGCAGAAAATCGCGCTCCCAGGTGCGCTCGCGTTCGGCCAGTACGTTCTGCAGGCCCGCATGCGCGTCCACCGCATCGCGATGCGCATCGTCTGCGGCGGCCCAGGCCAGCACCGCCGCGTCGCGTACGCGCTGAGTGTCCACCATGCGGCCGCGATCCAATCCGGCGATCTGGCCCTGCGCGTTCTTGTAGCGGTTGTGGATGCTCTTGAGATTCGCGGCGACCGCGATCCGGCCCTGCGCATCGTCGGCGCTGCTCTTTTCAAGGTGCGCGATCCATTCGCCGAACACGTCCTCGCGGCGCACGAAGAAGCGCTCGCGGCGTTCGCGCATTTCCTCGGCGATCAGCGCGCGGTAGGTGATGCCCGGATAGCCCAGCACCATCACGAAATCGCCTTCGTCCAGTCCGCGCGTGGACAGCGGGAAAAAGAACTCGGGCGTGTACGGCCGATTGGTTTCTGCGCGGTCGGCCGGACGGCCATCGCTGCCCACCCAGGCGCGGGCGATGGCGAAATCGCCGGTATGGCGCGGCCACGACCAGTTATCGGTCTCGCCGCCGTATTCGCCGATCGCCCGCGGCGGCGCATAGACCAGGCGGATGTCGCGCAGCTCGATCGATTCGATCAGCGTGTAACTCACGCCGTCGTCGAACGCGGAGACTTTGCATTTGGTGTCGGGCTGCTGCTGGCAAGTGCCCACCAGCGCTTTCTGCGCCGCATCGATCGCCTGCAGTCGCGCCAGCGGATCGGCACCGTCCGGCACTGCGGCCAGCATCTTCGCGGTGACATCGGTGAAGCGTTTCGGGATCTCCACCCGGATCGTGCTGCCCGGCAACTCTTCGGCCTGCGTGCGCGCCAGGAATCCCGTCGTGATGAGGTCGCGCTGCGGCGTGCTGTGTTCCTGCACCAGCCCGAACAGGCAGTGATGGTTGGTCACGATCAGCCCGGTGGCGGAGACGAATGCGCCGGAGCAGCCGGCGACGTTGACCGTGCCGGTCAGCAGGCCGGTGCCGCGCTTGCCGTCCCACAGCGCTGCCGGCGGCAGCTTCAGCCCCTGCCGCTTCAACCATTTCGGATCGATATCGAGCACCTGCTGCGGCGTCCATTTGCCGTCGAGGGCGAGGGCCGGGAAGGCGGCCGGGGCGGCGACGAGGAGGGTGCAGAGGGCGAGGAGTGTCTTGTTCATGTCCCGGAGTTTAAGACACGGCCGAATACCCGGGTGCGGTCCGGCGGTCGTCTCCGCCCGGCACCGCATCTCCGCATTTGAGGCTGATGCTTTCATGCGCATGGAGGTACAGACCACTGCTGAAAGCGTTCGTATTGCCCGCTGCCGCAGCGCGCCGCAATGCGCAATGCACGGCCGTCCGCGTCGAACCGTGTCGTTTCATCGTGAATCTGTATGACGCCGAACCGCATTCCCCCGTCGCCATGGGCGACGGAATGCGCCGCCGCAGCCCGTGTTAACACTGCGCCGATGCATACCCCCAAATCGCCATTCCAGAATCGATTGTTGGCCGCGCTGCCGGACGATGCCCGGCAGCGGATCGTACCGGCTCTGGAATACGTACCGCTGCCGCTGGGTCGTGTGCTGTACGAGTCGGGCGATGTGCTCAAGCATGTGTATTTCCCGACCGATGCGATCGTCTCGCTGCTGTACGTCATGGAGAACGGTGCTTCCGCGGAAATTTCCGTCGTCGGCAACGAAGGGCTGGTCGGGATCGCCCTGCTGACGGGCGGCGACAGCACGACGAGCCGCGCACTCGTACAGAGCGGCGGATTCGCGTACCGGCTGCCGGCACAGCAGATCAAGGACGAGTTCGCGCGCCATGGCGATCTGCAGCGGTTGGCGCTGCGCTATATCCAGTGCCTGATGACGCAGATGGCGCAGACCGCCGCCTGCAACCGGCATCACTCGATCGACCAGCAGCTGTGCCGCTGGCTGCTGCTGTCGCTGGACCGGCTGCCGGACAATCAATTGACCATGACCCAGGGGTTGATCGCCAACATGCTGGGCGTGCGCCGCGAAGGCGTGACCGAAGCGGCCGGACGATTGATGAAATTGAAAGCGATCGAGTACAGCCGGGGTCGTATCACCGTACTCGACCGGCCGCTGGTGGAGCGGCTCAGCTGCGAGTGCTATGCCGTTGTCCGCAGGGAAACCGACCGCATCCTGCCGCCGATGCCGACGGACGCTGCGCATGAGGGTGTCCCGAACAATGCGCCGAACAATGCGCCGAACAATGCACATAACATCGCGACGCGGAACCGGATCCGCGCCTGCGCTCAGCGCGCGGCACCCACCCGCCAGATCGCGTTGCCGACGTCGTCGGCGACCAGCAGTGCGCCTTTGCGATCCAGCGTTACGCCCACGGGCCGTCCGTAGGCCTGGCCTTTGGCGTTGACGAAGCCCGTGAGCACATCGATGGGCGCACCGGCCGGCACGCCGCGATCGAAGGGTACGAAGATCACCCTGTAGCCGCTCAGTACTTTGCGGTTCCATGAGCCGTGTTGGCCGATGAACATGCCGTGCGCGAAGCGCGCAGGCAGGGTGGTGCCGACGGAAGACGCCAGACCCAGCGACGCCGTATGCGCACCCAGCGCGTAGTCCGGCACGATCGCGCCTGCGACCAGATCCGGACGCTGCGGCTGCATCCGCACGTCGATGTGCTGGCCGTAGTAGCTGTACGGCCAGCCGTAGAAACCGCCCTCGCGCACCGAGGTCATGTAATCGGGCACCAGATCGTCGCCGATCTCGTCGCGCTCGTTCACGACTGTTCACAGCAGGCCGGTGTCTTCGGCCCATGCCAGACCGTTGGGATTGCGCAGCCCGGACGCGAACACGCGGTGCGCACCGCTGGCGGCATCCACCTCCCAGATCGCTGCGCGCTCGGCTTCGACCATCATCCCGCGTTCGCCGACGTTGCTGTTCGAGCCCACGGTGACGTAGAGCGTACGGCCGTCGGCGCTGGCGATCAGATTCTTGGTCCAATGATGATTGATCGGCCCGGCGGGCAATGCGGCGACCACCACGCCGGCGGCGGCGATGTGCAGATCGCCGGAGGCATAGGGAAACAGCAGCACGGCATCGGAGGCGGCGACGTACAACCTGTCGTCCACCAGCGCCATGCCGAACGGCGAATTCAGTCCGGCGATCAGCACCGAGCGCAGATCCGCGGCGCCATCACCATCGGTGTCGCGCAGCAGCGTGATGCGATTGGCGCTGGGCGCGGCTGCGCCAGCGCGTTTCATCGCCAGACCCATGAACCATCCGCGCAGGCCGTTGCCATCCTCGGGTTTGGGCGGCGCATTGGTTTCCGCAACCAACACATCGCCGTTCGGCAGCACATATAGCCAGCGGGGGTGATCCAGCCCGCTGGCGAATGCATTGACTTGCAGGCCTTGCGCCGCAGTTGGCGCAAGTCCGGGGGGCCAGCCCACGGCAGGCGCGATGTTGACGACCGGAAGCCATTGCTTTTTCGGCGTCGGGAGCGTCGGCTGCGGACCGATGCTGTCCGCAGGCGAGCCGGTTGCGCTTTCACCGGCGCAGGCTGCGGTCGACACTGCGACAAACAGGCACAGCGCGGCCGAGCGCAGCGAGAGACGCAGGTCGATGTCGAAACGCGCGCTGTTCATGGCGTCACTTCGGCGCATCGATCTGCGCCGTCCGCACCAGTTTCTTGTTCACGAATTCATGGATCCCCATGCGTCCCAGCTCGCGCCCGTAGCCGGAGAGCTTGATGCCACCGAACGGCAGGTCGGCATCGGCCCAGTCGAGGTTGTTGATGAACATCATCCCGGTGTCGACCGCGCTCGCCACGCGCTTGCCGCGCGCCGTATCCTGCGTCCATACCGAGCCGCCCAGACCAAGGTCGGAATCGTTCGCCAATGCGATCGCCTCGTCTTCATCCTTCACCCGGTAAAAACACACCACCGGGCCGAAAAACTCGTTGCGATAGGCAGGGTTGTCGGGTGCGATGTCGGTCAGGATCGTGGTCTGCATGAACGCGCCGGGCCCATCGATGCGCTGGCCGCCCATCAGCAGGCGCGCGCCGTGCGCTACGGCTTCATCCACCTGCGCCAGCAGCTGTTCCAGCGCGGCTTCGGTGGACAGCGGGCCGTGGGTGGTGGTCGCATCCATCGGATCGCCGGTCTTCAATGCTTCCAGTGCGGTTTTGAACGTCTCGAGAAAAACATCCGCGACCGCATCCAGCACGATGAAGCGCTTGGCCGCGCAGCAGGTCTGGCCGGCGTTGTACATCCGGCCCCACACCGCCCAGGGAACGGTGTGGTCCAGGTCGGCGTCTTCCAGCACGATGAAGGCATCGCTGCCGCCCAGCTCCATCGACGACTTCTTCAGGTTCTGCCCGGCGCGGGCGGCGATCGCACGGCCCGCCGACGCGCTGCCGGTCAAGGCCACGCCGCGCACGCGCGGATCGTCGATGACGCGGTCCGACTGTTCGTAGGAAATGAAGAGATTGGTGTAGGCGCCTTCCGGCGCGCCCGCATCGCGCAGAAGTTTTTCGAAGGCGATCGCGCACTGCGGTACGCAGCCGGCATGTTTGACCACCAGCACGTTGCCGGCCATCAGCTGCGGTCCGGCGACCCGCGCCAGCTGGTAATACGGGAAGTTCCAGGGCTCGACGCAGAACAGTACGCCAAGCGGGCTGTATTCCATATGCGCGTCGCCGACCTTGGGCTGCAGCGGCGTCGGCGCGAGGAACGCCTCGGCACGCGCGGCGTAGTAAGCGAGGATATCGGCGCTGAACAGCACTTCGCCGCGCGCTTCGTCGATGCGCTTGCCCATTTCCTGCGTCGCCAGCGTCGCGAAGGCGTCGACCTGCGCGCGCAGCAGCGCGGCGGCCCTGTTCAACACGGCCGCGCGTTCGGCATAGGATGTGGTCTTCCAACGCTGCCAGCAGCCATCGGCAGTGGCGAGCGCGCCCCCCAGTGCTTCATCGCTGATCAGCGGAAAACTCTGCAGCAAGATGCCGTCGTTCGGGTTGATGCTCTGGTAGCTCATGCGGATGTTCTCAGTGTGCGATCGTGAAACGGAGTGGAAAACTGGAATCGACATCGCATGCTGGCATCAGGCTTCGATAATCACTTTCAGCGCGTGGGTCGTCGCCGCGTTCGCGAAGGTCTCGTAGGCGTCGAGGATCTGGTCGAACTTGAAGCGGTGGGTGATCAAAGGCTTGGGATCCAGCGTGTGCGCGCACAGGGTCTTCAGCAGCATCGGCGTGCTGACGGTGTCGACCAGGCGCGTGGTGATGGTGATGTTGCGGTCCCAGAGTTTTTCGAGATGCAGATCGACCTTGGTGCCGTGCACGCCGATGTTGGCGATATGTCCGCCTGCGGCGACGATCTGCTGGCACAGCTCGAACGTGGCGGCGACGCCCACCGCTTCGATGGCGGTGTCCACGCCGCGGCCCCCGGTGAGTGCCATCACCGCTTCGGCGGCTTGGCCATCGCTGCTGTTGACGGTGGCGGTGGCGCCGAACGTCTTGGCGACGGCGAGGCGACCGTCGTCGAGGTCGATCATGATGATCTCGGCGGGCGAATAGAATTTCGCAGTAAGCAGCGCCGCCAGACCGATCGGCCCGGAACCGACGATGGCGACGGTGCCGCCGGGCTGTACGCGGCCGTTGAGCACGCCGCATTCCAGGCCGGTCGGCAGGATGTCGCTCAGCATCACCAGCGCTTCCTCGTCGGCGCCGGCGGGAATCGCGTACAGGCTCATGTCGGCGTGCGGAATGCGCACGTATTCGGCCTGGGTGCCGTCGATGGTGTTGCCCAGAATCCAGCCGCCGGTTTCGCAGTGCGAATACATCTGCCGGCGGCAGTAGGCGCATTTCCCGCAGGCGCTGACGCAGGAGATCAGCACCGCGTCGCCGGCCTTGAACGCGGTGACGGCAGGTCCGACCGCATCGACCACGCCTACGCCTTCATGGCCGAGGATCCGGCCGGGTTGGCAGCTCGGCACGTCGCCTTTGAGAATATGCAGATCGGTACCGCAGATGGTCGTGCGGGTCACTCTGACGATCGCATCGGTCGGCGCGTCGATCGTCGGCTTGGGGCGATCCTCCACCGCTTTTTCGTGCGGGCCGAGATAAACGAGTGCTTTCATGTCGATGCTCTCATGTCGATGTGCCTCGCCGGGCACGTGCGTAGCGGACATCCACAGTGGCAACGACGACCAGAGCGATCTGTCTGTTCGCCCACATAGCGACATCGTCCTGCGGCGACCGTTCAGGCTGCGCATCCCGGTTGCGTGGCCCATCGAACCGACAACCGCGCGCTGCAGCAGGTACGATCCGCCCACATCATCCATGGACGCTGTCGTCCATCATCAGGAGGGCATCGCCATGCATCAGAGCGCCACCGTCAACCGTCGCATCCTGCTCGACCGCCGCCCCGTGGGCGCGCCGACCGCGACCGATTTCCGCATCGAAACCGCAGCGGTGCCGCAGCCAACGGCGGGCGAGCTGCGGCTGCGCACGCTGTTTCTCTCGCTCGACCCCTACATGCGCGGACGCATGAGCGATGCGCCCTCTTACGCCGCGCCGGTGGGCATCGGCGAGGTGATGGTGGGCGCGACGGTGTCGGTGGTGGACGCTTCGGAACATCCGGATTTCGCGCCCGGCGACCGTGTGCTCGCCATGTCTGGCTGGCAGGACTACGCAATCTCCGACGGCAGCGGCCTGATGCGGTTGCCGAAGGACGATCCGCAGCCGTCGCGCGCGCTGGGGGTGTTGGGCATGCCCGGGTTCACCGCGTACATGGGGTTGCTCGACATCGGTCAGCCGCAGCCCGGCGAGACCGTTGTGGTTGCGGCGGCCAGCGGCGCCGTCGGTTCGGCGGTGGGCCAGATCGCGAAGCTCAAGGGCTGTCGCGCGGTGGGTATCGCCGGTGGCGAAGCGAAGTGCCGGTATGTCGTCGACGAACTCGGCTTCGACGCTTGCATCGATCACCACGGCGACGATCTGCCGGCGCGACTTGCGGCGGCGTGCCCGAAGGGCGTCGATGTGTATTTCGAAAACGTCGGCGGTGCGGTGTTCGACGCGGTGCTGCCGCTGCTCAATGCGCGCGCCCGCGTCCCGGTGTGCGGCCTGATCGCCAGTTACAACAACACCGCGCTCCCGCCAGGTCCGGATCGACTCGGCCTGCTGGTCGGCACGTTGCTGCGCAAACGCATCAGGATGCAGGGCTTCATCATTTTCGAGGACTATGCGCCGCGTTATCGCGAGTTCGCCACCGCGATGCGGGCCTGGGTCGACGATGGCAAGGTGAAATCGCGCGAAGACATCGTGCAGGGACTGGAGCACGCGCCCGACGCGTTCATCGGCCTCTTGCAGGGCAGGAACTTCGGCAAGCTGGTGATCGGGGTCGCCGAGGCATGAGGTCATCGGAGCCGGGGGCGGACCTGTCATCGGCCCGGTGTTGTAGCGTGGAGCCGCTGTGGCATGATCCAGCCAGAACATCAGGACCTTGGCCGATGACGACCGTTTCACCCCGGCATGGATGGCGGTACCGTGCACGGCTCGCACGCGTGGTGGCAGCGCTGGCATGCGCCGCCGCGCTGTGGCCGGCGCTGGCGATGGCGCAGGAAGAACCCTGGGTGCCGCTGGACCGCGCGCCGGACGATATCGAACGCCTGCTGCTGGGGCTCAAGACCGCCGAAACCGGCCTGCCGCTGGCGGTACGTCGCGGCATGCTGCGACGCGTGGAGGCCATCGACGTGGCGCGCGCGGACGGGCCGCCGGACCGCTACCTGCGCATGAAGCACGAAGCCGACGGCATGTATTTCAGCGCCACCGTGCGCAGCTTCGCCGGCAGTCGCAGCGAAGACACGGTCTATCTGCTGCAGTCCGGCAGCGAGATCGATGGCTGCGCAGGGCTCAAGGCGCTGCTGACCCCAGGCGAACGCGTCGGCCGCAAATTCTGCGTGTTCGACGAAGCGCAGGGCGCTGCCCGCATCCATCCCGATGCCGACGAACGCTTCGGCTTTTCCGCCTATCGCCTCGATGGCCGTGGACGTGCCCGCAACGTCACCCGCCGGGTATTGCCCGACGATCCGCTGCTGGCTCTGCGCGATCGCACCGAGTACGCAGTGCACGATGAGACCGGCGCGCATCGCGGCGTTTCGGTGGACATGAGCCGTTTGTCCGAGGCGCCGGTGCTGCGGCTGTATGCCGATCTGGGCGACGGAGTCGGCTTGCCGCGCACCCATCCGCGCGCCTTCACCGCCGGCTATCCGGGGCCGGCCCACACCGCGCATTTCGGATTCCTGGTGTGGAACGGCCAGCGGTTCGAGCTGCGCAACGCGGTGCCGCGCGCGCTGTGGCCCTGCACCTTCGACGCCAGTTTCTCGCCCAGCGGCCAGAGTTGTCTGGACCGCGACCCCGACCCATTTATCGCCCCGTTCATCGTGCCTGCCACCGACGCGCCCTGACGCGCGTCTTTCGCAGAAGGAAATCGTCATGACCGAACCTTTCGACATCAGCGCCAGCGCCGACCGGGTGGTCGCGCTGCTCAACGCCAACCGTGCCGCAGATGCAATACGCCTGCTGGAACAGCAGCGCCAGGACCAGCCGCAGGCGATCCAGGAATCGCTGGACCGGATGGTCTCCTATCGCGGCCGCGATGCCATCGGCCGGCTGCAGCAGGATGTCATCCGCAGCATGGACCCGCTGGCCGATCCCGACGCCGCCCTGGTCCACACCGGGATGGCCCGATTGGGGAACGCCGGCGGTGCGCCGCGCTTCCCCACCGAAACCGAAGTGGGTGCGCTCACCGCCACCCAGCGCTACGACGTGTACGCCAGCATCATCGAAACCCGCGGCAACGATGCCGCGCGCGAATCGCTGCGCAACGGCGACCGCGTCGTGCTCGGCCTGCGTCAGGAAAACTCGACCGTCGATTCCGCCACCCGCGATGCGCCCGGCCAGGTCGCAACCGACAATCCGGCGACCAGGGTCAATGAATCGCGGCTCGGCACCGGTGTCTACGACGACCGCATTGTCGTGCTTGGCCAGCGCACGCCGCCGGGCGGTGAGCCTCAAGTCTGGCAGTTCAACCACTCCACCACCGAACCCACCGCGCAGTACGACGCGCATGCCCAGGGCCGCACCCGCGAAGAGCCCTACACCCACGTCCAGCGTCGGCGCGGCGAGGGCGAGGACGTGAATGGCGACCGTGTGGCCGACATGGGCCGTCTGCGCGAAGGCACCGTCGAAATGCTGGCCACCACCCACCCGCGACCGGGCGGCGGGCGGGACGACTTCTCGCTGCGGCCCACGCCAGAAGCGGTGACCGCCAGCCCCCAAGGCGTGCAGCGCGACACCAATGCCGACGGCCGCTTCGATGCCAACGACCCCAACGGCCTGCAGCCGCTGAACAACACCTTCAAGATCCACCGTGGTTCGGCGGGCAACACCGACTCCGCCGGCTGCCAGACCATTCGCGGCGCGGACTACGACACCTTCGTCGATGCCGTGCGCGGTAATCCCGGCCAGACCCGCTGGCAGTACGTGCTGACCAATACCGATCCCGGCCAGCAGCCGGTGCAGGGCCTGCAGGCGCCTGGTGTGCAACCGCAGGGCGCGCAGCCGCAGGGCGTGCCCGAAGGCCAGGCGCCGCGTGGCCCGCAGCCGCCGCCGGAGCTGCAGCTGGCGCCGCCGGCGCCAGCGAACGACCGTACCAGCGCGTTGCCCCGCGATTCGCTGATGGAGCGGATCGAACAGAGTCTCGACCGCAGCGGTACTGCGCAGAGCATGAGCGCCGAACAGCGCGACAACGTGCTTGCGGCGTCGTACAACGCGCTCTCGCGGTTGCCGCGCGTCGATCACATCGGCGTCTACAACGGCAACGTCGTCGGCACCTATGCGCCCAGCGGCCTCGGCACCGAACCTATGCACAACGTCCCGGTGGACATCGCCCGCGTGCAGAACACGCCAGCGGCGCAGAGTCTTGCCTCGGCCGAACGCAGCCAGCAGGAACGCACGCAGATCGCGCAGCAGGTCGAAGAACCCCGCAGCATGGGCGCGCGCGCCGCTTAGCGCGGCACGCCGCGCCTGCGCAGACGTGCCGGCGGCGGAATCAATCCGCCGGTTTGGCGGCAGCGGCGTCGTCCTTCGCGGGTGCGACGCCTTTCGCTTCCGGCGGACGGATCGACTTCAACGTATGGGTGTTGCCGAGGACTTCGATCATGCCGCCGGCGCGCTGGAAGGCGGCCAGATCGTCGGCGATCTTCTCGTGGGTCAGCGTGCTGCGTTTGTCTTCTTTCGGCTTGCGGAACAGATCCACGGTCGACGAAGACGATGTCGTGGCTGGCTTCGGTGCCGGCACCGGTGCGGCGGCGGCGGGAGCAGGGTCGGATTGCTTGCGTGTCATCGGCGTGGTCTCAACTCATCAGAGCGATCGGAACGGCAGGATGCGCGTTGGCGGCTTCAGCACGCACATCGCGGCAATACGGACCGGCCATCGCGAATTTGCGGCAGATGGTCGGGCGGGTGTCATAGATGCCGCAGTTCATGCGCGCACTGTTCAGTGCGACGCACCAGCCGTCGGCGTCGCGCGCCATCACCGTCACGCCCTGCGCATTGCGCTCGGTCAGGTGCGCCGGAATCGCGTCTTCCTCGAACAGCACCACAGTGAGACGACAGCAGAGGGCATCGCAACGGCTGCAGTGCACGCCCTTTTCGCGGGCGGCGGTGGGAATCATCGGGACACCGCGTCGGCGACGTTGTCCGGCTGAAAGACAGGAGGGATGGAGCGTGCGGGCATGATGGCTCCCGAAGGGCGTCACCCCGGGCGGGGTGTTGACGCGGTAAAGGGAGCGGAGCGAGCCGGATGGAGACTGCAGGCCGGACGGACGGGCCGTATTGCAATTCGGGACGCAACGCGCGAATGCAGCGTTTGCGCAGCCATCCTACAGCAAGGACCGAATCCGCGCCCGGGCGTTCAGGTTTCGCGGCGATCCGGGCTGCGGCGTCTTAGGCAGGCAGTGGCGTATCGTCGGCCGCAATCCTATGCTCGGCCTTCGCGCCTCCCTGCGGTTCGCCAGGCTTTCACGCGATTCGCCTTCGCAGTGGCATCACGTCATGGGTGGGCGTCTCGAACTGTCCGGATTGCCAAGCCCAGTGGCGTATCGCAGATGAAGACATGACCTTGCATATCGGAATCGTCGGTTGCTCTGCCGAAGGCGCGGCACTGTGCTACAGGACAATCTGCAGTGAAGGCCCCGCGCTGCTCGGTGCGCATGCGCATCCCGAAGTCACGCTGCATACGCCGTCTCTCGCCGAGTACGTGAAGCATCTGGATCGCGGTTACATCGATGGCGTCGGCGAACTGATGCTCGCCTCGGCACACGCGCTGCAGCGTGCAGGCGCCGATCTGCTGATCTGCCCGGACAACACCATCCATCAGGCATTCGACTACGTGCAGCCGCGATCGCCATTGCCCTGGCTGCACATCGCCGAAGTGGTCGCATCCACCGCGCGCGAACGCGGTTACCGCCGGCTCGGCCTCACCGGCACGCACTGGCTGGTGGACAGCGACGTGTATCCGCAGAAGTTGAGCGCGCAGGGGCTCGAGTGCGTGAAACCCGATGCGCCGGATCGCGCAATGATGGGCCGAATCATCATGGACGAACTGGTCTGCGGTATCGTCAAGCCGGACAGCATTGCCGTGCTGCAATCCGTGATCCAGCGATTGAAAGATCGACAGTGCGACGCGGTGATCCTGGGCTGCACCGAACTTCCGCTGGTGCTGGACGACCACAACTCGGCGCTGCCGACGCTGGATTCCACCCGCCTGCTGGCGCGCGCCGCGTTGCGGAAGGTAGTCATCGGTCATGCGTAAGGCGGGTTTGTCATCGCTCGATGGAGCGGTGCCGGACCCGGCCGGCACGATGATCGCCTCACAGTATGGCTGCGGCTATTCCGGCTTTCCGACGAAGTCCGCGAATGTTTTCTTCCGCCACAGCGGCATCAGCGTCTGCGCCACGATGCCGGTGGGCACGGTTTCCAGCGTCATCACCCCGTATTCGTCCGGCCACACATTCGCGGGCGGCCGTTTGAATGTCCCCATCAGCATGTCGACCACCGGCAGATGGATGGCGTAATTCACGTCCATACAGTCGGCTTGGCGCGCATGATGCCAGTGGTGATACCGCGGTGTGACCAGCACATACTCCAGCCAGCCGAAATTGATCCGCAGATTGGCATGCGCCAGCACCGCCTGGATGCCGACCAGAATGACGTACGCATTGATCGCCGGCGCCGAAAATCCCAGCACCACCAGCGGCATCAGGACCGCCGAGCGGGTCGCTACGATTTCGATCAGGTGGATCCGTGAACCGGCCAGCCAGTCCATGTGCCGGCTGGAATGATGCACCGCATGGAAACGCCAGAGGAACGGTACGCGGTGATAGATGCGATGCAGTCCAGCCTGGAACAGATCGGCGACCAACACCGCAAGGATGAACTGCAGCCAGATCGGCAGCGACTGGATCACCGCCTTCAAGCCTTCGCTGGCGATCAATGCATCCATGGTCGTGGTCGATGCGGTCACTGCGATCAGGATGAACTGCACCAGCAGATGGCTGACGAAGTAATACGCCAGATCCGTCCGCCATTCCGGCCGCAGCGGCGATTGGTCGCGGATGTGCAGCATCCGCTCGATCGGAACGAAGACGATCGTCGAGAAGAACAGCGAGAACACGAACCAGTCGAGCCCAAGAGAATAAGGGGTCGATTCGATCGTATCGAAATGGACGGTGGCGCCGCCCGCCAGCACCGCCAGCGCCGCCGAAATCACCCCGGTCAGCGCGATGCGCCGGTTGCGGTTGCGCAGGATCGCGATCGTGCCCATCACGAACGCCGCGATCAATCCTACCAGCAGCAGGTTGCGCGCCAGTGCTTCCGTATAGACCGCACGGAATTCCTTGCTGGTGAGTAGGTCCGGAAAGTGGAAACACAGCACGCCCATCAGCGACAGGATCCCGAGGCCGGCCGACATGTGCGCCAGCCAGGATCGCGCCGGATTCGGTGCGACGGTGTCTTTGTAGGCCATGTGCCTGTCCAGCGCTTGGGAGTGGCCGCAGTGTAGGTCGCGTCCTGGAGCGCGACAATATAGGCGGGCGAAGCGCGTCCGGAAGGCGCCGCTTTGCCGCAGTAGGCACGCGCCTATTGTGCTGGGTTGCGCTCGTTGGCGAGCCCTTCAAGGCCGGTGAGTTGCATTGTCGATAGCGGGGTGCGACAAAGGTTGCCGCTGCGGTTCGTCCTGCGCGATGCTTTCCTTAGCCCCGCGTGCGGTGAGAGGATGCCCGCAGGGCGGGTGAGGGGCTGCCCTCGAAGTGGGCTAACACCAGCATGCGTTCAATCTGTGTCTGCGTAGCGTTCTATTGGGTGGGGTGTGATCAAGCCCGTCGCAAAGTAAACCTCGGTATTCAATAGATTCTTTGAAAGCAGTAATCGACTTTGATCGTTTAGCTAAGTCGCTAAGCGTCGCGATAACGGTTATGACTATAGATTGATAAAAGACTTGCAGGATTTTTAGTCTCTTGGGCTGAAGTAGGGAGAGGGATAGTGGCTAATGCGGTTTTCACGGCGTCGGAAAGCAGTGCATATGACGATCAAATTGAGCGACGGTATCACTTCCCAAAAACCTATCTCAGGCAGGTTGAGAGCGCTGTCGGAGATTTGATCGTCTATTACGAGCCACGACGTACGACTGGACCTTCGAGTGCAACTGGAAGGCAGGCGTACTTTGCGACTGCGCGGGTTGTTGATATACGGCCAGATCTTGACCGTAAAGACCATTTTTATGCGGATGTTGAGGATTTTATTGAGTTTGATAAGCCGATTTCATTCAGGGTCGATGAGATCTATTACGAGTCGTTGCTGAAGAAAGCCGACGGTTCAGCCAACAAAGGTGCATTCGGAAGATCTGTCCGAAATATCCCAAGCGATGAGTTTGAGCGCATTTTAAGGGCTGGATTTTCAACGCCGCTGGAGCCATGGGAGATTGCGGATAGAGTTGCGGAAACGCCTGCAGAATACGCAATTAGGCCCATCATTGAGCGTGTTGTTTCGAGGCCATTTCGTGATGCCGCCTTCCGGCGGCATGTCAGAAATGTTTACGGTAATCGTTGCGCTGTGACGGGATTGAGGCTTGTCAACGGAGGCGGGAGGCCAGAGGTGCAAGCGGCGCATATTCGACCGGTCGAAGCTGATGGACCAGATACTGTCCGCAATGGCATCGCATTGACAGGGACAGCGCATTGGCTATTCGACAGGGGGCTGATCTCATTCTCTGACAATCACGAGGTGTTGATTTCGTCGCACGGCGTCCCTGATGATGTGGATAAATTGATTCCACGGGAAAGAAAATTACTACTGCCAGAAAACCCAGATTGGCAGCCTCACAGAGTCTATCTTGGTTGGCACCGTGAAAAGATATTCAAATGGTAACTTAAGGCCATTGATGACTGGTTGATGCATCGCGATGCGAGATCGTTTTCGTCTAAATTCCTTCGATATCGAAAATCAATTATCCGCATGAGTTCTTCAGTTGAATTAATTTCAGAAGTGGATTTTCATGATTCTTGGGGCGTTATTACCAAGGAGTCTGGAGACTTGTTCCAATATTCTGAAGTTTCTAGCCATGCTCCGAATCTTGTATGGACGATTGTAGAGTCTGGTTGCCACGACGATGAAAATTGGTATGCAATCCCGGGGATTCATCATGTCAATCGTTTGGGGTTTGTGCTTACCCAGCGAGAATGGATGGATGCATCAGTCCAAGCCATTTACTTCGAAAACGATATGCAGTGTGACGATGAGGTTCAAGAAAGCTAGGGGTTATTGTTGCGGCACTTCTCTCTTGGTGAATCAAGCAGATGGGTCCGTCCTCTATCGATTTTGATACATGAAGATTCAAAACACCCACGTCTCTCCACCATTCAACGTCGCCCGTTCGCCCAGCATCTTTTTCGCGCCGGTCAGCTGTTCGGCACGCTCGCCACGCAGCGCTTCCGGCACATCGAACGTGACAGCCTTCGCTGGGTCAAGGTTGATCACCACCCAGGTCTCGAGGCCATTGCCCAGGGCCTGCATCACCCATGCGTTGGTTTCCGCAACCGGGAAATAGCGTAGTTCCTGCGGTTGCTGCAGGTTTGGGTTCTGCTTGCGCACGGCGAGCAAGCGTTTGTAGTGGTTGTACAGCGAAGCCGGGTCGGCCTGCTGTGCGGCGACGGAGTGGCCTTTGCCGCGCAGGGTTTTCCAGTATTTCGACCACCATGCGCCCTGGTCGCCGCGATAGCCCTGTGGTGCAGGCAGGTCGATCCAGTTGCGGTCGGTGGCGTTGAAGCCTGCGTTGGCGTCGTCTGTCCATTGCATCGGTGCGCGGCGATAGCGGTCTTCGCCGGTCTTGTACTGCGACATCCCGATCTCTTCGCCGTAATACAGATACGCGGTGCCGGGGGAGGTCAGCAGCAGGCTGGCGGCGATGCGCGCCTTGCCGACGCCGCCCTCCAGCGTATGCATGATCCGGTTCTGGTCGTGGTTGGTGAGGAACGGCGAGAAATAGCCCATCGGCGCGGCGGCGGCGCGCTGCTGGAGATTGGTCCACAGGCTGTCGCGTTTCTTGCCGATGTCGGTATTGCTGAGCGTGCCGAAGTCGGCGCGGCGCATGGCGTTCGGATTGAGGATGTCGATGACGATATTGCCGAAGTCGAAATCGAAGGCGGCGTCCAGACCCTTGCCGCCGTCGCGGTAGCGGCCGCTCGTTTCCAGTGCGGCCCATGCTTCGCCGACCAGCAGGGCGTCGGGGTTGATGGCTTTGACGCGCTGAGTGAAACCGGTCCAGTAGTCGAGCGTGGCCTGCGTATCCGCCTGCTGCGGGAGCGGGCCGTCTTCGATGGCGTAGCGCACGGCATCCAGACGGAAGCCGTCGACGCCTTTCTTCAGCCAGAATGCGGCGAGCGCATCGAGTTCGGCGACGACCTTCGGGTTGCGCAGATTCACATCGGGCTGCGAACTGCCGAACGCGCCGTAGTAATACGCCTTGCGGGTGTCGTTCCAATGCCACACTGCTTCGGGATTCGGCTGGTCCGACCATGCCTGCCCCCAGCCTTCCGGCCGCTGGTCGCGCCAGATGAAATAGTCCTCATAGCCCGCTTCCCTGCGCGCGGACTTGAGGAACCAGTCGTGCTGATCGGAGATATGGTTCAACACCAGATCCAGAATGACCTTGATCCCGCGCTTGTGCGATTCGGCGATGAAATGCTCGAACTCGGCCATCGTGCCGTAGTCGCGTTCGACGCTGTAGAAATCCTGGAAATCGTAGCCATGGTACGACGGCGCTTCGAATATCGGCGTGAGCCAGATCGCATTCACACCGAAGTCTTTGAGGTCATCGAGCTTCGAGGTCATGCCGTTGAAATCGCCGTTGCCGTCACCGTCCGAATCCTTGAACGAGCGCGGCCAGATCTCGTAGACCGTGGCGGAATCCCACCATCGCTGGGTGCCGGGATCGAAGCGCAATGACTGATATCCGGAAGTGGGCGCTGCCGGCGCGGTGGCCGTCATCGGCGGCGGCGCATCGAGGCTTGTCCGCGTCGCGCAGCCGAACAACAGGGTGGTGCAGAGCAACAGGGGCGCTATGGATTTCACCGAGCGTATCTCCGGGTGTCGAATTCGATGGACATCATGAACAGGCTATCAAGATCAGTCGCGCTGCCCGAAGAGCCGCATGCACAGCGCCACACCCAGGCCCCACGCGCCGTTGAGCAGCAAAGCGCCGCCGATCAGCGTGCCGTTGAGCGCGATGCCCTTGATCGGGAACACCACGAACCACGCGACCAGGCTGGGCAACACCGCGCCGAGCGCCAGCGCCAGCAGCCAGTGCGCGGTGCCCGTGCGTTTGCGGATCAGCGCCCATAGTGCGATGCCCCACAGACCGCCCCAGAAGGCGAGCGAAATGACTTTAGGCACGCCCAGCGGCGGGGTGGGCTCCATGTTCCAGGCGGCCACCGGAATTTTTCCGGCGAGGTGCAGCAACTGCAGCAGACCCTGATGGAAGAGCAGCGTGGCGATGAATCCGGCGATGAAGGCGAACAGCAGCGTTTTCGGTTTGAACACGGGGCGGCTCCGGCCGGCGATGTGGCCGACAGAATACGCCGAGGCGAGGCCGGGAGCATGCGCGCTCGCCGCCGGTGCGGAACGGGAGGCTGGACGGACTGGCCGGATAGATGGGCTGGATAGAATGGTGCAGCGCAAGGCGCCGTTCCTGCGTACCGATGCCGTCGATCCAGAGCCATCACATGACCAGCGACCTGCCTGCCGATGCCGTTCACCCGAAAACCCGCGCCGCCTGGCGCGCATGGCTGATCAAGCATCACGGCACCAGCGCCGGCGTCTGGCTGGTCAGCTACAAGAAGGCGACCGGGTTGGCGCGCTTCGAATACGACGTTGCCGTGGAGGAAGCGCTGTGCGTCGGCTGGGTGGACAGCAAGCCGCGCAAGCTCGACGACGCGCGTTCGATGCTGTGGTTCGCGCCGCGCAAGCCCGGCACCGGCTGGTCGAAGCCGAACAAGACGCGCATCGCGCGATTGACCGCTGCCGGGTCGATGCTGCCGGCCGGTCTGGCCAAAGTCGAAGCCGCGAAACGCGACGGCTCATGGACCAAACTCGATGCGGTGGAAGCGCTGGAAGTGCCGCCCGATCTCGCCGCCGCATTGAAGCGTCATCCGCCGGCGGCCGAGCACTTCGAGGCGTTTCCGCGTTCGGTGAAGCGCGGCATTCTCGAATGGATCGTGCAGGCCAAGCGCGCCGAGACCCGCGCGAAACGCATCGATGAGACGGCGACCCTCGCGGCGCGCAACGAGCGCGCGAATCAGTGGCGGAAATGAGGCGCCGGATACGCGATCTGCATCATCGGAATCCCTCTCGAATGGAAAAAACGGATCAGAAATCCGTTTGTCATCCCGAGCGCAGCGAGGGATCTGTTTTCAGGCTGTTTCGCACAAGCAGATCCCTCGCTGCGCTCGGGATGACAGCGTGAAAAAAGCTATTGAGATGGGTTCCACGCATTTCATGGCCGGCTTCATTGCGCAGCAGGATCGCGCCACACCATGTAGACGTTGGCACGGTCGTAATGCGAGTCGGGTTTGGTCGAATGCTGATGCTCGAAACCCATGCTTTCGTAAAGACGCACCGCAGGCGTCAGTTTGCTGTTGGTTTCCAGGAAGAGCCGGCGGCCATCGCGACGGCGGAATTCGGCGATGGCCGCTTCCATCAGCGCGCGACCGATGCCGAGGCCCTGACGCTGTTCGTCGACCGCCATCTTGGTGAGTTCGTAGACACCGCTGTGCTCCCCGCCATCGGCTTCGGGCATCAGCGCGCAGGTGCCGACGACATCCTCTCCCAGCATTGCGAACAGGATGCTGCCGCCGGGCTGCAGGATTTCGGTTTCCGGATTCGACAGCACGCGGTGGTCGATTTCTTCGACATAGAAATATTTGCGCAGCCAGGCTTCGTTGAGCCGGTAGAAGTGTTCGCGCAGCGCCGCGCGGAACGGCACGATCCGCAGGGCGGAGCGATCCTGCGCGGCCGCACGCGCAACGATGGTGTCGGTCAGCGTCGGTGTGAGCACGCGTTCGAATGCGGCCAGCGTGTGCAGCAGATCGATGCCCTGTTCGTCGCAGTGCTGGGCGAACAGAGCCTCGATCGCGCGCCACAGCGGTTTGGCGGCGCGCAGATTCGATTCGGCCAACGGTGTCAGCGCCAGACGACGTCGGCGCTTGTCGGCCGGGTCGACGACGACCTCCAGCCAGCCCTGATCGGTCAATTTGTCGGCCAGCTGGCTGACGGCGGAATGGGTCTGGCCGATGGCCTCGGCGATCTCGCCGACGGTCTGTGGGCCGCGATCGTGCAGGATTCGCAGCAGCGGCAGCCAACGCCCCTGCAGATCGACGCCGGTTTGCCGATAGACCTCGTCGGCGGTGGCGTAGAGGCGGTCGCTGACCGCGCGCATGCGGCTGCCGAGGGCGACGAGGCCGAGCTGGGCGATGTATTCCATGGCAATGAATTCAGTTGTTATGTAACTCCTAACATATTATCCGGAGGTGGTTTGCGCAAGCGGGCCGCCGGCTCAGTTGCGCAGCTTGAGGAACCGGTTCAAACCCAGCGCCCCCAGGGTGCACACCGCGCCCGACAGGAGGTAAGCGCCCAGGAACGCGAGGCCGAAATAGGCGCACAGGCCCAGCGCCACCAGTGGCGCGAAGGCGGCGCCGATCAACCAGGCCAAGTCGGAAGTCAGCGCCGCGCCGGTGTAGCGGTACCGCGCGCCGAGATTGGCGGTGACTGCGCCGGCGGCCTGCCCGTAGGACAGCCCCAGCAGCACGAAGCCGACCAGGATGAAGGTGTTCTGCCCGGCGATGCCGCCGCCCAGCAGGGTCGGCGCGAAGCCGCTGAACATCGCGATGATGGCGGCCAGCCCCGCCAGGGTGCGCGGCCGCCCCAGACGGTCGGCGATCAGCCCCGAGGCCACGATGCCGCCGGCGGCCAGGAACGCGCCGACCACCTGCACCATCAGGAATGCGCTGATCGAGCGGTCCGAGTACAGCAGGATCCACGACACCGGAAACACCGTCACGATATGGAACAGCGCATAGCTGGCCAGCATCGCGAAGGCGCCGATGACCACATCGCGGCCCTTCTCGCGCATCAGCTCCACCACCGGCGTCGGTTCCAGTTCGAACTCGCCGTACTGCTGCGCGTATTCGTCGGTCACCACCAGACGCAGGCGTGCGAACAGCGCGACCACGTTGATGATGAACGCAGCGAAGAACGGATAGCGCCAGCCCCAGTCGAAGAAGTCCGCGCTGGAGAGGCTGGTATGCAGATAGGCGAACAGCGATGCGGCGATGATGAAGCCCAGTGGCGCGCCGAGCTGGCCCAGCATCGCGTACCAGCCGCGCCGGTCTTTGGGCGTGTTCAGCGCCAGTAGCGAGGGCAAGCCGTCCCACGATCCGCCCAGCGCGATGCCCTGGCCGATGCGGAACAGTGTGAGCAGTGCGATCGACCATGCGCCGAGTGTTTCGAAACGCGGCAGGAACGCGATGCCCGCCGTGCAGGTCCCCAGCATGAACAGCGCGATGGTCAGCTTGGTGCTGATGCCCCAGCGCCGCTGGATCTCCATGAACGCGATGGTGCCGAACGGACGGGCGATGAACGCCAGCGCGAAGATCGCAAACGCGTAGAGCGTACCGACAAGTGGACTTGCATCGGGAAAGAACACGGCCGGAAACACCATCGCCGAGGCGATGCCGTAGACGAAGAAGTCGAAGTTCTCCGAAGTGCGGCCGATGATCACGCCCACCGCGATTTCTCCCGGCGCCACTTTGGCGTGCCGGGCGGCCTGGGCGTCCGTCTGCGCCACGGGAGAATGCGCGAGGGGAGCGTGGGAAGGTGTCATCGGAGGCAGTCGCTCGGCGAAAGGGGCGGTCGGTTCGACCACGCATGGCGCATCAGCATGCACCGCGCGTGAAGGGCGAACGTGAACAGCACGGCGCGCCCCGGATGCAAGCGTCCCACCATGGGACATTCGCGGCCATAGGACAAAACGTCCAATCGCCCACCGACGGCGCCGCGACTACGCTGCGCGCTCACCTCACTCACCCGTTCAGGTCCGCCCGTGTCCGCCCGCAGTGCCCACCCCCGCCGATCGTTCAAATACCTGCTGACGGCGGCTGCCCTGCCGGCGCTGGCGGGCTGCAACACGATCGTGCTGAACGCGCCCGGCGACGTGGCCGCGCAGCAGGGCGATCTGATCATCGTCGCCACGCTGCTGATGCTGATCATCATCGTGCCGGTGATAGCGCTGACGGTGCTGTTCGCCTGGCGTTATCGGGCCGGCAACGCGCAGGCCACCTACGCACCCGATTGGGATCATTCCACCCAGCTGGAACTCGCGATCTGGGCTGCGCCGCTGCTGATCATCATCGCGCTGGGCGCGATCACCTGGGTGAGTACGCACAAGCTCGATCCGTACCGGCCGATCGACCGTATCGCCAAGGGCCGCCCCGTGCCTGCCGGCGTCAAGCCGCTGGTGATCGAAGTGGTCGCGCTGGACTGGAAGTGGCTGTTCCTCTATCCGGAGCAGGGCATCGCCACGGTCAACGAAATCGCGGTGCCGATCGACCGGCCGCTGCAGTTCAAGATCACCGGGGTCACGGTGATGAATTCGTTCTACGTGCCCGCGCTCGCCGGACAGATTTACGCCATGCCGGGCATGGAAACCAAACTGCACGCGGTGATGAATTCAACGGGCGACTACCCGGGCTTTTCCGCGAACTACAGCGGCGCCGGATTCTCCGGCATGCGCTTCCGCCTCAAGGGCATGACCGATGGCGACTTCCAGCGCTGGCTGGCCGATGTGCGCCGCAGCGGCGGCGCGCTCGGGCGTGAGGAGTATCTGCAGCTGGAAAAGCCGAGCGAATTCGAGCCCGCGCGCCACTATGCGCGGGTCGATGCCGGTCTGTACGAGGCGATCCTCAACCGCTGTGTCGATCCCGCCAAAATGTGCATGCACGAGATGATGGCGATCGACGCCAGCGGTGGGCGCGGCATCGACCGCAACGGCATCGGAACGCTGGTGGCGCGCAGCCGGGGCGATCTGCGCGGCGGACGTTTCGTGAGTTCGACGCTGTGCCGGGTCGAAGACCAGCGCTTTCCGATCTTCAAGGTGCCGCAATGGTGATGTCTCCTATGACCGCCGCATCCGGCAACGCGCCCGTGGCCGACAGCCTGTGGCTGGGCCGTCTGTCGCTGGACGCGCTGCCGTTCCACGATCCGATCCTGATCGCGACCTTCGTCATGGTCGCACTCGGCGGCGCAGCGTTGCTGGGTGCGCTGACCTGGTTCCGGCTGTGGGGCTATCTCTGGCGCGAATGGTTCACCAGCATCGACCACAAGAAGATCGGCATCATGTACATGGTGCTGGGGCTGGTGATGCTGATGCGCGGCTTCGCCGATGCGCTGATGATGCGTGCGCAGCAGGCGATCGCCTTCAACGGCGAGGCCGGCTTCCTGCCGCCGCATCATTACGACCAGATCTTCACCGCGCACGGCGTGATCATGATCTTCTTCGTGGCCATGCCGATGGTCACCGGCCTGATGAACCTCATCGTGCCGCTGCAGATCGGCGCGCGCGATGTGTCGTTTCCGTTCCTCAACAATTTCAGCTTCTGGATGACCGCCAGCGGCGCGATCCTGATCATGATCTCGCTGTTCGTCGGCGAATTCGCGGCGACAGGCTGGCTGGCGTATCCGCCGCTGTCGGGCATCGCCTTCAGTCCCGGGGTCGGCGTGGACTACTACATCTGGGGGCTGCAGATCGCGGGCGTCGGCACGCTGCTGTCGGGCATCAATCTATTGGTGACCATCGTCAAGATGCGCGCGCCGGGCATGACCATGATGCGGATGCCGGTGTTCACGTGGTCGGCGCTGTGCACCAACGTGCTGATCGTGGCCGCGTTTCCGGTGCTGACCGCAGTGCTCGGGCTGCTGGCGCTGGATCGTTATGCAGGCACCAACTTCTTCACCAACGATCTCGGCGGCAACGCCATGATGTACGTGAATCTGATCTGGATCTGGGGCCACCCGGAGGTCTACATCCTGATCCTGCCGGCGTTCGGTGTGTTCTCCGAAGTGGTGTCGACCTTCAGCGGCAAGCGCCTGTTCGGCTATACCTCGATGGTCTACGCGATGCTGGTGATCACCATCCTCGCCTATCTGGTGTGGCTGCATCACTTCTTCACGATGGGCTCGGGCGCCAGCGTCAACTCGTTCTTCGGCATCACCACGATGATCATCTCGATCCCGACCGGGGCGAAGATCTTCAACTGGCTGTTCACCATGTATCGCGGCCGCATCCGCTTCGAGCTGCCGATGCTGTGGACGATCGGTTTCATGATCACCTTCACCATCGGCGGCATGACCGGCGTGCTGCTGGCGGTGCCGCCGGCGGATTTCGTGCTGCACAACAGCCTGTTCCTGGTCGCTCACTTCCATAACGTGATCATCGGCGGCGTGCTGTTCGGCATGTTCGCCGGCATCAATTACTGGTGGCCCAAGGCCTTCGGCTTCACGCTGGACGTGTTCTGGGGCAAGTGTTCGTTCTGGTTCTGGTCGATCGGCTTCTTCTTCGCGTTCATGCCGCTGTACGTGCTCGGTCTGATGGGCGTGACCCGGCGCATGAGCAAGTTCGACGATCCGTCGCTGCAGATCTGGTTCGTCATCGCCGCGTTCGGCGCGCTGCTGGTGGCGCTGGGCATCGCCTGTTTCCTGATCCAGATGTTCGTCAGCATCCGTCGTCGCGAATCGCTGCGCGACCACACCGGCGACCCGTGGAACGGCCGCACGCTGGAATGGTCCACCTCGTCGCCGCCGCCGGTCTACAACTTCGCATTCACGCCGGTCGTGCACGACAACGATGCCTGGTGGGACATGAAGCGCCGCGGCTATGTGCGGCCGGTGAGCGGCTTCAATGCCGTGCACATGCCGAAGAACACTGCGGCCGGCGTCGTGCTCGCGGGTCTGAGCACGCTGTGCGGTTTCGCTCTGGTCTGGCATATGTGGCCGCTGGTGGTGCTGTCGTTCGCGGCGCTGGTGATCGCGACGGTCGTGCATACGTTCAATTACAAGCGCGATTACCACATCCCCGCCGATGTCGTGACCCGCACCGAGGACGCGCGCACGCACGCGTTGGCCGCTCATGTCTGACATCCTCGTTTCTTCGTCGGCCCAGCCGATGGGTGCCGGCGCTTCCGTAACGGCACCGCCGGTTTTCCACGACGCCACCGGCGCGCATCATCCGCAGAACGGCACGCTGCTGGGCTTCTGGCTGTATCTGATGAGCGACTGTCTGGTGTTCGCCAGCCTGTTCGCCGTCTACGGCGTGCTGGGTCGCAGCTACGCCGCAGGCCCGTCGGGTGCGGATCTGTTCGATCTGCCGCTGGTCGCGCTGAGCACCGCGATGCTGCTGATCTCGTCGATCACCTATGGTTTCGCGATGATCGCGATGCAGCGTCGGCGCGTCCGTCCCGTGCTGGTCTGGTTGGCGATCACCGGAGTGTTCGGGGCGGCATTCCTGGGACTGACCGGGTACGAGTTCCAGCATCTCATCCATGAAGGTGCCGGGCCGCAGCGCAGCGCATTCCTGTCGGCGTTCTTCGCGCTGGTCGGTACGCACGCATTGCATGTGTTGTTCGGCATCCTGTGGCTGGGCACGCTGATGGTGCAGGTCGGACGCTATGGTCTGACCGTGGAGAACCGCAGGCGGCTGATGTGCCTGTCCATGTTCTGGCATTTCCTGGACGTGGTCTGGATCGCCGTGTTCACCTTCGTCTATCTGATGGGAGTGCTGCCATGAGCGCCGAACACGTCTCCGCAACGCTGCAGAATCCGCATGAAGGCGCGCAGCACAGCGATCACGATGACCACGACGACGATGGCGCGCACGGCACGGTCGCCGGTTACGTCAACGGCTTCATCCTGTCGGTGGTGTTGACCGCCATTCCGTTCTGGCTGGTGATGAGCGGCGGCGTGATCAGCTCAGGCGTGACCGCACTGGTCTTGCTGGTGTTCGCGGCGGTGCAGATCGTGGTGCACATGGTGTACTTCCTGCATATGAACACGAAGTCGGAGCACGGCTGGTCGATTCTTGCGCTGATCTTCACTGTCGTGCTGGTGGTGATCATGCTGGCCGGATCGCTGTGGGTGATGTATCACCTCAATACCAACATGATGCCGATGTCGCCGCACGAGATGCGCAACGCGCCGTGATGCGGCATTCGCGCAACATGATGCTGTCATCCCGAACCGCAGGTGAGGGATCTGCTTGTGTTTTCGACGTCACTGCAGTCCGTGCAAATGGAACGCGATAAGTCGATCGCACGCCTGGTCCTGCTGAGCGGGTTGGCGATTTCCTTCGTCGGATTCGTCGCGCTGGGCGTGTGGCAGCTCGAGCGGCGGGCGTGGAAGCTGGATCTGATCGAACGCGTCGAATCCCGTATCCATGCGCCCGCGACGGATCCGCCCGGGCCGGCGCAGTGGTCGTCGATCAGCGCGGCCCGTGACGAGTATCGGCATGTCGCGGTCTCTGGACGATTCCTGCACGGCGCCGATACCCGCGTGCAGGCGGTGACCGCGATCGGCGCCGGCCACTGGCTGCTCACGCCGCTGCAGCGTCGCGATGGCAGTATCGTGCTGGTCAATCGCGGTTTCGTTCCGCCCGATTGGACGCCGCCGCCTGCGCGGGAATCCGCAGCGACGCCCGAGATCCGCGTCACCGGCCTGCTCCGGCTGACCGAGCCGGACGGCGGTTTCCTGCGCAGCAATGATCCGGCGGCCGGGCGCTGGTATTCGCGCGATGTGCAGGCCATCGCCGCCGTGCATGGCCTGCGCCGGGTCGCGCCTTATTTCATCGATGCGGATGACCGTCGCGATGCTGCCGCTGGCGTTGCAGAGGTGTCGGGCCCCGCAGGCGGCCTGACCGTCGTGCGCTTCCGCAACCATCATCTGCAGTACGCCTTGACCTGGTTCGCGCTGGCGTTGATGGTGGTGGCTGCCGTCTGGCGCGTGCTGCGGGAAGACCGCCGGCCGGCTCACCCCATCACGAGGTCGGCAGAGGCAGGGCAGGCGGATGCAGAGCAGGCGGATGCAGAGCAGACAGACCGCAGCGAACGCTGAGCAGGACGCGCCGTTGCCGGATATCGCAATCGCGCCAGACGCATCCGTGCCGCAGCGCGACAGTGCCGGCATGAAGAACATGCAGCAGCTGATACAACTGCGCTGGTTCGCGCTCGCCGGTCAGATCGCCACCATCGCGACGGTGACCTGGGGGTTCGGCATCCGCTTGCCGCTGCTGCCGATGGCGGTGGTGCTGGCGTGTCTGGCCGCGTTCAACGTGATCAGCCTGCTGCGCTGGCAGCGACGCGAGGACGTCACCGACGGCGCGCTGCTGCTCTCGCTGCTGGTGGATGTGGTCACGCTGACTGCGCTGCTGCATCTCAGCGGCGGCGTCGCCAATCCGTTCGTGTTTCTGTATCTGCTGCAGGTGGTGCTGGGCGCGGTGCTGCTGCAGGCGCGCTCCAGCTGGGTGGTGGTGGCGGCGACCAGTCTTGGATTCATCGGCCTCATTCTGTTGCCCGGCCCGGTGGTGATTCCGGTCGACCCCACCCGCGCGCTGGCCGATCACTACGTACAGGGCCTGCTGCTGTGCTTTCTGCTCAACGCCATTCTGCTGGTGGTGTTCATCAACCGGATCAGCGCGATCCTGCGCGCGCGTGCCGCGCGTCTGGCCGATCTGCGCCAACGTGCGGTCGAAGAAGAGCACATCGTGCGCATGGGGCTGCTGGCGTCCGGCGCCGCGCACGAACTGGGCACGCCGCTGGCGACGCTGTCGGTGATCCTGGGCGACTGGCGACGGATGCCGCCGTTCACCGAGCAGCCCGAACTGCAGCAGGAGATCGACGAGATGCAGGCCCAGCTCACGCGCTGCAAGACCATCGTCAGCGGCATCCTGCGCTCGGCGGGCGACGCGCGCGGCGAAGCGCCCGAGCT
The DNA here is from genome assembly GCA_044340325.1 of Lysobacteraceae bacterium. Taxonomy (GTDB): domain Bacteria; phylum Pseudomonadota; class Gammaproteobacteria; order Xanthomonadales; family Xanthomonadaceae; genus Lysobacter_I. The sequence continues at coordinate 54,269 of JBIITV010000003.1, forward strand.
GACCACGATCAACACCTTTCTCGACGCACTGGCATCGGAATGGCGCGCCACGCGTCCGGTGCGTACATTCGACTACCGCAACAGTTTCGGCGAAGACCTGCCGATCATCTCCGACTGGGGTCTGAAGCAGATGATCCACAATGTGCTGGACAATGCGCTGGAAGCATCGCCCGATTGGGTGGGCCTGTACGCGTCGCGCGATCAGGGCCGTCTGGTGCTGCGGGTGCGCGACGACGGCCCGGGCTTTGCGCCGGCCATGCTCGCCAGGTTCGGCAAACCGTATCAGTCCAGCAAGGGCAGGGCCGGCGGCGGCCTCGGTCTGTTCCTGTCGCTCAACGTGGCGCGCAGCCTGGGCGGCAGTATTTCCGCCTTGAATCGCGAAGCGGGCGGAGCGGTCATCACGATGCTGCTGCCGCTGTCAGCGATCATGCATGGGGACGCCTACGATGACGACCTCGCCTGATACCAACTCAGTCGGGCCGCACTCATCCGAGCCGCGCAGACTGCTGGTGGTCGAGGACGACGCCGCATTCGCGCGCACGCTCTGCCGTTCGTTCGAGCGTCGCGGCTACGAAGTGCGCATGGCGGCCAATCACGACGAGATGGTCGCGCTGTTGTCCGCATGGTCGCCCGGCTATGCGGTGGTCGATCTCAAACTGCAGGCAGGCGATTCCGGTCTGACCTGCGTCCAGGCGCTGCATGCGCACGATGCGGACATGCTGATCGTGGTGCTGACCGGCTATGCCAGCATCGCCACCGCCGTGGAAGCGATCAAGCTCGGCGCCTGCAATTATCTTGCGAAGCCCTCCAACACCGACGACATCGAAGCCGCGTTCGGCCGCGCCGCCGGCGATGTCACAGTCGAACTCACCCAGCGCCCCACCTCCATCAAGACCCTCGAATGGGAGCGCATTCACGAAACCCTCGCCGAAACCGGTTTCAACATTTCCGAAACCGCGCGGCGGCTCGGCATGCACCGGCGCACGCTGGCGCGCAAGTTGGGCAAGCATCGGGTGAAGTGAGCTTGTCGCTCGCGCGCGGCACTGGAGATCGACAGGGCGTTCCTTCTCCCCGCATGCGCACCGCTTCGCCACCGCAGGCGGGAGAAGCAAAGCCGCATTTGCTCTTCCTTCTCCCCGTGCATCGCACGGGGAGAAGGAAAGCCGCATCGGCGCCAGGTGACCGCCTGCGGCTTCGCCAAGTCGGACAGGCCGGATCAGGGGGGGCGGTGCCGGTCGGCATTCTCATCCCGGCGCCCGAGGCCACCGTGCCCCTCCGGACACGGCCGAAACTCCCCCTAAACTTCTGTCCCGAACCCTGGATTAACGCGATGACTTGGGCGAATTCGCCCGCGCCTCATCAGCATTCATCTAAGGAATCGAGCCATGGTCGCTGTTTTCACCGGAACGGGTCTGGGCCTGTACAACACCTCGTACACCCAGTTGGGATTTACGACCGGCGGCAGCGGCGGCCTTGGGCAGAGCCGCGAGAGCCAGTACGTCAATCTCTCGACCGGCAATCTGGTGCTGCAGGATCTGGACGAAAGTCTGTTCGTCCGCGGCCTGAATGCCTCGTTCCTGCGCACCTACAACAGCCGGGGCACGGTGGCGGGGCAGGGCCAGGACGGCTGGGTGACGGGGTTCGAGCGCAACGTGACGCTCACCGGGACCCTCAACGCGGCCGGCAGCACGATGACGCTGACCACCGGCGACGGCCAGAGCGTGGTCTTCGTCTACTCGGGCACCGCCAACCGCTACACGACGACCGGCGGCGACGGCGCCCACGACACGCTGATCTGGAATGCCACCAACCTCAACTGGACCTACACCGAAGGCAGCACCCGGCGCGAAGAGCTGTATGCCGATCACGCCAACGCCACGCTGAAGGGGCGTCTGACCCGGATCCGGGATCTGAAGAGCGACGGCACCACGCCCGCGCAATACGACATCGTCTACGACGCCAGCAACCGGATTTCCGAAGTGCGGTCGATCGACGGCACGGTGCTGGTCGGGCAACGCGACTCAATCGTGTTCACCTACAACGCGGCCGGCCAGCTGGCCTCGATCAGCACCCGCGAAGGCGGTGTGCTCAAGGGGCAGGTGAGCTACGGCTACGAAAACGGCGACGGTAGCGGCCGCCTGGCTTGGGTGCAGACCGATCTGACCCCCGAGATCACGACCGACAACACCTGGGACGGCACCACCGCCGCCAACAATGACGGCAAGCGTTTCCGCACCAGCTACACCTACGTCAGCGCCACGGCCAGCGATCTGCGCATCGCCAGCGTCAGCACCAGCGACGGGGTGACGGTGGGCTACACCTATGAAGCCGACGGCAGCGGCGGCTTCCGGGTGAAAACGGTCACCCAGGGCAGCGGCGGCGCGGCCCAGACCACGACCTTCACCTACGGCGCGACCACGACCGATGTGGTCGACGGCGCCGGCCGCACCTGGACCTACGAATACGACGCCAACAAGCAGCTGATCGCGATGCTGGAGCCTGCGGTGAGCGGGCTGCGCCAGAAGACCAGCTACACCTACGACGCCTCCGGCAATCTGACCCGCGTCAGCCAGGCGCCGAGCGCCGGCAATGCGGCGGTGCTGGACACCGTGTTCCGGTACGACGCCAACGGCAACCGCACCCTGCAGCGCGATCTGCTGGGCAATACCGTCGCCTGGACCTACAACGCGTCCAATCAGGTCACCGCCGAAACCCGCTACACCGTGGCCGATGCCGACGGTCTGGATCCGACCCACGTCGGCACCACCAATGTGCCTTCTGGCGCGCTGGTCACGCGCTACATGTACGACGGCCGCAATCGCGTGCGTTTCGTGCTCAATGCCGCAGGCGAAGTGCGCGAGGTGACCTATGCCGCCAACGGCAATGGCGTCGGTCAGGTCGCGACCGAGCGCCGGTATCTCGGCGCCACCTATACCGGCACCACCTACACCGAAGCGGCGCTCAACACTTGGGCGACCGACGCGGCGGCGCTGCGCAAGTCCAACAGCGCGTTGACCGAATACACCTACGATGCCAAGGGTCGTCTCTCGCAGACCACCGCCTATGCGGCCGTCACCGCCGATGTCGCCGGCACCGGCGTGCTGGATGCCAGCGCCGAGATCGCGCGTTACACCTACAGCGCGCAGGGCCTGCTGCTGCAGAAACTCACCGTACGCGGTGCGGCGCGCACGGTGACGGGCGCGGCGCCGACCACCAGCGAGATCGTCGATTACATCTACGACGGCATGGGTCGCCTGCTCAGCCAGCTGAGCCGCGGCGCGGACATCGCAGCGATGCCGGATCCGCGTCTCGATCCCACAGGGTATGCGACGTGGATGGCGGCGAACGACGGCGCGACCGTGCTCACCGCCTATGCCTACACCGACTCGGCCAATCAGATCCGGGTGACCTTCGATACCGGCGCGGCCCGCACCGCGACCCACAACAGCGCCGGCCAGATGGTGTCGGCCAGCGATGTCGGCGTGGTGTCCGGCAGCCCCGTCATCCGCACCACCCAGAGCTTCTACGACAACACCGGTCGTCTGCGCGCCACCCAGGATGCCACCGGCGCGCGCATGTACTACTTCTACGACCCGGCCGGGCGGTTGACGGCGGTGGTCGACGGCACCGGCGCGGTGGCGAAGACGGTCTACGACGGCGTTGGCCGGGTCGTGCAGACCGTGGCTTACGCGACCCGCGTCGACACTGCCGCGTGGCTCTCCGGCAGCACCGTGGTCAAGGACACGCTGGTGTTCGCGGCGACCGCGCCGGGGCTCACCGCGAATCAGGCCTGGGTGCAGACCGATGCGGTGAACGACCGCAGCGGCAGCCAGACCTACGACAGCGCCGGCCGACTGGCGACGCAGACCGATGCAGCAGGTCTGGTCACCACCTACGCTTACGACGGCGCCTCGCGCCTGTTGTCGGCGACCGTGGCCAAGCCCGGCGACGCGACCGTCGTGCCGCGCGTGAGCCGCATGTTCTACGACAGCGCCGACCGCATGGTCGCAACGCTCGATACCGCCGGGTATCTGACCGAGACGCTCTACGACGCCGGCGGCCGTGCGGTGCAGACCATCCGCTACGCGACGCAGACCAGCAGCGCATTCTGGGCGACCGGGACGCTGGCGCAGCTGCGCCCGGCCGCCAATGCGGCCAACGACCAGACCACGCGGCTGTTCTACAACGCGCGCAGCCAGCAGATTGGCATGCTCGACGCCGAAGGCCATCTGACCGAGTTCGTCTACGACGACGCCAACAACCAGCGCGCGGTGAAGGCCTATGCCAAGCGCCTGACCGGCCTGACCGGCACCGAGACGTTCGCCGCGCTGCGCACCAGCGCCACCACCGGCGCGCCTGCGGAAGCGTTCCGCCTGACCCAGCGCAGCTACAACGGCCTGGGCCAGCTGGTCACCGAGCTCAATCACGAAGGCACTGTCACCCGCTACAGCTACGACGAAGCCGGGCGACTGGTGAAAACCGAAGCGGCGCAGGGCACCACCGAGGTGCGCGAGGGCAACCGTCGCTACGACGTGTTCGGCAATGTGATCGGCGAGCTGACGGGCGAGGGTTCGACCCGTCTGATCGGCGGCATGAGCGAAGCGCAGATCGACGCCATCTACGCCCAGTACGGCGTGCGCCACAGCTATGACCTGGTCGGCCGCCGGATCGAGAGCGTCGATGCCGCCGGCAACAAGACCTGGTACTTCTACGATGCCGCCGGACGTCAGACCTTCACCGTGCGCGGCATGCACGACAGCGGCAACGTGCAGAACGCGCAGGGCGAAGTCGTCGAGACCCGCTACAACGCCTTCGGTCAGGCGATCGACAGCATCGCCTACACCGGCCGCATCACCCTCGGCGTGCCGGGCAGCCGTGCCAGCGTGCAGACCGCGATCTCGGCGTTGAGCATCGGTACCACCGACAGCCGCACGCAGTTCCGCTACGACACCCGGGGTCTGCTCAGCGAGCGCATCGATGCGGAGAATTACCGCAATCTGTACACCTACACCGCGTTCGGCGAGCTGCGCACGCAGCAGGATCTGGAAGCGAACAACAGCGTCCGCCGCACCGTCACCAGCAGCTACGACAATCGCGGCCTGCTGAGCAACCAGACCGAAGCCGGCGGCACGCTCAGCCGCAGCATGGGCGTGGTGTACGACGCCTTCGGCCGCGCCACCACCCGCACCGATGCGCGCGGCAACACCATCACGCTCACTTACGACCGACTCGGCCGCACGGTCTCGCAGACCGCGAACAACGTCAGCGGCCGGAATGAAAGCGTGTCGACGGCTTACGACGCCTTCAGCCGCGTGGTCAGCCAGACCGATGCGCTGGGTCGTGTCACCAGTTACACCCACAGCGACAGCGGGCGCAGCATCACCGTGCTCACTGCCGAAGGCGTGAGTGTGACCACCACCCAGAACCGCTTCGGTCAGGGGTTCACGGTCACGCAGACGCTGCCCGACGGCACCGTCGCGACCACCACGACGACCTATAACAAGGACGGCCAGGTCCTCACCGTGACCGATCCTTTGAACCGGATCAGCCGCAGCGAGTACGACGCCCGTGGTCTCACCGTGGCCACTGTCGATGGCAGCGGCCGCCGCGTCGACTACACCTACGACGCCGCCGGTCGCGTGCTGACCCGCCTTGAGGACGGCATCGATTCCAAGACCAATCCCGGTCTCAGATTGACCACCACCTGGGTCTATGACGGCCAGGGCCGTCAGATCCAGGTGACCGATCCGAGCGGCGTGCGCACCACGCTGAGCTACGACCGCAAGGGCAATCTGCTCGAAGCGATTCTCGACCCTGCAGGCTTGGCGCTGCGCACCACGTACACGTGGGATCGCGACGGCCGCCAGCTGACGATGACCCAGGGTGCGGGCACCGCTGCGGCGATGACCATCGCCTACGCCTACGACGCTTTCGGGCGCCGCAGCACCGAGACGGTTTCGCCGGGCGTGCTGAACCTGATCACCACCTATACCTACGACGCCAACGACAACGTCGTCAGCAAGCTCGACGCCAGCGGCCGCGTCACCCGCTTCAGCTACGACGCCGCCAATCGCCTGCGTTTCAGCGTCGATGCTTCCGGTGGCGTCAGCGAGGTGGTCTACGACGCGGCCGGCCGCGCCACGATGACCCGCACCTTTGCCAAGGTGGCGGTGATCAGCGGACTATCGGCCGCGCCGAGCGAGGCCGAGGTCGCTGCGCTGGTGACCTCGCAGACGCTCGCGAACGATGCATTGGATGAAGTGTCCTATCGCATCTACGACCGCGACGGTCGTTTGACGATGACCGTCGACGGCACCGGTAGCGTGATCGAGATCGTCTACGACAGCGCCGGCCGCAAAGTGCTGGAGCGCCGCTATGCCCAGTCCGCAGCGCTGACCACAACCCTGCGCGGGCAGCTGCAGGCCGGTGCCGCCACGGTCGCCACACTGCGTGCCGCTGCCGGTGCGAACGCTGCGAAGGATGTACAGACCCGCTACGTCTACGACGCTGCGGGGCAAGTGGTGTTCATGCTCGACGCCATGGGTGCGGTCACCCGCAACTGGTACGACGCCGCCGGGCGCGTGGTCGCATCGCGCCGCTATGCGACCGCAGTGAATTTCGCCAGCGTCACCGACACCACCAGCGTCGCGACGCTGCAGGGCCTGGTGATCGAAAACCTTGCCGATCAGGGCGAGTACCGCGTCTACGACGGCGCCGGTCGCGTGGCCTATCTGATCGATCTGGCCGGCACCTTGCAGCAGATCGGCTACGACGGCGCGGGCCGGATGACGGTCACCCGCACCTACGCCACGCTGTTCTCGGTCAGTACCACGTTGCGCGACGCGCTGCGTGCGGGCACCGCCACGGTCGCCGACTTCTCCACATTCGCCACCACCAACGAAGCGGCTGCGCGCGCCCAGGCGATGGTCTACGACAGCGCCGGTCGCGCCCGTTACTCGGTGACGCGTTCGGCTGCGGGTATCGCCCAGGTCTCGGAGACCCAGTACGACGCCGCCGGTCGCGTAGTCGCGAGCGTGCAGTACGGTGTCAACATCGGCTTCAGCACGAGCTACAGCGAGGCCGGCGTAGCGGCGGCGTTGAGCACCGCGCTGAGCCCCGATCCGCTGACCCGCGCAAACCAGATCCGCACCCAGCGCATCGTCTACGACACCGCCGGACGCCAGCGCTTCATGCTCGATGCCACCGGCGCACTCGCCGAGTGGCGCTACGACGGCGCCGGCCGGGTCACGGACACCATCGCCTACGGGCAACGTCCTCCGGCCACCACCACCACCGAGACCGGTCTCAGCGCCTGGGCCGCTGCCCAGCCCGCCGCCGACGTGCGCCGCACGCAGTCCGCCTACGATGCTTCCGGCCGCCTGCAGGTGCGCACCGACGCGCTCAACAAGACCGAGAGTTTCACCTACGACGGCGCCGATCGCCTGCTGACCCGCACCGACCGCAACAACGCGGTCTGGACTTACCAGTACGACGCCGCCGGCCGTCGCACTGCGGAGATCACGCCGCAGGTGTCGGTGAGCAGCGTCAACAGCGCTGGTGTGCTCGTTCCCGAGCCGGCGCCGCGCTCGATCGTCACCCGCTTCACCTACGACGCGCTCGGCAACGTCCGCACCCGTACCGACAACGCCGATGCGCCGGTCACCGCCGACCGCCGCACCACCACCTACGTCTACGACAACCGCGGCTACCAGGTCAGCACCATCTTCCCGGATGCCGGCAGCTACAACGTGACCACCAATGCGCTGGACGCCACCGGCGTGCAGGCGACGATCGAGATCACCTACAACGCCCTCGGCCAGGCGGTGGTGCAGAAGGACGTCCGCAACAACTTCAGCTACAAGACCTACGATGCGCTGGGCCGGGTGACCTACGAGGTCGACCAGGAAAACAACGTCAGCACATACACCTACAACGCGTTCGGTGAAGTGAGCTCGATGCGTCGCTTCGCGACGGCGCTCAATACCGGGGTGATCGCCGGCTGGACGGCCGGCCAGGCGCTGAGCGCGGCGCAGCTGCAGACCGTGGGCGCGATCGTCGCCAACGCCAACGACCGCACCATCGACACTGCGTACACCGCGTTGGGCCAGAAGGCCAGCGTGACCCAGCCGCAGGTGACCTACTACCGCAACGACGGCAGCGCCGCCAGCGGTTCGCCGGTGAAGACCTTCGCCTACAACGCCTTCGGCGATCTGGTCACGGAATCCGATCTTCTGGAAGGCGTGCCCAACAGCGGCAGCGAAGTCTGGGCCACCGCCTATCGCTACTACGATGCGCTGGGCCGCAATACGTTGACCGTGGACGCACTGGGTTATGTCACCGAGACCAAGTACAACGCCACCGGCGAAGCGATCGAGACCATCGAGTACGCGCGCGCGCTGAGCCAGACCCCGAACGTCAACACCCGTCCGGGCCTGCCGGCGCCGGGCGATGCCAGCACCGGCGACAACCGCATCAGCCGCTGGGGCTACGACGCGCTGGGCCGCAAGACCAGCGAGATCTCGGTGCGCCAGTACCGCCGCATCGACGGCAGCACCGGTACCAGCGATGTCACCGCAATCTATGGTTACGACAACGAAGGCCGGGTCACTTCGATCACCGACCCCACCGGCGTCACCACCACCACCTACGACGCGATCGGCCGTACCACCTCGGTGCAGGAGCCGACCCGCGCAACGGTGGTGCAGGGCGTGGATACCTTCCTCGGCGGTAGCGCCACGCGCGATCTCACCTCGATCGCGCTGTACGAACAGCGCTCGCCGTACACCACGATGGCCTACGACGCTTTCGGCAATGCGGTGGCGGTGCGGCGTTACGCCAACGGCAAGAACGGCGCCAACGCCGCCGTGGCCGACGACAGCCGCGATCAGGTCCAGCTGATGCGCTACGACTGGCAGGGCCGCGCGGTGTGGGAGCGCGACGGCGAAGGTGCCGTCGTCACCCGCAGCTTCGACGCTGCCGACAACATCACCGGCGTGCGCTACACGCTGACCGGCAACGAAGGCCGCAGCGCGATCGTGCGGGTGAGCAACACCTACGACAAGACCGGTCGCCAGAAGACCACGCTGACCGAACGCGATCTGTATTTGAACGGCGTGACCCAGAACACCACTGTCGTCGATACCGGCGAGACGGTGACCTACAACGCCTTCGGTGAGATCACCGGCAAGACCATCAACGGCCTCACCGGCGGACTGGCCTATGCCTACGACGCCGCCGGCCGGCTGATCTCATCCAACGACAGCGGTGCGGTGCGCAACTTCGGCTACAACCTCGCCGGGCATCAGGTGCGCACCAGCCAGAACGCATACCTGAGCGCCACCGACGGCGTGGTGGTGGCGGTCACCTTCAACCGCGTCGACAAGCTCGGCCGGATATTGGAAGTGAAGCTGCCGTCGCACAATGCCAGCACCGCGACCACCAGCACCATCACCCAGCGGGTCGACCGCTGGGGCAATGTGGTGCAGATCATCGACGCGCGCGGCTACCAGACCGACTACGAATACAACAGCCTCAACCAGCTGGTGCGCGAGACACGCCCGCTGGTGAAGGTGGTGGCGGAAAACGGCGGCGTCAGCTGGCTGCGTCCGGTCAACCAGTGGTACTACGACGCGCTGGGCCGTCTGGTCGCGACCCGCGACGCCAACGGCAATCTGCGCAGCAACGAATACGACGCCACCGGCCGCATGACCGCGTCCCGCGACGCCTACGGCAACACCACCCGGCACGCCTACGATGCGCTGGGCAACCAGCGGCTGATGCAGAACGCGCTGGGCTATCTGACGTTCAAGGAATACGACCGTCGCGGTCAGATCACCGCGATCGGCGACTATCTGCCCGCCAGCAACGGCACGACCCGCGAAAAGACTTCTCTGCAGCGCTATGTGCTGAACCAGAACGGCGACCGCATCGAAGTGAAGAACGCGCTGAACTTCGCGGCGCAGTACGACTACGACAGCCGCAAGCAGTTGATCCGCAGCAAGACCGCGATGGGCGTGGTGATGGAATACGCCTACGACGCGGCAGCGCGCAAGGTCCGTGAGCGCAATGGCCTGTCGCTGCCGGTCAATGCGCCGACCTATGTGGATCGCGAGAGCGAGACGGTGCGGCTCAATGAACTGAGCTGGGACTACGACGTGTTCGGTCGGGTGATCGACCACAACAACCTCAGCGGCCGCGACAGCGACTACGCCTACAACGCCAGCTCCGGTCAACTGACCGGCGAGACCGCCGCCGGCGGTTCGGGCATCCTCACCGGCAACGGCAGCAAGACCATCAGCTACTACGCCAATGGGCGTATCCGCCAGGTGATCGAGGGCGCCACCACCTATCGTTACGAATACGACGCGGCCGGCAACCGCACCGTGGAAGAAGTGACCACCGCCGACACCTACGGGATGCAGGTGCGTACGCTGACCCGCACCACCTACGACAGCAACAACCGGGTCGAACGCGTGACCCAGGACGATGTGCTGACCGGCAAGCGCGTCTTCGATCTGATCACCGAGTACGACGCCAACGGCAACCGCCGCCATGTGCGCGCGGTGTCGGGCTACGGCCCGAACGTCGACGGCATTCCGGTGGACAACAGCGCGCCGGTGACGATCCGCACGGTCGACGACCGCACCGTGCGCAAGGGACTGACCTCGCAGTTCCGGCTGCTGTTCACCGACATCTTCCGCGACGCCGAACAGGACGCGCTGAGTTTGACCATCGCCCAGGGCAGCGGCGCCCCCCTGCCGGCATGGCTGGTGGCAACCCGCGATGCGAACACCGGCGAGATCGTGTTCACCGCGAATCCTTCGGCCGGCCTGGCCGACCAGGACATCGTGGTCAGGCTGACCGCGACCGAGACCGCGAACACGCTCAATACGGTCAGCACCACCTTCACCGTCCGGGTGCGCAGCAACACTGCGCCTGCGCTGATCCAGGCGGGCGATATCGCGCTGCGGGTGAAGACCAGCCAGCCGTGGAACAAAGACCTGATCGCCAGCGACTACTTCCGCGACGCGGACGTGGGCGATGTGTTGAGCCTGAGCATCGAGAATGCGCTGCCGTCCTGGCTGGCCATCGATGCCAGCAATCCCGGCGTGATCCGTCTCAGCGGCACGCCCACCGCTCCGAGCACATTCACCGTGCGTCTGCGCGCCACCGATCAGCAGGGCGCGTTCGTGGTCAAGCAGTTCGTGATCACGACGGCGCCGAACAGTGCGCCGTCGGTCGTGGCCGCGCCGACCCCGGTCGATGCGATCATCAGCCGCCAGTTCGACTGGACGCGCGATCTGTCGCAGGTGTTCACCGATCTCGACGGCGACCGCATGCAGGTCACCGCAAAGCTGAGCAACGGCGCCGCGCTGCCGGCGTGGATGTCGTTCCAGTACCTCTACGACCAGGCCACGCCGGAGATCAAGTTCAGCGGCAATGTGCCGACCGATGAAGTGAACGGCCGCGTTTACAGCATCGTGCTGACCGCGACCGATGTGGAAGGCGCCGCGACCACCACCACGCTCACGGTCAATGTCTTCGCCAACCGGGCGCCGGCACCGACCGCCACTACGTTCGTCCTGCCGCCGCTTCGCGTCAATGACAACTACAGCCGGACCTTCCCGATCTCTGCGTTCTTCAACGACCCCGAGAACGACACGCTCAGCCTCGATACCGTGTTCCCGCAGGGTTCGACCTTGCCGGCGTGGTTGCGGATGGCGGTCGACTACACCGCGAAGACCGTGACCTTCTCGGGCCGTCCGACCGTCAACACGCAGGCCGGCAGCTTCGCATTCGACGTGCGGGCGACCGACATCGCCGGGCTGACCGGCGTGAAGTCCTTCTCGATCGTGGTCGGTACCGACAACGCGCCGGCGCGCAGCGCCGTGCCGCTGGCCGATCGCACCCTCAGCATCAACCGCAGCTTCACCTACACCCTGCCGGACGGCCTGTTCACCGACGCCGACGGCGATGCGTTCACGCTGAGCGCGTCGATGGTGGTGCAGGTGACCGAGATCGAGCCGGGTACGCCGACCTTCAACTGGGTCGACTATCAGCCGCTGCCGAGCTGGCTGACCTTCAACGCCGCCACCCGCACCTTCAGCGGCACCGTGCCGGCGAACGAGCCGGTCGGCAACTTCACCGTACGCGTGCAGGCGGTGGACAGTCGTGGTCGTGTCAGTGCCGCCGACAATAATTTCGTCGGCGGCGCCAACAACAGTGCCGACGGCGATATCCGCTTCAACGTTCAGACCTGGACGAATACAGCGCCGTTCTACAACGTCGGCACCCTGCCCAATCGCACCCTGGTGCATGGTGGTGCGGTGAACTTCGCGATGCCGGGCGGTGCGTTCACCGAGCCGGATGGCGACGCGATGACCTACAGCGCGCAGGTGCTGATCGGCAGCACCTGGACCAACATCAGCGCGCTGGGCCTGAGCATCAATGCGAGCACCGGTCAGATCACCGGCACCGCGACCAATCTGACCCAGGCCAGCTACAGCGCGCGGATCATCGCCAGCGATCCGCAGGGCCTGACCGGTACCGGCACCTTCACTTTCAGCGCCACCAACACACCGCCGACGGTCGGCACCATTCCGGCCCAGAACGCGGGCCGCAGCCAGGCCTTCAGCTTGGCGCTGTCGACCTTCTTCGCCGACGTCAACAACGACCCGCTGACCTACAGCGCGACCGGCCTGCCGGCCGGCCTGACGCTCAACACGACAACGGGCGCGATCACGGGTGCCGCGACTGCGGCGCTCGGCAGCTACACCGTCACGGTCAGCGCAAGCGACGGCCGCGGCGGTTCGATCGGCACCAGCTTCACGCTGAATGTCGTCAACTCGGCGCCGGTGGCACCCACGATTCCGAACCAGACCGCGATTGCGGGCACGGCATGGAGCTACACCGTACCGGCTTTCACCGACCCCAACGGCGACGTGCTGACCTACAGCGCGAGTGGTTTACCGACGTGGATGAGCTTCAACGCCACCACCCGGGTACTCAGTGGCACCGCCGGCCCGGTCGGTAGCTGGACCATCAACATCACCGCGACCGATCCGTCCGGTGTGCAGGCCAACCGCAGCTTCACCGTCACCACGCCGAGCACACCGCCGGTCTACAACGGTACGCTGGTCAATCAAGCGGCGTCGCCGAGCGTCGCGTTCTCCTACACGGTGCCGGCGGGTGCCTTCACCGATCCCAACGGCGATGCGCTGACCTACAGCGCCGACGCCAACGGTTCGCCGTTGCCGGCATGGCTGACGTTCAACGCCGCGACCCGCACCTTCAGCGGCACGCCGACCACGGCAGGCAGCTGGACCATCCGGGTGATGGCCAACGACGGTACCAATACCGTCTCGGGTCTGTTCACCATTTCGGTCGCCAACGCTGCACCGGTCTACAACGGCACACTGCCGAGCCGCAGCGCCCCGCTGAACAGCGCGGTGTCGTGGGCGTTGCCCGGTGGCGCATTCACCGATGCCAACGGCGATGCATTGAACTACACGTTGGAAGTGGAGCGTCCGGGCTACTGGGAGCTGTACTACATCGCGCCGGGCGAGCCTGATTACCGCTGGGTCGCACCTGTGTGGGTCTCCGCCTCGTCGGTGGGCCTGAGCATCGCGGCCAACGGCACGATCAGCGGCACGCTGCAGGCGCTGGTGTCGCCGGGCGATTACGGTGCGCCCACGCAGACCAACTACAACTACAGCCTGCGCATCACCGCGCGCGATCCGTCCAACGCGTCCGCATCGGGCGTGTTCTCGGTCGTCGCCAACGTGGCGCCCGTAGCGCCGTCGATTCCGCAAATCATCCTGGCCTTCAACACGCCGGTGAGCACGACGCTGCCGGCGTTCACCGACGCCAATGGCCAGACGCTGACCTACAGCGTGAGCAACCTGCCGCCGGGGCTGACGTTCAATGCCAGCACCCGCGTGATCAGCGGTACCGGTACGCTCAAGGGCGACTGGACGGTGACCTACACCGCCACCGACACCCTCGGCGCGGTGACCAACACCACCTTCACCCTGACCGTCGGCACCGATACCGCGCCGGTGCGCACCGGCGTGGCGCTGGCCGACCGTACCGTCAGCATCAGCCGCAGCTTCAGCTACACCATCCCGGATGGTCTGTTCGTAGACAACGATGGCGACAGCTTCAGCCTGAGCGCCTCGCTGGTCGAGCAGGTGGTGGAAGTCGAACCGGGTACGCCGACGTTCTACTGGGTGAACTATCTGCCGCTGCCGAGCTGGCTGACGTTCAACGCGGCCACACGCACCTTCAGCGGCACGGTGCCTGCGGGCCAGCCGGTCGGCAATCTGGTGGTCCGCGTGCAGGCGACGGACAGCCGTGGCCGGGTCAGCGTCTCCAATCAGCAATTCATCGGTGGAGCGGGCAACGTCAACGATGGCGACATCGTGTTCAGTGTCCAGAACTGGACCAACAGTGCGCCGATCTACAACGCCGGCACCTTGCCCGGCCGGACGCTGGTGCATGGCGGCGCGGTGAACTTCGCGCTGCCGGGCGGTGCGTTCACCGAGCCGGACGGCGATGCCTTGACCTACAGCGCACAGGTGCAGGTGGGCGCGAGCTGGGTGAACATCAGCACCTTGGGTCTGAGCATCAATGCGGCGACCGGCCAGATCACCGGCACTGCGGCCAATCTGACCCAGACCAGCTACAACGCGCGGATCATCGCCAGCGATCCGCAGGGTCTGACCGGCATCGGCGGATTCACCTTCAGCGTGACCAACACCGCGCCGACGGCGGGCACCATTCCGAACCAGACCGCAGGTCGCAACCAGGCCTTCGGTCTGTCCACGGCTGCGTACTTCAGCGACGCCAACGCCGATGTGCTGACCTTCAGCGCAACCGGTCTGCCGGCGGGTCTGACGATCAGCAGCGCGGGCGTGATCAGCGGCAGCACCAGCGCGGCGCTGGGCAACTACGCGGTCACGGTGACGGCCAGCGACGGTCGCGGCGGCACGGTCAACAGCAGCTTCACGCTGACGGTGGCGAATTCGGCGCCGGTGGCGCCCGGCGTGAGCAACCAGACGGCGACTGCGGGGTCGTTCTTCAGCTATACCCCGGCGGCCTTCAGCGATCCGAACGGCGATGCGCTCACTTACAGCGCCGGCGGTCTGCCGGCGTGGATGAGTTTCAACGCCGCCACCCGCACCTTCAGCGGCACGGCGGGCGTGGTGGGCAGCTGGACCATCACCTACACCGCGACGGACACGTCGGGTGCGAGCACGAACACCAGCTTCACGGTGACCACGCCGAGCACCCCGCCGGTCTACAACGGCACGCTGGCGAACCAGTCGGCGTCGCCGGGCGTGGGCTTCAGCTACACGGTGCCGGCGGGTGCATTCACCGATCCGAACGGCGATGCGCTGACCTATAGTGCGGACGCCAACGGCGCCGCATTGCCGGCGTGGTTGAGCTTCAATGCCGCCACGCGTACCTTCAGCGGTACGCCGAGTTCGGCGGGCGCATGGACCATCCGGGTGATGGCCAACGACGGTACCAATACCGTCTCGGGTCTGTTCACCATTTCGGTCGCCAACGCTGCACCGGTCTACAACGGCACACTGCCGAGCCGCAGC
>JBIITV010000072.1:0-22056 GCA_044340325.1 Lysobacteraceae bacterium
AGCCAGTCTTCCGCCGACGGCGGCAGCAAATGGGATTGCCCGGGTTGGTACGGTAAGTAGGAGGTTGCCATGCCGCAATTGTCGCCCATCAAAACGACGACGGGGCTTCTGCCGCGCAGACTCCTAGCTCGCTCGGGGTATGGCAGGCGGGTAGAATCCTAACGGTTCACTCAAGGGTTGCGGCGATGCGCATGAATTCGACGAGATTGGCCTGGCTATGCACCGGTTTGCTTGCGCTGGGGCTCAGTGCCTGCGTACCGACCAAGCCCGGCGGAACCAAGCCCTCGAACTACCGGGTCAATCCCCTGATCACCCAGGCCGCAGCCCTGGCCGGCAATCACGACACGCTGACCGGCCAGGCCAAGATCGACAACGGCCGCGAGATCGAACGCATCGTCGCCAGCCTCGACAATGCCACCCTCAGCTCCGAAGCGGCGATGCTCCGCGACGGCGACCCGCTCTACAACTTCATCGGCCGCGAACTGCTGCGCCGTGGCCTGACCCTGCCGCGCCCGTTCGATCGCGAAGGCAACTGGCGCTTCAACGCCGGCAGCCGACCGCCGGCGGATCGCGACGGCTATCGGCCACCGCGCAAACTCGCGGTGCTGCTGCCGCTGAGCGGGGCCATGGCCACTGCGGCATCGCCGGTGCGCGACGGGCTGCTGGCCGGCTACTACGGCGAACACCGGCAGAAGCCGCAAATCGTCTTCTACGACACCACCGGCACGCCGGCCGGCGCGGTGGCCGCCTATCAGAAAGCCAGCAGTGAAGGCGCCGACTACGTGGTCGGTCCGCTCGGCCGCGACGAAGTGGGCGCGCTGTTCAAGGAGCCGCAGCTGGGCGTGCCGGTGCTGGCGCTGAATCGCGGCCCGGCCGCACCGCCCAGCGGTAATGCCAGCTTCGCGCTGGCGCCGGAGGACGACGGCATCGCAGCGGCCGAATACCTGGTATCGCGCAAGGCGCGTCGGGTGCTGGTGCTGGTGGGCAGCGACGATGGCATGCGCCGCAGCGTCGCCGCCTTCCGCGAGCATTTCGCCAGCCGCGGTGGCACTGTCGTCGAGACGGTCAACATCGCTGAAAAGCCAGCGGACAGCACCGCCGTACTGCAGGCCGCAGCCCAGAAAGAAGGCGGCGTGGACGCCGTGTTCCTCGCCTTGAAAAGCGCGCAGGCGCGGGCGCTGGCATCGCAGCTGAGCGCCGCCGGACTGGCCGCCAAACCCCGCGTCGCCACTGCACAGCTGCTGTCGGGCACCGGCAAACCGGACCAGGACAGGCTGCTTGATGGCATCGCCTTTCCGGCCGAAACCTGGAGCGTGCAGGGCATCGCCGGCCTGCCTTCGGCGGAAAGCACCGGCGGCATGTTGTCCACCGCGCGCGGTCCGGCCGCCAAACTGTTCGCGTTCGGCTACGACGCGTGGCTGCTCACCGCCTATCTCGAACGCCTCGCCGGCAATGCCAACAGCAAGGTAGACGGCGCCACCGGCGACCTGCGCATCGACGGTTTCGGCAACATCGTCCGCAGCCCGGCGTGGTCCACATTCACAGACGGCCAGATCGTCGCGCTCGCCCGCAGTGGCGACTGAGGGCCGCAGCGGTAACAAGCGGGCCGAAGGCGCACATGTCGAAGCGCTGGCCCGCGACTTCCTGCTGCGACAGGGCCTGACGCCTGTCGCTGCCAACGCGAACTATCGCAGCGGCGAACTCGATCTGGTGATGCGCGATGGCGACACGCTGGTGTTCGTCGAAGTGCGCTATCGCCGCAGCGTCGGCTTCGGCGGCGGCGCCGCATCGATCGATGCCAGCAAACGTCGAAAGCTGGTGCATGCCGCCAGCCAGTTCCTCGCCGCGCATCGCGAATACGGCCGCGCGCCCTGCCGCTTCGATGTGATCGACGCCAGCGGCGACACGGAGGCACCCATTTTCGACTGGCTGCGCGATGCGTTTCGCGCCGACGACGTCTGAATCCCGACTCAAAGGCATCGCCATGACCCCGACCGAGATCGTGCAACGCCAGCTGGACGCCTACAACGCGCACGATCTCGACCGCTTCGCCGATTGTTTCAGCGAGGACATGCGCATCTTCCGCATGCCCGCCGAAGCGCCCGGCACGGTCGGCAAAGCCGCGCTGCGCGCGTTCTATGCCGAGCATCGATTTTCGATTCCGGGCCTGCGCGCCGAACTGCTGAACCGCATCGCGCTGGGCGACAAGGTCACCGATCACGAACGCATCCACGGCCTGGGCGAACAGCCGTCGGAAGTGATGGCCGTGTATCGGATCAGCGATGGCCTGATCGCCGACGTCTGGTTTTTCTATCCATAGATCGAAGACGATGCCGACGATCTTCACCCATGCCGTCGTGCCGCTCGCACTGGGCCTGGCGTTCGGCCGCGAAGCGATCCCGCCGCGGCTGATCGTCGCCGGCATGTTCGTGGCGATGGCGCCCGACTTCGACACCGCCGCATTCAGGCTCGGCATCGCCTATGCGGATCAGTTCGGGCATCGCGGTGCGAGTCATTCGCTGGTGTTCGCGCTGATTGTCGGCGCGATCGGCGCGGTCGCCGCGCCGTGGCTGCGGACGACGCGCTGGCGTGCGCTGCTGTTTCTCGCGTTCTGCACCGCCTCGCATCCGCTGCTGGACGCCTTGACCAACGGAGGGCTCGGCGTCGCGCTGCTGTGGCCCTGGTCGCACGAACGATTCTTCGCGCCGTGGCGGCCGATCGCGGTGTCGCCGATCGGCATTGGTTTTTTCAGTCTGCGCGGGCTGGCGGTGCTGTGGTCGGAGTTGCTGTGGGTGTGGCTGCCGGCTGCCACGATCGCGGCATGCATTGGCGGCGTCCGCCTGTTTGCGTCGAAACCACGCCGGGATTCGCGCGCATAGCCTTTGCTTGTGTGGGAGGGGCTTCAGCCCCGAACGCGGCCTGTCGGGGCTGAAGCCCCTCCCACAACAACACCCTACAATGCTGGCATGAGCTCTGCCCTGCCCGCTGCGCTGCACGAGACACTCGCCGCTCTGCTGGGCGATGGTTTCCGCACCGACGCCAACGAGCGGCTGACCTATGGTTACGACAACTCGCGGCGGCAGGCGATGCCCGATGCGGTGGCGCTCCCATCCACGAGTGAACAGGTCGTCGCGCTCGTGCGTGCGTGCCGTGCGCACCGCGTGCCGGTGATCGCGCGCGGACGGGGCACCAACACCACCGGCGCATCGGTGCCGACGGCGGGCGGCGTGGTGGTCTCCTTCGAACGCATGAACCGTATTCTCGATATCCGCCCCGGCGACCGCTGCGCGATGGTCGAACCCGGTGTGCTCAATGGCGATCTTCAGCGCGCGCTGAAGCCTCACGGGCTGTTCTGGCCGCCGGACCCGACCAGCGCCGACTACTGCACCATCGGCGGCAATCTGGCCTGCAACGCCGGCGGCCCGCGCGCGGTGAAATACGGTGCCAGCCGCGACAACGTGCTCGCACTCACCGCCGTGACCGGCACCGGCGAGCTGATCCACTGCGGCAGCGCCACCACCAAGGGCGCGACCGGCTACGACCTGCAGCGGCTGCTGGTCGGCAGCGAAGGCACGCTGGCGCTGATCGTCGAAGCGGCGCTCAAACTCACACCGCTGCCGGCCGCACGCCGTGCGCTGCGCGCGCTGTATCGCGATGTCGATGCCGCAGCTGCTGCGGTCGCGCGACTGATGGCGCAGCCGGTGACGCCGTCGATGCTGGAATTCATGGACGATCGCGCGGTGCGGCTGGCGCGCGCGCAGATGCGCGTCAGCTTCGGCGGGAGCGACATCCCCGAGCATGTCGGCGCGCTGCTGATGATCGAAGCCGACGGCGATGCGCATACGCTGCCGCAGGCGCTGGAGGCACTGACCACCGCCGCGCGCGGCGATGGCTGCCTGGACATCGAACCCGCCGCGGACGAGGCCGCACGCGAACGTCTGTGGGCAGCGCGCAAGGCACTGTCGCCGGCGCTGCGCAGCCTCGCGCCGGGCAAGATCAATGAGGATGTCGTGGTACCGGTGTCGCGCATTCCCGAGCTTGTCGCCGGCGTTCAGACGCTGTCCCGCGAACATGCGCTGCCGATCGTCTGCTTCGGCCACGCCGGCAACGGCAACCTGCACGTCAATCTGATGTACGACCCGGCCGATCCCGCGCAGAACGAGCGCGCGCATGCCGCCATGTCGGGCGTGTTCGCATTGACGCTGTCGCTGGGCGGCACGCTCTCCGGCGAACACGGCATCGGCCTGGCGAAGCGCGAGTTCATGACCCGGGCCATCGACGCTCCGACGCTGGCGACGATGCGCGCGATCAAGGCCGCGTTCGACCCCGACGGCATCCTCAATCCGGGCAAGCTGCTACCGCCGTGACTCGCAAACTCGACGCATTGCTGACCGAGATCCGCGCCTGCCGCCTGTGCGAAGCGCAGCTGCCGCTCGGCCCGCGTCCGGTGCTGCGCGCCAGCGCGACCTCGCGTCTGCTGATCGTCGGCCAGGCGCCGGGGACGAAAGTGCATGCCAGCGGCATTCCCTGGGACGACGCCAGCGGCAAGCGGCTGCGCGAATGGTTGAGGATGGATGCGGAGACGTTCTACGACGCATCGAAGATCGCGATCGTGCCGATGGGCTTCTGCTATCCGGGCAAACGCGGCTCCGGCGATGCGCCGCCGCGCCCGGAATGCCGCGCCACCTGGCATCCGCGACTGCTGCCGCTGCTGAAACACGTGAAGCTGACCCTGCTGATCGGCCAATATGCGCAGGACTATTTTCTGGGCAAACGGCGCAAGACCACGCTGACCGAAACCGTAGCCGAATGGCGCGAATACATGCCGGAGCATCTGCCCTTGCCGCATCCGAGCCCACGCAACGTCGGCTGGTTCAAGGCCAATCCGTGGTTCGAAGGCGACGTTGTACCGGCGCTCCGCGAGCGCGTGCGCGAGGCGTTCGCAGAGGCTTGAGCGTTGTTGACACTGTCATCCCGAGCGCAGCGAGGGACCTGCTTTCATCGCAACGTTTGAATTGCAGATCCCTCGCTGCGCTCGGAATGACAGCATCTAGCCTATCGGCTGCGCGTGTCGCGCACCGCTGCGGAGTCGCCGCGACCAGCCGGTACGCGACAAGCGCACCCTATGGAACTTCTGCAGTTTGAACTGCAGTTCCCTCGCTGCGCTCGGGATGACAGGCCATGCCCTGTCACGCTGTGCAGATACCGTACTTCAGCCCTCGAAATGCACATACCCCGCGCGCGGCGGCAACCATGCCGCACCCGCAGCGTCGCGCAGCAGAACGTTGTCCGCGTCAGCGATGATGCGACCGATCCGCGTCGCGGGCACATCGCAGGCGTTCATCGCATCTTGCACCGCAAGCCGCGCGGTCTTGGGCGCGGTGAAACACAGCTCGTAATCATCGCCGCCCGCCGCCTGCAGTTCACGTCGGGTCTGAATGTCGAACGCCGCAATCAGCGCATCCGAT
This sequence comes from Lysobacteraceae bacterium, assembly GCA_044340325.1. Classification (GTDB taxonomy): domain Bacteria; phylum Pseudomonadota; class Gammaproteobacteria; order Xanthomonadales; family Xanthomonadaceae; genus Lysobacter_I. The sequence continues at coordinate 5,469 of JBIITV010000072.1, forward strand.
GCAGGCAATGCATCGAGTTCGATCTCCGCACCGACGCGGCTGGCGCGGCAAACATGGCCGAGATCCGCGAGCAACCCGTCGGACACATCGATGCAGGCGTGCGCGATGCCGGCGAGCGCCTGACCTGCCGCGACCTGCGGCGTCGGTCGGTCGAGACGCGCGCGAAGCACAGCTTCGACTTCACTCCCCGCCTGCCATTGCCGCAACGCCGCAGCGGCATCGCCAAGCGTTCCAGTCACCCAGACATCGTCGCCGACGCACGCGCCGCTGCGCAGCAGGGCGCCGCGCGGATCGATGAGTCCATGCACGGTGACACAGACCGACAGCGGCCCTCGCGTGGTGTCGCCGCCGATCAACGCCACGCCGTGACGCGCGGCAAGCGCGAGAAAACCATCGAGAAAGCCGTCGATCCATGCGGCATCCGATTGCGGCAGAGACAGCGACAGCGTGCACCACGCCGGCGCTGCGGCCATCGCCGCCAAGTCCGAAAGATTCACCGCAAGCGACTTCCAGCCGATGTCGGCCGGCGCGGTCCCGGCCGGGAAATGCACGCCGACATTCAGCGTGTCCATGGCGACGACCAGCTGTTTCCCGGGCGGCACCGACAGGATCGCCGCGTCGTCGCCGATGCCGACGATCACATCGCCGCGCGCGGCGGGCATGCCTTGGCGGCTGCGATCGCGGATGCGGGCGATGAGGTCGAATTCGGAAGCGCGGCTGGCCATGCGGTCTCGGTGTACGTTCTCGGCGTGCTTTGCCCGCGCAGGCGGGGACTGCGTTATGGTGACACAGCGCCGTACGTGGCTCGGCGTATGCGGCTCGGCGCATGCGGCTCAGTGCGTGCGGTCTGGCATGCGCGGATCCGTCGTTGACGGCGCACGCCGGTTGGCGGGCACGGGCCTTTCTGGAACCACACCGCCGCGCCTCCACGCCGTCGTTCCGCGCGGCAGCGGAGACCGGCGCATGGAGGACACGCATGACGGACAACCTGTTCAGGCCAGAGGTGAGCCAGGCACGCAAGGATGCCTGGCTGGGCACCACGCGGCTGCCGTCGCCCCGGATCGCCTGGCCGATGACCCTGCTCTCGCTGGCGCTGATCGTCTGCGTGGCCGCCTTTCTGGTCTTCGGCCAGCACGTGCGCAAGGTCCGCGTCCATGGGCTGCTGGTGCCGTCGCAGGGTCTGCTCGCGGCGGTGTCGCCGAATACCGGCGTAGTGACGGACGTAAAGATCGCCGAGGGCGACCTGGTCGATGCGCGCCAACCGCTGATCGAAATCGCCTCGTCGGCCGAGAGTCCGCGCTGGTCGACCGGCGACGCCGGCGCCACCGTCGCCGGGCAGCTCGAACGCCAGCGTGCGCTGATCGAAGCGGACATCGACGTACTGCACGCGGCAGCGACACGAGATGCCGACGCGCTGCGCGAACGTCTGACGGCGCTGCGCGGCGAGCTGGTAACCGCGCAGCGCACGCTGCAGCTGCGCGAACGGCAGGCGACGCAGGCGCGCGAGCTGCTGGAACGCATTCGCCCGCTGCAGCGCGAACGGATCGTCAGCGACGTGCAGATCGCGCAGTACGAGGCCGACGCCACCGCCGCGCGCACCGCCGCCGAGGATGCGCGACAGGCGCAGTCGCAGGCGCAGCGCCGGCTCGCCGATGCCGAGGCCGGCGTCGCGACGCAGCGCTCGACCTCCGCACTGCGGCGCAACGATCTGCAGCGTCGGCTCGCCGATCTGTCGCAGATGGCCGCGCGCAATGCAGCCGACGGCGGCGCGCTGGTGCGCGCGCCCAGACGCGGCATGGTGTCCGGGCTGGCGGTGGAGCCGGGGCAATCCGTCGTGCGCGGCCAGCGCCTGCTCTCGCTGATCCCGCAAGGCTCGGTGCTGCTCGCCGAACTGTGGGCGCCGAGCGATGCGATCGGCGAACTCTCGCCCGGCACCCGCGTGGCGCTGCGCTATCGCGCCTTTCCGTTCCGCCGCTACGGCGTGCAATCCGGGCGCGTGGTCTCGGTGTCGCGCTCCGCGCTGTCGCCTGAAGAAATCCACAAACGCAACGGCATGAAGACGGATGCGCCCGCTTACCGCGTGCTGGTCGCACTGGACCCGCAGACCGATCGCAGCAACGGCAGGCCACTGCGGCTGCGGGCCAGCATGACGCTCGAAGCGGATCTGCTGCTCGAACGCCGGCGGCTGTACGAGTACGTGCTCTTCCCCGCCGACAACAACACCGGCAACAGCGGCGGGAGCGGCACATGAGCGGGTTCGCGCGGCGCGCGCGCGGCGGCGAACTGCCGGTGATCCATCAGAACGAGATCGCCGAATGCGGGCTGGCCTGTCTCGCCATGATCGCGGCCTACCACGGCCACGATGTCGACATGGCCGGCATGCGCAGGCGTTTCGCGGTGTCGATCAAGGGCGCGACGCTGGCGCGGCTCATCGCCATCGCCGACCGGCTGGATCTGGCCGCGCGACCGCTGCGCGCGGAGCCGGAACATCTGCCCGATCTGCGCGTGCCGTGCATCCTGCACTGGGACATGAATCATTTCGTGGTGCTCAAACGCATCGCGCGCGGCGTGGCCGAGATCCACGACCCGGCGCGCGGCGCAGTGACGATGCCGGTCGCCGAACTGGGCCGGCATTTCACCGGCATCGTCCTGGAGCTGACGCCGAACGCGGATTTCCAGCCGGTGCGCGCGCGCGAACCGATCCGCCTGCGCGCCCTGATCGGCGATGTCGTCGGCTGGCGACGCGCGCTGGTGCAGGTGTTCTCGCTCGCGCTGGCGCTGGAACTGTTCACCCTGCTGCTGCCGATGTCGATGCAGTGGGTGATCGACCGGGTGCTGGTGTCGGCGGATACCGAACTGCTGACGCTGCTGGCGCTGGGCTTTCTCGCCGCCGTGATCTTCCAGGCCGCGATCGCCGCAGTGCGCGGCTGGGTGGTGGCCGACATCGCGGCTGCATTCGAGGCGCAGTGGTCGACGCATCTGGCCGGACATCTGCTGCGGCTGCCGCTGACCTTCTTCGCCAAGCGCAGCGTAGGCGAAGTGCTGTCGCGGTTCCTGTCGGTGCAGAGCGTGCAACAGACGCTCAGCACGAGCTTCGTGGAAGCGCTGCTCGACGGACTGACGGTGATGCTGGTGCTGGCCCTGCTGCTGGTCTATTCGCCGACACTGACGGTCTGGGTGGTGATCGGCTTCGCGGTGTACGCGCTGCTGCGCGCGTGGAGCTACCGCCGGCTGTGGCGGCTGAAGGAAGACCATCTGGCCAGCCTCGCCCGCCAGCAGTCGCTGCTCATCGAATCGGTGCACGGCGTGCAGGCGATCAAGCTCGCCAACCAGCACGCCGAGCGGCATGCGCGGCTGGCGAACGCTGCGAACGACGCCGCGCGCCAGGACGCCGCCGTGCGTCGCGCCACCGCCACATTCTCGGCCCTGTCCAAACTGGTGTTCGGCGCGCAGCGCGTGCTGCTGATCTGGCTGGGCGCAGGCATGGCGCTGGACGGCGCGATGACCGCGGGCACGCTGGTGCTGTGCATCGCCTACGCCGACATGTTCGCCGCGCGCGCCGGCGGTCTGATCGACAAATTCATCGATCTGCGCCTGCTCGGCGTGCATGCGCGGCGCATCGCGGACATCGCGCAGCAGCCGCCGGAGCGCGACGGCGTGGGCGAGTATGCGGGCCCGCCGCCCGAGCCCTCGCTGGACGTCGAAGGCCTGAGTTTCCGCTACGGCGAAGACGAGCCGTGGATCCTGCGCGACTGCAGCTTCCGTATCGATGCGGGCGAATCGGTCGCCATCGTCGGCCCCTCCGGCTCGGGCAAGACCACCCTGGCGAAGCTGCTGCTGGGCCTGCTGCCGCCGGACGAAGGCACGGTCAGGATCGGCGGCATCGACATCGCCCGCTACGGTCTGTCGGCCTATCGGGCGAGGGTCGGTGCAGTGATGCAGGACGACGTGCTGTTCGCCGGATCGATCGCCGACAATATCGCTTTCTTCGACCACGACGCCCTGCCGGACACGGTCATGGCCGCCGCACAGCGCGCCGGTATTCACGACGAGATCGCGGCGATGCCGATGGAATATGAAACGCTGGTCGGCGATATGGGCTCGGCGCTGTCCGGTGGGCAGAAGCAGCGCGTGCTGTTGGCCCGCGCACTGTTCCGCAACCCCGACATCCTGGTGCTTGACGAAGCGACCAGCCATCTCGATGTCGCGCGCGAACGCAGGATCAATGCGGAGATCGCGGCGCTGCGCGTCACCCGGCTGATCATCGCCCATCGCCCCGAGACCATCCGCAGCGCCGACCGCATCCTGATGGTTGCGGATGGCCGCGTACAGGCATGGTCGCAGGCAGCGTTTCATGCGCGTTTTGATCAGGATCCTGCGCCGTAATGCGACGGCGTCGACATCGAATTACGAGACGTTAACAACCAACCGTATCGCGCCGCATAGACTCGGACTGTTCCCGCACGATTCCGATCCGGATGCTGCGGGAACCGGGTCCGGTTTTCGATCCCAACGCTGATCGATACCGGGCATCGCACTACAGCAGCACGGGTCATGCGTACCGGCTGCGGTTTCTTCCTCAGGATGATTGAAGGAGTACAAGCAATGTCGAAGTTCGAGGACAAGTCCCAGGACACCACCGTCCGCCCGATCGCCCGCACAGTCGCGCGCGAACTCTCGCCGCAGGAAATCGAGAAGATCGCCGGCGGCAAGTTCCCGATCCACACCCACGCCACCGGCCCGAACGGCGACGACCCTGCGGATCCGGGCGGCGCCATCTGATCCTCCATCTGATCCGTCTGCGGATCGATCCGCTCACGCCGCACACCGGCGACGCGCGCATCCTGTTCGCCACGCCGCGCTGCCTTGAAGGAGCGCGGCGTTTTTCATCGGCATTTCTTTTATCGACGTCTTTTTTCGTCGGCATTTTTTTCATCGGCATTTTCATTGCCACCGCAGCAACGGAGCGAGGATGCAGTCCCCCACGGTTCGACACGCCAATGACCTCGGCAAACAACCGCTGATCCTGTCCGGCTACGCCCACGACGTGCATGCCGACGCTGTGTGCTGGGCGCTGCGCCGCAGCGGATATCACCCGACCTGGGCACGGACCCTGGCCGATGACGCGATGACCCCGCTCTCGCTGCACGCCGACGACCGCGCGGGGCTGCGTTTTTCGGGCGGCATCGACCCCGCACGCACCTCCAGCGTCTGGTTCCGCCGGCCGCGGCTGCCGGATACCTTCGACGACGTGTCGCCCGCCGACCTGGCATTCGTTCGCGACGAGTGGAAACGCCACATCGGCAACATCCATGCCGTGGCCGGGGCCGCAGGCGATGTCTTCTGGGTCAATCGACCGGACCGCGCGCTGGCCGCCGAGAACAAACTCTTGCAGCTGCAGGCCGCACACCGCTGCGGGCTGCGCTTCCCGGCCACACTGATCTCATCGGATCCCGACGAAATCCGCCGCTTCTTCGCGGCGCATGCGCAGATCGTCCACAAGCCCTTCGCCACCCACAGCTGGCGCGACGGCGACGGCAGGATCTACAGCACCTATGCCCGCATGCTCGACGCCGATGCGCTGCAGGACGATGCCGCGCTGCGGCTGTGTCCCGGCATCTATCAGGCCTGCGTGCCCAAGCGCTACGACCTGCGCGTGACCATCATCGGGGGCCGCATGTTCGCGGTGCGCGTCGACGCGCCGCAGACGGATGACGGCGTGGTCGACTGGCGCGCCGCCTCGATCGGCGACCGCAGTACATCGCGGCCGTTCGCACTGTCCAACGCATGGGAGACCGCACTGCAGCGGCTGATGGCTGCGCTGGGCCTGGTCTTCGGCTGCGTCGATCTGGTGGCCGATGAGCACGACGAGCTGCATTTTCTGGAAATCAACCAGGCCGGGCAGTTCCTGTTCGTCGAACACGATGCGCCGGGCGTGCCGCTGCTGCGGGCGATGGCGGCGATGCTCGCCGAAGGCCGGCGCGATTATTCGCTCGACACCATCGACGAGGTGTCTTACGCGGACTATCTGCAGGATCCGCAGCAGAAGGCGTGGTGGGACTCGGTGGCGCCGGGGATCCGCGGCGAGAACGGCGGCATCCCGGGCGTCAGCGAGGAATAATCATCGGGATGCGATGCCCCGCGCGCGACATCACGCATCGCCCCGTACGCCATTCGCGACGTTCGCGCTTTCCGCCGCAGCGATCCGCCACTGCTCGACCGGGTAGCCATCGATCGCGACGAATCTCGCGAATGCGCACGGCTACTTTCCGCGCGACGACTGCACCTCGATGGCGCGCAGCGCGACGGCCGCATGGTCGAGCACGCCGTTGACGTAGGTGTGGCCGTGTTCGGAGCCGAAGCGTTTTACCGATTCCACCGCTTCGTTCAGCACCACGCGATAGGGAACATCGATACGGTGCTGCAGTTCGTAGGCGGCGATGCGCAGCGCGGCGCGCTCGATCGGATCGACTTCTTCCATCGTGCGGTCGAGGAACGGCGCCAGCGATGCGTCGAGTTCGGCGCAGTGCGCGCCGACGCCGTGGACCAGTTCCTGGAAATACGCGAGGTCGGCGATTTCGCGGGCCTGCTCGTGCGCGAACTGGGTGACGATGTCGCGCGCATCGGCGCCCGACATCTGCCACGCGTACACGGCCTGCAGCGCACGTCGGCGCGCGCGGGTGCGCAACACCGGATCTACGCCATCGGTACGACGGTAATGGGGTTTGCTCATGCCAGTTTGCCCATCAGATTGGACATCTCGATGGCGACCAGCGCCGCCTCCTCGCCCTTGTTGCCGTGACTCCCGCCGGCGCGCTCGGCGGCATGTTCGTAGTGCTCGACGGCGAGCACACCGTTGGCGACCGGCACCGCGTAATCGAGCGACACCCGCATCAGACCGTCGGAGCAGCCATCGGCGACCTGTTCGTAATGCCGGGTATCGCCGCGAATCACGCAGCCCAGCGCGACGATGGCCGCATGGCCACTGGCAGCGGCGATGCGCGCGGCGGTGGCCGGCAGTTCCCAGGCACCGGGGACGCGGATCACGTCCACCGCGTCCTCGGTCACGCCGTGGGCAAGCAAAGCCTCGCGGGCGCCGGCGAGCAGCTGCTCGGTGATGCGCGGGTTCCAGCGGCTGGCGATGATCGCGAAGCGCGCGCCTTCGGGGGCACGCAGATCGCCTTCGTAGTGAGGCATGCGGAATGCTCGGAGCTTGGCAGCGCATTATAGGGTGCGCCTCGGCCTCCCCGGAGCCGAAGCAGATCCCTCCCCGGCTTTGCCGGATTCGGGATGACTGCAGATTACAGCCCCACGTACTCCACCACCTCCAGGCCAAAGCCCGCCAGACCCACCTGTTTGCGCGGCGTGCCCAGCACCCGCAGTTTGCCCAGGCCGAGGTCGGCCAGAATCTGCGACCCCGCACCGTTGCGGCGCCATTCGGCCATGCCGCCACCGCGAACGGTGGTCTCGGGCTGTTCCTGAATCCTGGCAAGCAGGCTGTCAGCGGTCTGCGCTTCGCCCAGCACCACCAGCGCGCCGCACCCCTGACGGGCGATGGTGGCCAGTACATCGCCGGTCGCAGGACCGAAATCCGCGCGGCGCCAGTGCAGCGCATCCGCCAATGGGTTCAGCATGTGCACGCGTACCAGCGTCGGTACGGCTGCGTCCGGTTCGCCGCGCAGCAGCGCGTAATGCAGGCAGCGACTGACCTGATCGCGATACGTGTGCAGCCGGAACGTTCCATGCTCGGTCTCGATCTCGCGCACGTCGAGCCGTTCGACCGTATGTTCGTTGTGCAGCCGGTAACGAATCAGGTCTTCGATCGATCCGATCTTGAGGCTGTGCTCGCGCGCGAAGGTTTCCAGCTCTGGCCGGCGCGCCATACTGCCGTCGGCGTTGAGGATCTCGACCAGCACGCCGGCCGGCTCGAAGCCCGCCAGCAGCGCCAGATCGCTCGCCGCCTCGGTATGGCCGGAGCGATTGAGTACGCCACCGGGCTGCGCCATCAGCGGAAAGATGTGACCCGGCTGCGACAGGTCCTCGGGCTTGGCATCCGGCCGCACGGCGGTGCGGATGGTGTGCGCGCGATCGTAGGCGCTGATGCCGGTGGTCACGCCCTCGGCGGCCTCGATGCTCACGGTGAAGTTGGTCCCGTGCGGCGAGGTGTTGTCGCGCACCATCGGCGGCAGCCCGAGCTGGCGACAGCGTTCGCGGATCAGCGACAGACACACCAGGCCACGCGCGTGGGTGACCATGAAATTGATGTCCTGCGGACGCACGAGTTCCGCAGCCATGATCAGGTCGCCCTCGTTCTCGCGGTCCTCGTCGTCGACGATGACCACCATCCGTCCGGCGCGGATTTCTTCCAGCAGTTCGGGAATCGTTGCGAAACTCATTGACGTTCTCTCGCAGACAGCAGCCGCTCGACATAACGGGCGACCAAATCGATTTCAAGGTTCACCGCGTCGCCGACCGCTGTCGACGAAAACGCAGTGTGCGCGACGGTATGCGGGATCAGCGCGACCTCGAAGCCTTCGTCATCGACCGCATTCACGGTGAGGCTGACGCCGTCGACGCAGATCGAACCCTTGGTCGCGATGTATTTCGACAACGCCATCGGCGCAGCGAAGCGCCAGCGCTGCGAACGCGCGTCGTCGTGCACCGACAGCACACGCCCGACACCGTCGACATGGCCGCTGACCAGATGCCCGCCGAGACGGTCGGCCGGGCGCATCGCGCGCTCCAGATTCACCGCCTGCCCGATCCGCAAACCGCCCAGCGTCGTCAGCGACAGGGTTTCGGTGGACGCGTCGGCCGCGAAAGATTGCGTATCGAATTCGATGACGGTCAGGCACACGCCGCTCACGGCGATGCTTTCACCCAGCGCAACGTCATCGAACGGCAAGGTGCCGACCGCGATGTGCAGACGCACATCACCGCCGCGTGGTTCCAGTGCGGCGACAATGCCGACGCCTTCCACCAATCCGGTAAACATCAGAAAACTTTCCTTCTTGCATGCACGAACAGCGGCCAACGCAGTCGCTGCGTCGCGCTGGAATCGCCCCAAGCCTCCGCGATAACCCATGCGTGGGCGGCGACCGGATCGATTCCGTGCGCTTCGCGGTAACGCTTCACCGCTGAATAACTGGAAAAATATTCGAGCAGCCGCATCAGTGACCACTCGGCCGCGATTTCGTGTACCGGCAATTCACCGGTATCGACCGGCTCGAACGGAAAACCGAAGTCCGCGTAAGCGCGATCCACAAGTTCACGTTCCGCAGGCCAGGCATCGCGGATCCGCGCGGAGAATGCTCCGACCGCTTCCCGCAGCCGCTCCGGCACTTCGATGTCCTGATACCCCCAGGCGACGAATACGCCGCCAGGCTTCAGCACGCGCGCGCATTCGGCAAAGAACGCGTCGCGATCGAACCAGTGCAATGCCTGCGCGACGCAGACCGCATCGACGCTGGCATCGGGCAGGCTGCAGCATTCGGCCGGCTCGACGGCGAACAGCACATTGTCGATACGTCCAGCCTGCGCGATCTGCGATGCGCTGGGATCGGTGGCGAAGACATCATCGAAGACTCCGGCGAGGCCCCGGCTGGCCTGGCCGCTGCCGCAGCCTGCTTCCCAGACGCGCCCGGACACGGACGCGATCGCAGCGATCCATGCGAACAAGGCCTGCGGATACTCGGGGCGCGCACTGGCGTACTGCGCAGCGACTGCTGAGAAATGGTCGGAAAACCCAACTGCGCTCATGCGCTGCGCTCCGGGCGCAGCAACAGGCGCAGATCGTCGCCCAACCGGCGCGTTTCCACGGTCTGCAGACGCAGACGCTGCGCCATCTCGTCGATATGCAGGCCGTCGAACAGCGGGCGGGCATCCGCGCCGAGCAGTACCGGCGCGACATACAGCAACACCTCGTCGACCAGATCCGCGCGCAACAGCGCGCCTGCGAGCGTGGCCCCGGCTTCGACCTGCACCTCGTTGATCCTGCGCGCGGCCAGCGACTGCAGCACGGCGTGCAGATCGAGCAGACCGTCGCGAATCGGTACCGACGCGTGCGCGGTGTCGAAGCCGCGCGGCGGCTTGGCCTCGGGCGAATGGAAATACAGCGTGGGCGCATCGCCGGCGCGGATACGGCCGCGGCCCACCGTCGCAAGCCCCGGATCGAGCACCACGCGCAGCGGCGGTACGAAGGCGATGTTCTCGTCGGATCCGCTGTCGTCGAAACGCACGGTCAGCTGGGGATCGTCGGCGAGCACCGTGCCCGCGCCGGTGAGCAGCGCGCCGGCACGCGCGCGCCAATGCATCACGTCGCGTCGCGAGGCCTCGCTGCTGATCCATTTCGAATCGCCGTTGGCCAATGCGGTACGGCCGTCCAGACTGGTCGCGAGCTTGATGCGCACCCACGGGCGTTTTCTTTCTATCCGGGACAGGAATCCGTGATTCAGGCGCCGGGCCGCTGCCGCCATCAGCCCATGCTCGACCACAATGCCGGCCGCTCGCAGCGCATCGAAGCCGGCGCCATCGACCTGCGGAAACGGGTCGCGCATGGCCGCGACCACGCGAGCGACGCCGGCCGCGATCAGAGCCTCGGCGCAGGGCCCGGTCTTGCCGGTATGCGCGCAGGGCTCCAGGGTGACGTAAACGGTCGCGCCGCGCGCGCGCTCGCCTGCGGCCTGCAGCGCGACGATCTCAGCATGCGGACCGCCAGCGACCGCGTGCCAGCCTTCGGCGACGATCTCTTCGCCATGGGCGATGACGCAGCCGACCATCGGATTGGGCTTGGTGGTGTAGGCACCGCGTTCGGCGAGGCGCAGCGCGCGGGCCATGCTCGCGTGATCGATTGCGGTGAATGCCGTCGTGGCCACGGGCTTCAGCGCTTCTTCTTGTCTTTGTCGGCGTGCCGGTCGAAGGGCACCACTTCGCCCCCGAGCAGCGGCAGTTGGCCTTCGCCCGGCAATTCGCGCTCCAATCGATCGAGTTCTTCGCGAAAATCGGCGACATCCTCGAACGCGCGGTAGACCGACGCGAAACGCACGAACGCGACGTGATCGAGCTTGCGCAGTTCGGCCATCACGAACTCGCCGACCCGGCGCGACGCCAGCTCGCGTTCGGTGGTCATCCGCAGCTGATGCACCACCGCGCGCACGGAGGATTCGATCTGCTCTTCCGACACCGGCCGCTTGTGCAGCGCGCGATCGAAACTATGGCGCAGTTTGCGGGCATCGAAGTGCTCGCGACGACCATCGGACTTGATGATCGCCGGCAATTTCAGTTCAACCGTTTCCAGCGTGCTGAAGCGCTCACCGCAGGCTTCGCACTCGCGGCGGCGGCGGATCGTGGCGCCGTCTTCGCTGACGCGCGAATCGATGACCCGGGTGTTGTCGTGCTGGCAGAAGGGACAGTGCATCCAAAGCTTGGGGCAGGCTCAACGCTCGATGAAGGTGAATGGCAGGAAGGCGACCGATCCAACAGCGAGACCGTCGTTTTTCTGCGGCGAAAACCTGGCGAGATCGAGGCCATTGCGCGCGGCGGCGGTGAAATCGGGGTGATCGCTGCAGACCACGATCGAATCCGCAGCGGTACCCTCTGCCGAAATCGCGATCATCAGCATCACTTTTCCGGCGGCGCCGGTGCCTTTCAGCGACCGGGGGTATCGCGCGGCGGGGCGCTTGAGGATCGCTGTTTCGACGCGTTTGGCGTCCGCTGGCGCCGCTTCATCGCCGTACTGCGCATAGTCCGCCGCGTTTTTCGCATAGAAATCGCGCAGCTCCTGCATCGTCGCAGAAGGCGCTGTCGAGCAATACCGAAGCGCTTCCTTTCTGGTCGCGTCGAAGCTTCCGGCGCCGGTCTGTGCATCCGACGGTTTCGGATCGGCCATGGCCGACGACATGGTCAGACCACAGGCGATCACCAGTGAAACCCACCACTTGATCATCGATTGACCGCCCGAAGCGCCAGCGGGGATTCTGCAGGATCCACTCATGCGTACACCGGATATTGTCTGCACTGCTTCTCGACGTTCTCGCGCACAGCCGCGATGACATTCTCGTCGGCCGGATGATCCAGCACGTCGCAGATCCAGTGCGCCAGCGCGACGCAGTCGGGCTCCAGGTAGCCGCGCGTGGTGATGGCCGGTGTGCCGAGACGCAGGCCGGAGGTCACAAAAGGTTTTTGTGGATCGTTGGGCACCGCGTTCTTGTTGACGGTGATGTGGGCGCGGCCCAGCGCTTCCTCGGCGGCTTTGCCGGTGATGCCTTTGCCGATCATGTCGACCAGCATCAGATGGTTCTCGGTGCCGCCGGAGACGATCTTGTAGCCGCGGGCGATGATGGTGTTGGCCATCGCCTGCGCGTTCTTCACCACCTGCACCTGATAGTCCTTGAATTCCGGCTCGAGCGCTTCCTTGAATGCCACGGCTTTGGCGGCGATCACGTGCATCAGCGGGCCGCCCTGGATGCCGGGGAATACGATGCTCTGCAGCTTCTTCTCGATCTCTTCGTTGGCGCGGGCGACGATGATGCCGCCGCGCGGGCCGCGCAGGGTCTTGTGCGTGGTGGAGGTGACGACATCGGCGTACGGCACCGGGTTGGGATACACGCCCGCAGCGACGAGGCCGGCGACGTGGGCCATGTCGACCAGCAAATACGCGCCGACCTTGTCGGCGATCGCGCGGAAGCGCGCCCAGTGGATCTTCTGCGAATAAGCGCTGAAGCCGCCGATCAGCATTTTCGGCTTGTGCTCGATCGCGAGGCGCTCCACTTCGTCGTAATCGATCAGGCCCTGATCGTTCACGCCGTACTGCACGGCGTTGAAGAACTTGCCGCTGAAGTTCACCTTGGCACCGTGGGTGAGATGGCCGCCATGCGCCAGCGACATCCCGAGGATGGTGTCGCCCGCGTTCAGCAGCGCGAAGAACACCGCCTGGTTGGCCTGTGAGCCGGAGTGCGGCTGGACGTTGGCGTAGTCGGCGCCGAACAGCTGTTTCGCACGTTCGATCGCCAGCTTCTCGGCCACATCGACGTACTCGCAGCCGCCGTAATAGCGCTTGCCCGGGTAGCCTTCGGCATATTTGTTGGTGAGCTGGCTGCCCTGGGCCTCCATGACCCGCGGGCTGGCGTAGTTTTCCGACGCGATGAGCTCTACGTGATCTTCCTGGCGGCGGTTTTCCGCCGCGATCGCCGCAGCCAATTCAGGATCGTAACCTTCGATACGGGTATCGCGCGGAAACATCGGCGCTCCTATGGGGTTGGCAAACGTGGGGGGGTCCGAAGTCGCAACGGCGTGGCGGCGCAACCGTGGAACACCGGAGAGTCGACGAGTATAAACCAGCCCACCGCAGACACCCGCCCCACACCAGTCACCCGGACGAAGCTCCGGAGAGAACCCCTGCGCAAGCGATTGGTTGTCCAGTCTTTTTTTGCGCCCCACCCGCCAACCTCCCTGACTGCGCTTACCGCCTGCAGCAGTCTGGCGCCTGATGATCGCCCGCTGATCCTGTTTGCCGGCGCACGACGCTACCCCGATCAACACCCCGTCCCCTGCAAACCCAAGGAGCATTACTCCGGATGAACGCCAACCCGTCCCGCGTTTCCACACCGACGCCCCGCAAACAGAACGGCCGCAGGCACCGCATCGGCCTGCCGCTCGCGCTCGCTTTCCTGCTCTCGTCGAGCGCGCTCTCGACGACCGTGTTCTCGTCCAACCTCCCGTATACCGGCAAGGACTGGAACTTCCTCCAGATCGATACTTTCGATGGCGCAAATCCGGGCATCGACTACGGCCTCAACGATCGCCTCGACGAACGACGCCTCTATCTGCCCGCAAGCGGCAACTGGATCCGTCGCGCAGGCACGTGGTACGACAGGCCTTTCATCCGCGAATGGTGGTCGCAGGTCAACCACCCATGGTCCGGCCCCAACCAGCTCAGCTTTCACGTCGAGCACTCCGCCGTGATGCTGAACACGCCGCTGCAGGCGGGCGTGGACGGCGGTTACCGGATCGCCGTCACGACCAACCCGGTGCTCGGCAGCAACAGCGACAGCGAGTGGACTTCGGTGATGCTGGACGGCTCGAACGCCAAGCGCGGCTGGGTCACAGACTCGGATTTCGGCCTTCTGATCCGTTCCGATGGCAGCCTGGCGCTGTTCCAGAAAGGCGAACAGATTCGGCTCAACCTCGGCGCCGTGCCTGCCGCGAGCGAATACCGCCTCGATCTGACGGTGAAAAGCGGCAGCCTCCATGGCACGATCAACGACACGCACATCGGCGCCAGCCTCAACACGATACCCGACACCGTCTATGCTTACCTCGGCGCCTACATCGAACCCGGTAGCGGCAAGGTTTCGACCTTCGACGATTTTGAAGTCCGCGTCGCCACCAGCACGGTGAAACGTGTCCAGTACATGGGCTACTACTGGGCCGACAGCACGCCATTCGGCGCGCACATCCCCGAAGTCGCCGCCCATTCAAATTTCAATTTCGTCGACGGCATCGATCGCGTCAATGCCGGCAATTGCGCCGGAAAAACATGCATCGTCCAGATCCGCTGGGAATTCTTCAACCAGGGCCCGATGCTGCGACCGGACTGGGAAGCGCAATGGCAGGCCACGTTCAGCAAGATACGAAAGAAGCAGCAATACATCGCCGCGCTTTATCACGTCGATGAGCCGTTTCTCGACAATGAAAGCGGCGCCAATGTCGATCTCGGCGCGCTTCAGACTGCGGTCAATCGCGTCAAGGCCGATCTCGCCACGATCCCCGCAGCGGGCATCCAACAAATGGCGGTCTTTTCGTATGTGGAGCTCCAAAGACCCGATTTGCAAGCCAAGGTCGCGGCCCTCCAAAATCTTGACTTGGTCGGATTCGATAACTACGTCCCTGTCAACGCATTCTTCGCCGAAATCCCGCCCATGATCGCAACTCTCAAGAATCTACAGCCCGGAAAACCCATCGTGCTGGTGCCGCAGAGCTTTTTCGTCGGCACGACGACGGACGCCGATATCGCCCGCATCAACTGGTTGTATTACAGACAGGCGCTGCTGGACGATTCGGTGATCGGCTTGAAATTCTTCGGACTGTGGTCCACCCCAGGCGTCTTGCCCAACCAGGTACCCATCGCGTTCAAGGCACAGCAGCGGATCGGGCGCGCGATCCTCGACTGACCGCGCCGCAGCCCCGGCGGGGACGGAGGCCCAGGCTCAGGCTCAGGGCGCGCCCGGACGGCGAATCGGCAGTCGGCCATCAGCCCTATGTCCGCCATGGGCCTCGGCGGCCCGGGCAGCAGACGGTATAATCCGCGAATTCGTTCGATTCCCCTTCCACGGCACCTGCGCATGCTCATGCGCAGGTGCCGCTGTCCGTCTGCGGAGCTTTCCATGTCGCAATACATCTACACCATGAACGGCGTCAGCAAGACCGTGCCGCCGAAACGCCAGATCATCAAGGATATCTCGCTGTCGTTCTTCCCCGGCGCCAAGATCGGTCTGCTCGGCCTGAACGGCGCCGGCAAGTCGACCGTCCTCAAGATCATGGCCGGCGTGGACACCGACTTCCAGGGCGAAGCGCGCCCGCAGGCCGGCATCAAGGTCGGCTATCTGGCCCAGGAGCCCGAACTCGACCCGAACAAGACCGTGCGCGAAGCCGTGGAAGAAGGCGTCGGCGAGGTATTGCAGGCCCAAGCCGCGCTGGACCGGGTCTACGAGGCCTATGCCGAGGAAGGCGCGGACTTCGACAAGTTGGCCGCCGAGCAGCAGCGTCTGGAGGCGATCCTCGCCACCAACGACGCGCACATGTTGGAGCAGCAGCTGGAAGTCGCCGCCGATGCGCTGCGCATCCCGCCGTGGGACGCGAAGATCGGTCCGCTCTCCGGCGGCGAGAAGCGCCGGGTCGCGCTCTGCCGCCTGCTGCTGCAGAAGCCCGATATGCTGCTGCTCGATGAGCCCACCAACCATCTCGACGCCGAATCGGTGGAGTGGCTGGAACAATTCCTCGCCCGCTACAGCGGCACCGTGGTCGCCGTTACCCATGACCGCTACTTCCTAGACAACGCCGCCGAGTGGATTCTCGAACTCGACCGCGGCCGCGGCATTCCGTGGAAAGGCAACTACACCGACTGGCTGGTGCAGAAGGACGAGCGCCTGAAGCAGGAAGACAATCAGGAGAAGTCGCGCCAGAAAGCCATTCAGCGCGAACTGGAATGGTCGCGGCAGAACGCCAAGGGCGGCCGCACCAAGGGCAAGGCGCGTCTGGCCCGCCTCGAAGAACTGCAGTCGGTCGATTACCAGCGCAGAAACGAAACCAACGAAATCTTCATCCCGCCGGGCGAGCGCCTCGGCAACTCGGTGGTCGAGTTCAAGAACGTCTCGAAGAGCTTCGGCGACCGTCTGCTGATCGACAACCTCAGCATGCTGATTCCGTCAGGCGCGATCGTCGGGATCATCGGCCCCAACGGTGCCGGCAAGTCGACGCTGTTCAAGATGCTGATGGGCATGGAAAAGCCGGACAAGGGCGAAATCGTCACCGGTCCGACCGTAAAGCTGGCGTCTGTCGACCAGAGCCGCGAGAAGTTGGAAGGCGACCA
>JBIITV010000073.1:0-21848 GCA_044340325.1 Lysobacteraceae bacterium
CACCACTGAGCCGTCTTCATCGCCGCACCGGGCCCATCAAGCGTGCCCGCGACAGTCCGGCGGTCATCTCCAATGCGTGTCATGCGCTCGCGCGCACGCCCGAGTTTCCGGAGTCATCCATGTCGTTCCGATTCAATCCTCTGTTTGCGGCCGTTCTTGCCGCACTGCCGCTGTGCGCGTTCGCCGCCGAGCCCACCGATGCGTCACTGTCTCCCGATGGCAGCGATGCCACCACTGTCCTGCCGAAGGTGATCGTCGAAGGCGATCGTGCCTCCATCGCACCGGCGCGACAGATAGAGGGCGACGCAACCCGCGCCCGCCAGGCCGCCAGCAGCGATGCCGCGCGGCTGCTCGAAAGTTTTCCCGGCGTGTCCATCTTCGCTGCCGGCGGCGTGTCCGGCCTGCCGGCCATCCATGGACTTGCCGACGACCGTCTGCGCATCCGGGTCGATGGCGCGGATATCACCGCATCGTGTCCCAATCACATGAATCCGGCCCTGTCCTACGTGGCGCCGAGCAATATCGGCCGGATCACCGTCTATCCGGGCATCACGCCGGTGTCGGTGGGCGGCGATTCCATCGGCGGCAGCATCGTTGTCGACAGCAAACCGCCGGTGTTCGCTGCACCCGGCAGTGGGTACATACTCTCCGGCGAAGTCGGCGCGTTCTATCGCAGCAACGGCGACGCGCACGGCGCGAATGTGGCGGCGACGTTCGCCACCGAACGTTTCAGCATGCGCTACGCCGGCTCGGTCGCGCAGGCGGACAACTACGTTGCCGGTGACGATTTCAAGACCTACGACTTCACCGGCCGTGCCGGCCATACGCTGGGTCGCGACGAAGTGGGTTCCAGCGCCTACACCACGCGCAACCAGACGCTCGATCTCGCCTACGCCTGGGGCGACCATCTGCTGGAGGCGACGCTCGGCTGGCAGGACATGCCCGAGCAGGGCTTCCCGAACCAGCGCATGGATCTGCTCGACAATCAGCAGCGCCGTCTGAATCTGCGCTATCGCGGCGATTTCGACTGGGGCCGGCTGGACGCGCGCGTCTATCGCGAAAATCTCGAACACCACATGGATTTCGGCGCCGACAAGCGCTATTGGTACGGCGCCGCTTCGGGCGGCAACAATCCGCCGGGCGGCGCCGCCACGCCGTGCGCGCCGATCGGTCCCACCTGCGCCGCAGGCATGCCGATGGACACCGAAAGCGACACCACGGCACTGACGGTCGATGCCGAATTCAAGCTGGCCGGCGACGATCTGCTGCGCGTCGGCGTGGAGCATCGCCTCTACCGGCTCGATGATTGGTGGCCGCCGTCGGGCGCCATGATGTGGCCGGGCACGTTCTGGAACATCCGCGACGGCGAGCGCGACCGCAGCGCGGCTTATGCCGAATGGGAGCACCATTTCGATGCGCGCTGGGTGGCCGAGCTCGGCGTGCGTTACGAACATGTGCGCATGGATGCCGGCAACGCGCAGGGCTACAACCCCACCAGCAACATGATGGGCTCGTACCAGATGCGCGATGCGGGTCTGTTCAATGCGGCGGATCGTTCGCTCAGCGACGGCAATCTGGACGCCAGCGCGATCTTCCGCTTCGCCCGCGACGAACATACCGACATCGCCTTCGGCATCGCGCGCAAGGTCCGCTCTCCGGGGCTGTACGAGGTGTTTCCATGGTCGACGTGGCAGATGGCGGCACTGATGAACAACTTCGTCGGCGACGGCAACGGTTACGTCGGCAATCTGGCGCTGCGCCCGGAGCGTGCGGTGACCACGTCTGTCACGTTCGACTGGCATGCGGCCGACCGGCGCTGGGAACTGCAGATGACGCCGTACTACACCCGCGTTGCCGATTACATCGACGCCGTGCAGTGGGATGCCGCCGCCAATGCGCCGCGCGCGGTGCCGGTGACGGGCGCGTTCACGGTCTTGAAATATGCCAACCAGAGCGCCCGGATCTTCGGTCTGGACGTGTCCGGCAAGCTGAGGCTGGCCGAGACCGGCTTCGGTGTCTTCGGTCTGGAAGGCAAGCTGGGTTACGTCGATGGCGAAAACACCCGTACGGGCGATGGCCTCTATCAGCTGATGCCATTGAACACCCGTATCGCGCTGACCCAGCGCAGCGATGCGTGGGACAACGCGCTGGAGCTGGTGGCGGTGGACAACAAGGACAGCGTCTCGCGGGTGCGCAATGAAATCGAGACCGCAGGTTATGCAATGCTGAATCTGCGGTTCGCGCGCCAATGGGAGCGGGTGCGGGTGGATGTCGGCGTGGAGAACCTGCTCGATCGTTTCCATGCCTTGCCTACTGGCGGCGCGTATGTGGGCCAGGGAACGACCATGGCCAATCCGCCGCTGCCCAACTATCCGCAGTGGGGGACTGCAGTGCCCGGACCGGGCCGTTCGGTCTATGCCGCAGTGAACGTGAAGTTCTGATCGGTACGCTGCATATTGTCCCTGCGCCAGCGGTTACTGCTGGCGTGGGGGCGATGCGTCCGCTTCGGTGATGCACAGCGAGGTGCCACGATGATGATCGCTGCCCCAGGTGCGGAAGCCGGCGGTGTCCAAGTGGATCGCCGTCGGCGTGTAGAAACCGAGGCCGAGATTCAACGCAGGCCCCTGCGTGCGCCAGAAGTCGCACAGGCGCGCGACGTTGTCGGAATCCGGCGGCAGGTCGAAGTCGATCGCCCGGTTTTCGCGATGCTTGCTGCCGGAACTGCCGCCGGCACAGGTATTCATGGCTTCATCCCGATACACCGAACGCGCCAGCGTGGCATCGAGGATGCCCACGTCGCGCAGCTGCGCCACTACGCGCAGCGTCGGCGGCATGTTCGGCCAGAGTTCGGGGGGCGGGGTCGCGAATTCGATGTTGCCGCACCGGCGCCAGCGGCGCGCTGTGCGCAGCAGCGCGTGCATCGGTACGCTGTCTGCATTGTCGTTGCGCTGCAGGAATGTCTGGTAATCCAGCACTTCGGATGCGTGGCCCGCGTGCCAGGCTTTGTAACGCGCTTCCGGCGACGGCTGCATGACCGAGCAGGCGGTCAATGCCAGTGCCACCGCCACTGCGAGCGCAGGCTTGATGGAGGGTGTTGTCGTGGCGGTGTTGCGCATGTGCGGGCTGCGTGGTCTGTCTTCGCGATTCAACTGGCCAGCACGAAACCCGCAACCACGCGCCTGCCTTCGCTGGCGAGCACATTGAACGTGCGCGCGGCCGCCGAATTGGTCATCGTTTCAACACCGATGCCACGCGTCAGGCAGGCCGCCATCGTGGCCGCCGACGGGAACACCTGGATGGCGCCGCAGCCCAGCAGGATCAGCTCGGGCTGCATTGCGAACAGGGCGTCGAGATCGGCGGGCACCATCGCGGTGACCTGACTCACCGGCCAGTCTTCGATCAGCGTATTCGGCGACAGGATGAAACTGGCGGTCAGCCGGCGATCGTTGACCAGCGCGCTGGCGCCATCGGCGCCGCGCAGGAAGTAGGTGTAATCGGGGCGTTCGAGATGCAGTTGCATGGACGCTGTCGGCGGTGTGGGGTAGGCGGCAGAGCGTCGTGAAGCCTGGGTTCTCAGCCGCGCGGCAGTACGATCTGCCGATGGTCCGTGCTGGGGCGGTAAAGGATGGCGACATTGCCGATCCGCTGCACCAGCGCCGCTTCGCAGCGCCCGACCAGGTCCGACACCATCGCGTCGCGGGCTTCACGGTCCGCAGCGGCGATCTTGACCTTGATCAGTTCGTGATGCTCCAGCGCGGCGTCCACTTCGGCGATCACGGCGTCGGTGACGCCCTTGGCCCCGATCTGCAGCATCGCCTTCAGGCCATGTGCCTGGCCGCGGAGGAACCGGTTCTGTGCGTTGGTGAGTGCGATCGACATGCGGAAGAGGGGCTTTGGAAGGCGGGCGGAGACTGGCGCGCAGGGTATCATGGCCCGCAACTCGTCCGATTCCTCCGGTCCTGCCTCTATTCCGCCTCCGCTTCCGTAATCTTCCCCATGGCCACCCGCAGCAAGAGCAGTCAACGCTGGCTCAAAGAGCACTTCGCCGACCCCTACGTCAAAAAGGCGCAGGCGGAAGGTCTGCGGTCGCGGGCGGCCTACAAGCTGGAAGAACTGGTCGAACGCGACCGCCTGCTCAAACCCGGCATGGTGGTGGTGGACCTCGGCGCCGCCCCGGGGGGCTGGTCGCAGTGGGTCCGGCAGGCGATGGGCGACGGCGGTCGGGTGATGGCGCTGGATATCCTCGAAATGCCGTCGCTGGCAGGGGTCGAATTCATCCACGGCGATTTCCGCGAGGATGAGGTGTTGGCCCGGCTCGAAGCGATGCTGAACGGGCAGCCAGTGGACCTTGTGCTCTCCGACATGGCCCCCAATATGAGCGGGGTGGATGCGGTGGACCTGCCCCGGGCCATGCATCTGGCGGAGCTGGCGATGGACTTCGCCGACCGCCATCTGCGGCCCGGAGGCGCCCTCCTGATCAAGCTGTTCCAGGGGGTGGGGTTCGACGATTACGTCCGGGCCTTGCGCAAGCGCTACACCCGTGTCGTGATTCGCAAGCCGGCGGCATCGCGCAAGCGGTCGACGGAGGTATACGCTCTGGCACAGGGCAGGCATCAAACCGCAGTCGTTTGACTGCGGCCGCAAGCTCCTAGATTCCGATACCGTAATTCCGATACCGAAATTCCGAACATCAGGTCCCACCGGGCCGGTCGCGCTGAAGGATGAATAACTTGGCCAAGAATCTGCTGCTGTGGGTGATCGTCGCCATCGTACTGATGGCGGTGTTCCAGAGCTTCACCCCGCCGGGGATGGGCACGGCCAACAAGCCGTTGACCTACGACCAGTTCGTCGAACAGGTCCAATCCGACAAGGTGAAGAAAGTCGTCATCGAAGAAGACGGTATGACCATCCGCGGTCTGCGCAAGGACGGCACCGAGTTCCAGACCTTCAGCCCGGGCGACCGGGACATGGTCAATGACCTGATCAACCACAAGGTCGAGATCGTCCAGACCCCGCTGTCGTCCGGACGCTCGCTGTTCGTCAGCCTGTTGTTGAACCTGCTGCCGATTGCGCTGCTCATCGGCGTCTGGCTGTACTTCATGCGCCAGATGCAGCAGGGCGGTACCAAGGGCGCGATGTCCTTCGGCCGCTCGCGCGCCAAGCTGCTCAACGAAGACCAGACCAAGGCCACCTTCGCGGATGTCGCCGGCTGCGACGAAGCGAAAGAGGAAGTGGCCGAGCTGGTCGAATTCCTGCGCGACCCGGGCAAGTTCCAGAAACTCGGCGGCAAGATTCCGCGCGGCGTGCTGATGGTCGGCCCGCCGGGCACCGGCAAGACCCTGCTCGCCAAGGCCATCGCCGGCGAGGCCAAGGTACCGTTCTTCAGCATCTCGGGTTCGGACTTCGTCGAGATGTTCGTCGGCGTCGGCGCCAGCCGCGTCCGCGACATGTTCGAGCAGGCCAAGAAGCACGCGCCCTGCATCATCTTCATCGACGAAATCGACGCCGTGGGCCGTCATCGCGGCGCCGGTCTGGGCGGCGGTCACGACGAGCGTGAGCAGACCCTCAACCAGCTGCGGGTCGAGATGGACGGCTTCGAGGGCGGCGAAGGCGTGCTCGTGGTCGCCGCGACCAATCGCCCCGACGTGCTCGATCCCGCACTGCTGCGCCCGGGTCGTTTCGACCGCCAGGTCACCGTGGGTCTCCCGGATGTGAGAGGCCGCGAACAGATTCTGCGCGTGCACATGCGCAAGGTGCCGCTGGCCGACGACGTCGTGCCGATGGTGATCGCGCGCGGCACGCCCGGTTTCTCCGGCGCCGATCTGGCCAATCTCGTCAACGAAGCAGCGCTGTTCGCCGCCCGCGAGAACGGCAAGGAAGTGCGCATGAACCATTTCGACAAGGCGCGCGACAAGATCATGATGGGCACCGAGAACCGCTCGATGGCGATGAGCGATTCCGAAAAGACGCTCACCGCGTATCACGAAGCCGGTCACGCCATCGTCGGCCGTCTCGTGCCCGAGCACGATCCGGTCTACAAGGTCACGATCATTCCGCGCGGCCGCGCGCTGGGTGTGACCATGTATCTGCCGGAAGGCGACAAGTACAGCTACAACCGCACCGCGATCGAATCGATGCTGTGTTCGCTCTACGGCGGCCGTGTCGCCGAAGAGCTCATCTTCGGCAACGACAAGGTCACCACCGGTGCGTCCAACGACATCGAGCGTGCGACCAAGATGGCGCGCAACATGGCGACCAAGTGGGGCCTGTCGGATGAGCTCGGCCCGATCGCCTATGGCGAAGAGGAAGACGAAGTGTTCCTCGGCCGTTCGGTCACCCAGCACAAGAACGTCTCCGACGACACTGCGCGCAGAATCGATGAGGTCGTGCGCAGCATCCTCGACAGGGCCTATGCCCGTACCACGCGGATCCTGACCGACAACGTCGACAAGCTGCATGCGATGGCGAAGCTGTTGCTGGAGTACGAAACCATCGACGTGCCGCAGATCGACGCGATCATGGAAGGCCGCGACCCGCCGCCGCCGATGGGCTGGACCAGCAGCGCGCCGAAGGAAGACGCGCGGCCGCCGGCGCCGCTGATCGGTGGGCCTGCTGCGCAGACTTAGCGATGTTGCGCCGCGCACGGCGCTTGCCTCGTGCAGCGAAAAAGGCCAGAGTTTCTCTGGCCTTTTTTCTTGTCCGGAATTCCGATGTTCGACCTCTCGCCTCAGCTCGACTGTGCCGGCCGCAGACTCGTGCTCGACCGCCCGCGCGTGATGGGTATCGTCAACGTCACGCCTGATTCGTTCTCCGATGGCGGCGAACATGCGACCGTCGACGCTGCGGTCGCGCATGGGCTGCGATTGGCGGAGGAGGGCGCGGATCTTCTCGACATCGGCGGCGAATCGACCCGCCCGGGTGCGGAGGACGTTTCGCTCGATGAGGAGTTGCGCCGGGTGATTCCGGTGATCCAGCGTCTGGCGAAAGAAACGGCGCTGCCGATCAGTATCGATACCTCAAAGCCCGAGGTGATGCGCGCTGCCGTCGCTGCCGGTGCCGGCATGATCAACGACGTGTACGCGTTGCGTCGCGAAGGTGCGTTGGACACCGCCGCGGAACTCGGTGTGCCGGTGGTGCTGATGCACATGCTGGGCGAGCCGCGTTCGATGCAGACGGCCCCCGATTACGACGATGTCGTCGCCGACGTGCATCGCTTTCTCGCCGAGCGCATCTTCGCCGCCGAGATGTCGGGCATTCCGAAGAAAAGGATCGTGGTCGATCCCGGCTTCGGCTTCGGCAAGACTACCGCGCACAATCTGGCGCTGCTCGCGCAGCTTGAACGCTTCACCGATCTCGGTGTGCCGCTGCTGGCCGGACTCTCGCGCAAGCGCAGCATCGGCGAACTCACCGGGCGCGACGATCCGCACGGTCGCGTCCACGGCTCGGTCGCCGCGCATCTCATCGCCGCCCAGCGCGGCGCGAAGATCCTGCGCGTTCACGATGTCGCGGCCACCGTCGATGCGCTGAAGATCTGGAATGCGTTGACTGCGGTACCGATGCCCAAGAAGTCTTCGGTGGGTTCGCCGGGCATCCGCTGGCCGGATGAGGATTAGCAGTCCCTCGAAAAGCGCAAGGAGACTTATCTCCGCACGCGTTCCCGATTCGGGAATTCCCGCAGCCGCACGGACGCGTTGACGTCATCCGCTGCGGGCGATGCGGAGTTCGTCTCGATCATCGATGTCTGCGTCGTTCTTGCACGAAGCCTGGAGCGCGACCCGTTGCGTTCGATCGGTGCATTGTTTTGCTTCCAGTACCGAAGGAGTTCGCGCAAGGCTTCCGGCTTGTTGACCGGAGCCAGCTGACCGGCCTGATTTTTCGTATTTTCGCCGTGACATCCGGCGCAGGTGCGGATCTCTCCCGGCTGCATCGTCACCCAGACGCGTTCGCGTACGATCGCCGCGCCGCCGGCATCTGTGGTCTGCCAGGTCAATGCGCGATTCGCCGGAACGAATGCGGCCGTCGAACCGTCCGCCGCGATCTTCACGCTGCTGGGCGGGCCCGATGGATTGGCGGGGTTCTTCGAAGCGGCGATCGGCTGCGCGATCGGGCGCCGACCCGATCGGAAATTGTTGTAGCCGCGCACCTGATCGGCCTCGAAGATCTGGTAATGCGCGATGTCGTAGACGCGCCCGCTGTCGCCGGTGGTCTTCAGGCCCGATGGAATGCGGAGGTTGAACGGCTGTTGGCGATCGGCCCGGTCCCGGCTGGTCTGGTTGCGGGTCACGATCAATGCGAGCTGGTTCGCCTTCATCCATTCGCGGAGCATGCGCTCGTCGACCTGTTCCTCGTCGAGCACGGTTTTCTCGATCGCTTCGATCCGCGATGTGCCGGCCGCAGGCCGCGCCCTGGCGACGACCTCGACCGCTTCGAGTTCCCACAGCGGGCCGCTGAAGCTCAGCTTCACGTCCGGGCTCCACCACGACACCGCCTTGTTGATGCCTGCGGTGAGCGGAGTGCCGGCGGTGAGCAGGCCGTTGCCGTCGGTGGCCAACTGATGCAGACGGAACTGGATGCCGGCCTGCACGGTGGGGCTCGCGGTGTAGGACGCCACCATCTGTCCCGTCGTCATCGGCAGCGGATTGCGGAAACGGCCGCCGGCCAGGCTGCCGTTCGCTTCGGGCGCGGAGGCATCGACGATCGTCATCTGCTCGGGGTTCATGCCGGGTGCGCCGGTGAAGCGCACGATCTGATTGGATGTGAGCGTGCCGAACTCGCGCGCGTAGATGCCGTAGTAGGTCCCGGGCGTCTGCGGATTTTCGCGGATATGGAAAATGCCGGCGTCGTCGCCGATCCGCTTGCGGTTGGCGATGATCGCTTCGTTGGTGAACTCCTGCAGCGACGCATCGCCGTCGAAGGACTTGCTCAGATAGCCGAACGACATCTCGTGTCTGCCGATGTGGTTCAACGAGAGTTCGCCGGTACCGTCCTGCTTCATTTCCCACGGCGTGAACAGGTTGTAGGTGAAGCCTCTGACATTGCCGTAGGGGCTGGTCATGCCCAGACGCGATTCCGGAAACGTTTCTGCCTGGACGAGCTTCGCTGCATTCGCAGCCTCGCTTGCATAGTTGAACGCGCCGTTGGCGTTAGCGTCCGCCTGCTGGTCGCGCTGCAGATGATCCCAGCGGGTGAAGATGATCCGCCCGTAGCTGTCGATGAACGGCGAGAACGCGCCGCTCGGCGTGTGATTGAGGATCGATACCTGCCCGGTCTGCGGATCGAGGCTGTAGATGCCGGTGATCGTGGCGGTGCTTTCGTATTCGTCCAACTGCGGATACAGATGCGCTTCACCGCCGCGTGGCCGGTCCGAGGTGAACAGGATCCGATCGTCGCTGGCGTAAAAGGGCGAGACGTTGTTGTAGCCCGCAGGCTGACCGGGCACTTTGGTGACGACCACCGGCTGTCCGATGCCCAGCCCGGTCACTTCGTACATCTGCCACTGCTTGTCGATCTGCGCGTACTGGCTGGTCGGTGCGCCGATCACCATGCTGAAAATGGCTTTGGTGCCGCTCCAGTGCACGGCCGGTTCGCGCACGGCGATCGCGTTGGCGCCCTGCAGGCCATCCATGCCGTAGCCGGCTTCTTTGGTGAGGTTGCGCAGGGTGCCGTCCGGATAGCGGATCATCAGATCGCCGCCGCGCGGCGCCGAGACGATCGCGCCGAGATGATTGGCGAAGGTGGAGCCTCGGGTGGCGAACACATCTCCGGGGGTCGGGACCTGGGTCGCGAACAGGATCGGGTTCTGGATCGCTGCGGTCGTCGTCGCCCGCGACATCAGCCGCGTTGCTGATAACTGCGCTGCCGCAGCGCCTGCAGCCTTTCTGGTGTCTGTTGTCGCGTTCACGCGCATGTCGGTATCGCAACCGCCGATCAGCATCGAAATAGCCGCTGTCGCGCACAACAGCAGGCTGCGCCGTGGAACGGTTCTGGTGGTCATGATCATCTGGACGCCCCGGGGGATGGGTGATGCGCGAATGCATTCGCCTAGCCGGCGAGGCTAGCAGCGTCATCGATCGGGGGGAGCTACACGCAACACAATGGGAGCGTGATCCAATGCCCAGAACAGGCAGGAAACACGGGTGAATCGGACAAGCGTCCTGGATACGAACAAAGTCCGCAACGCGACGATCGATCTGCGGATGCCGAGGACATCATGGTCGCTCGGCAGTATTCATCAACACGGATGGGGATGGATCCGTGTGCCGCGCCGCGTGGTGTCAGCCTCTGCGCCGGCCGATGAAGAACCAGTAGAGCAGCCCAAGCAGCAGCAGCCCACCGAGAATGCGTCCGGCACCGTAAGCGGATGACGACTCGACGCGCTCGGCAGGTTTCAGCTCGGCCGGGATCTCGCCTTGGCCGACGGTGACGAACACACCGACCGGCCGGATGTCGTTGGCGCGTTCCACCGATACCAACAGGGTGCCTTCGGCCTTTCCGAGCGCCGGCAGGGTTTTCACGACGGTGCCATCGAGAATGCGGCCGCTGCCGGCATTCACCGCCTCGTAGGCGGCATACAGTTCGGCGCCGAGGATCGCCTGCATCTCCTGCGCACTGCGCTGGCCGTAGCTGGCTTCGAACTGCTGTTTGATCGTTCCTGCGGAATTCGAGACCGTCATCGCGTCGGGCGAAAAGCGCACCGTGGACGCGTTGATCGGCGTCGCGATCCCTTCGAAGCTGCCGTCGAGCACGATTTCGCCGCTCGGGGACGCGTTGGCCGACAGCGCCAAGGTGCGATACGACACCCAGATCGGCTGACTCGGATCGACGTTCGGCGGCATCGGTATGGACAGACTGCTCGGCATCTCCGGCGCCAGCGGCGTGGCCAGTTGCTGGCGGGCGAGGATGCCGGCATGGACGTCATTGCAAGCGGCCAGGCCGATCAGGAGCAAAGCGAAGACGGCGAAGGTTTGGCGCATGGGCGGAATGGTGGCTGTCCGGAGTGTTCGCGACTTTACGCAGGAGTCGTCGCCCGGTAAAGCGTGTCGCCCGGTAAAGCGTGATGTCAGTGCGAGGATGCGGCCGAACGAAACGCTTGCACCCGTGGATCGATCAGCCGGAACCACAGCGGCGGACACAGCGCGAGCAGGAACATCGCGGCATAGCCGCCGGGCAGCTGCGGGCTGTCGGCATGATGCAGCAGCGTTTGATAGCGGCGGCGCGGCGTTTCGTGATGGTCCGAATGCCGCTGCAGATGGAACAGCAGCAGGTTGCTGATCAGGTAATCGGAGTTCCACGAATGCAGGTGCGTGGTGCGTTCGTAGCGGCCGTCGGGAAGACGCTGCCGTTCCAGGCCGTAGTGTTCGATGTAATTGATGATCTCCAGCGAACACGCAGCGAAGAAACCTTGCGCGAGGAAGAACGCTAGTCCGAGCGGGCCCAGCCACACGCTGAAAGCGACGGCCAGTGACAGCCACAGCAGGCTCCAGCGGATCAGCTCGTTGTCGAAGTTCCACCAGCGCTTGCCCTGATTCGCGAGGCGCCGGCTTTCGAGCCTCCATGCATTCGATGTGTTGCGCAGCAGCGCGCGCGGCAAGAAGTTCCAGAGCGATTGGCCGAAGCGTGCGCTCGACGCATCCTCGGGCGTGGACACATGCACGTGATGGCCGCGCACATGTTCGATCTTGAATCCGTGGTAGCCGACGCTGGTCAGCAGCAGGCCACCGGCGGCGCGTTCGAGCATGGTGTCCTTGTGGATCAGCTCGTGCGCAACGTTGATCGCCAAGACGCCGCCGACGATACCCTGCGACAGCAGCCAGCCGGCGATGCCGGCGGGGCCGAAATCGGCCTCTACGAAATGCCAGCCCGACCACGCCAGCACACCGAGCTGGGCCGGCAGCGCGGCCAGTGTCATGAACCGGAACCAGCGGTCGCTTTCGAGCGCTTTCGCCTGCTCGGCGCTGGGGTTCTGCGGATCATGGCCCAGACCGTAGTCGGCCAGCGGCAGCAGCACGAACAGGAAAAACAGCGGAAACCAGGCCATCAACTCGTGATGGCCGCTGCGCGCGCCGAGCCATGCGGCGACCGGCATCAGCGCAGGCACCACGAACACGAACAGGAACCCGAAGCGTTTCCACAGAGGCATTGCGCAAGCGTACGCTATCGTTTGGTCGTTTCAAGCCCTTCTTTCAGAAGCCCGTTGCCGCCGCAGTGCGGCACCGTTCCCCGCGGCTGCCGGGGTATCCTGCGCGACACCTACCCTCTTGATCCGGGAACCGCGCATGACCGCTGGACAGCCGCTGCTCATCACCTTCGGCATCTATCTGCTCGCGATGATTCTGATCGGCGTCTGGGCCTGGCGTTCCACCCGCAGCTTCGACGATTACATCCTCGGCGGGCGCTCGCTGGGCAGCGTGGTCACCGCGCTGTCGGCCGGTGCTTCGGACATGAGCGGCTGGCTGCTGATGGGCCTGCCCGGGGCGCTTTATCTCGGCGGCGTATCGGAAGCGTGGATCGCGCTGGGACTGATCGTCGGCGCGTGGTGCAACTGGAAGTTCGTCGCCGGGCCGTTGCGCATCTATACCGAGCGCACCCGCAATGCGCTGACCTTGCCCGACTATTTCACCCATCGCTTCGAGGACCGCAGCAAAGTCCTGCGCGTGTTTTCGGCGATCGTGATTCTGGTGTTCTTCGCGGTCTACTGCGCCAGCGGCATCGTCGCCGGTGCGCGCCTTTTCGAGAGCGTGTTCGGCGTGCCCTATGCCGAAGCGCTGTGGTGGGGCGCGGCGGCCACCATCCTGTACACGCTCATCGGCGGTTTTCTCGCCGTGAGCTGGACCGATACCGTGCAGGCCTCGCTGATGATCTTCGCGCTGGTGCTCACGCCCATCGTGGTGGTGCTGGGCAGTGGCGGCGTCGACGCCAGCCTCGCGCTCATCGAACAGACCGATCCGGCCAAGCTCGACTGGTTCAAGGGCGGCACGCTCGGTTTCGTCGGCATCGTTTCGCTGCTGGCTTGGGGGCTCGGTTATTTCGGCCAGCCGCATATCCTTGCGCGATTCATGGCCGCCGATTCGCTCACCACCATTCCCAAGGCGCGCCGCATCGGCATGAGCTGGATGGTGCTGTGCCTGTTCGGCGCGATGGCGGTGGGCTTCTTCGGCAATGCCTATTTCGCGCAGCATCCGGACCAGGTCGGCCCGGTCGCCGAAAATTCCGAACGCGTCTTCATCCAGCTCGCGACCGTGTTGTTCAATCCGTGGGTCGCGGGCGTGCTGCTGTCGGCGATTCTGGCTGCGATCATGAGCACGCTGTCGTGCCAGCTGCTGGTCTGTTCCAGCGCACTCACCGAAGACTTCTACAAAGGATTCCTGCGCCCCCACGCGAGCCAGCGCGAGCTGGTGTGGTTCGGCCGCGCGATGGTGCTGATGGTGGCGCTGCTGGCGATCTGGATCGCGCGCGACCCCGACAGCCGCGTGCTCGGACTGGTGTCATATGCCTGGGCCGGCTTCGGCGCCGCGTTCGGCCCGGTGGTGTTGCTCTCGCTGTTCTGGGGCCGCATGACCCGCAGCGGCGCGCTCGCCGGCATGCTGACGGGCGCAGCTACGGTGATCCTGTGGAAAGAGATCGCGGTGAAACTACATGGCAGCGAACTGTACGAAATGGTGCCGGGCGTGATCGTGGCGTGCATCGCGATCTTCGTGGTCAGCCGGCTCGGGAAAGCGCCTTCGGACGAAGTCCAGTTCCGGCACAAGGGCGTAATGGAGACGTTGAAGGTGCATGGGTATTGAGCGTTGTAGGAGGGGCTTCAGCCCCGATGCTCGTGGTATGGATGATCTTGGCCTCGATGATCGCGGCTGAAGCCGCTCCCACGAACGTTGGAATTCATGACCACCGACACCCGCCCCCTCGCCATCGCACTGATGGGCCCGACCGCCTCGGGCAAGACCGCGCTCGCGCTGGACTGGGCGCAGCGCTTCGACGGCGAGATCGTCAGCGTCGATTCGGCGCTGGTGTATCGCGGACTCGATATCGGCGCGGCCAAGCCCACGACCGATGAGCGCGCAGCCGTGCCGCATCATCTGATCGATGTCCGCGAACCGTGGCAGCCTTATTCGGCGGCGGATTTCGCCAAGGATGCGCGCGCTGCGGTCGACGACATCATCGCGCGCGGCCGTCTGCCGATTCTGGCCGGCGGCACCGGCCTGTATTTCCGCGCGCTGCTGCAGGGGCTGTCGCCGATGCCCGAGGCCGATCCGGCGACGCGCGCGCAGCTGGAAGCCGAAGCCGGTGCGCGCGGCTGGGCGGCGATGCATGCGGAGCTGGCGTCGGTGGATCCCGCCGCCGCCGTGCGCATCCATGTCAACGATCCGCAGCGCATCCAGCGCGCGCTGGAGGTGTACCGGCTCAGCGGTCGATCGATCTCGGACTGGCAGCGCGAATCCGCCGCAGCATCGCAGCGGTTCCCGTGCCGCGTGCTGAAAATCGCCGCCGCGCCGCGCGACCGCGCCGTGCTGCATGCGCGGATCGAGCGCCGGTTCGACGCGATGCTCGATGCCGGCTTTCTCGATGAAGTCCGTCTCCTCCGTGCCTTGCCGGAACTGCGGATGCATCCGGCGCCGTTGGACTTGCCGGCGTTGCGCGCTGTCGGCTATCGGCAGGCCTGGGAGCACCTTGACGGCGTGCTTTCCGTGACCGAATTCCGCGACCGTGCGATCTTCGCCACGCGTCAGCTGGCCAAGCGTCAGCTCACCTGGCTGCGCGGCGATCCCGCTCTGCCGTGGTTCGACCCGGAAACGGACGCCGCGCGGTTGGACGTGGCGCTGCACGGCTTCCTCGGCGCCTGACCGGCACGCTTGCGGTTCGCCGTGCCGGCGCTCCGCTGTGCGACGTTCGACCGGCTTCCGGTCCGCGCGCAGTTGTGCAACCATCGAAGGGTCCGGCAGGGGAGTGCCGTGTCGCATTGCGACCGGGGCTGTCGGCAGTCCATGCACCATGCAGTCGCCGTCATCGTGCGGCATCCAAAAACAAGAACCCAAATGGGGAACACCATGTCCAAGGGGCAGTCTTTGCAGGATCCTTTCCTGAATGCGTTGCGTCGCGAACGCGTTCCGGTGTCGATCTACCTCGTCAACGGCATCAAATTGCAGGGCACCATCGAATCCTTCGATCAGTTCGTCGTCCTGCTGCGCAACACTGTCAGTCAGATGGTCTACAAGCACGCGATCTCCACGGTGGTGCCGGCGCGGAATGTCCGCGTGGGACCGGGCGGCGGTTATGTGCATTCGTCCGAGCACGACGACGACAGCGGGCCCGGCGGCGCCGACTGATCGATCCGACGCACCTGCCCCGGGCACCTCCCGGGGCCGGGCTTCGCTTCATTCGCATCGCTTCATTCGCATCGGAACGCGCGCCCAGCCGTTGCGCGGGGCATACTGCGCGTCCTCTCTTCATCGGTGTCCCGGTTTGTTCGAACGATCCCGCAAGGGCGAAATCGCGCTGTTGATCCAGCCCCACGCCGGCGGTCCACCGGAACCGGACGTGCTGGAAGAGTTCGCCGATCTCGCCCGTTCCGCCGGTGCCACGGTCGCAGCGCTGCTGCACGCCCGCATCGACCGTCCCAACGCCGCCATCCTCATCGGCAGCGGCAAGCTGGAAGAAGCCAAGGCCGCCGCCGATGCCACCGGCGCCGATCTGGTCCTGGTCAACCACAGGCTCAGCCCGGTGCAGGAGCGCAACCTCGAAAAGGCGCTCGGTCGCCGGGTGGTCGACCGCACCGGCCTGATCCTCGACATCTTCGCCCAGCGCGCGCGCAGTCACGAAGGCAAGCTGCAGGTGGAGCTCGCGCAGCTGCGGCACATGGCCACGCGTCTGGTGCGAGGCTGGAGCCATCTCGAACGCCAGCGCGGCGGCGCCATCGGTCTGCGCGGTCCCGGCGAAACCCAGCTCGAAACCGATCGTCGCCTGTTGCAGAAGCGCGTCGAACAACTGCAGAAGCGTCTCGAAAAGGTCGAAGTGCAGCACACCCAGATGCGCCGCGCCCGGGTCCGCAGCGAACTGCCGCGCGTCGCTCTGGTGGGCTATACCAACGCCGGCAAATCGACGCTGTTCAACGCCATGACCGGCGCCGACGCCTACGCGGACGACCGCCTGTTCGCGACCCTCGACCCCACCGTACGTCGCATTTCCCTGCCCGGTGGGGCGGCGATGCTGGCCGACACCGTCGGCTTCGTCCGCGACTTGCCGCACGATCTCGTAGCGGCGTTCCGCTCCACGCTGTCGGAAGCGCGCGAGGCCGATCTGCTGCTGCATGTGATCGATGCCGCCGATCCGCTGCGCGACGAGCGCATCGCGCAGGTCGATGCGGTGTTGGCCGAAGTGGGCGCCGGCGACATCCCGCAGTTGCTGGTCTTCAACAAGATCGACCGCATCGAGGGCGTTGCGCCGCGCCACGACCTTGCCCTGCAGCCGGTGGGCGAGGCCGACGCCGATGGCCATGGTCTGGAGGAGATCGCCCGCGAACGCGTCTGGCTGTCGGCCCGCGATGGCCTGGGACTCGATCTGCTGCGCGCGGCGCTGGTGGCGCGGCTGGGCCTGCGCCGGGTCGCGGGCACTGTGCGCCTGCCGCCGCGCGCGGGTCAGCTGCGCGCCCGGCTGTTTGCGCTGGAGGCGGTGCGCGCGGAAACGCACGATGACGACGGCGGCTGGACGCTTGAGCTCGATCTCGCCCTTGCCGACGCCGAGAAACTGGCGGCCGGTCCCGGCGGCGATGTGCTCGAACCGTTGTTGCCTCCCGATGACGACGATCTTCCCCGGTAGTATTCATTCGATCGCCGCACTTGTAATGTCCACCCCGTGCCCGCATTCCTGCGGAGCGCATTCGCTTTGGAGCAGGCATGGCCTGGAATACTCCCGGTAACAACAACGACGACTCCGCCTCCGGCGGGGGCAACCGCCCGCAATGGAAGCCCCGACAGACCGGTCGTGGCGGTGGGGGTGGCGGTTTCGACGACATCCTCGCCCGCTTGCGCGGGATCATCGATGGCGGCGGCCCCGGCGGCAACCCGGTGCGCTGGGTGCTGATCGCCCTCGGTATCCTGCTGCTTTTCAGCTCCTTCGTGCTGATCACCGAACAGGAGCGCGGCGTGGTGCTGCGCTTCGGCAAGTTCGATCGGACCATGGATCCGGGTCCCAGTTTCAAGCTGCCGTGGCCGATCGAGCGCGTCTACAAGGTCAACGCCACCCAGATCAAGAACTACAGCGACAGCGTGCCGGTGCTGACCAGCGACGAGAACATCGTCCAGGTCGAGATCAACGTGCAGTACCGCATCAGCGACCCGCGCCTGTCGCTGTTCGGCACCCGCGACGCCGAGGCCATGTTGAAACAGGCTGCGCTCAGTTCGGTGCGCGAACAGGTCGGCCGCTCCACGCTCGACACCGTGCTCGGCGAGCGCAACGCGCTGGCCGTGGCCGCGCGCGTGCGCCTGCAGAAATCCCTGCAGAACTACAACACTGGTCTGGCGGTCACCGAACTGAATCTGCCCAATGCGCGTCCGCCGGAAGAAGTGAAGCCCGCCTTCGATGACGTGAACAGCGCCCAGCAGGACAAGGACCGTCTGATCAGCGAGGCCCGCGCCTACGCCGCGAAGATCGTGCCTGAAGCCCGAGGCGAAGCCGCGCGCACCCGTACCGTCGCCGAAGGCTACAAGACTGCGTCCATCGCCCGCGCCACCGGTGACGCCACCCGGTTCACCCTGCTGCTGCAGCAGTACCGCGGCGCGCCGGAAGTCACCCGCAAACGTCTGTGGCTGGAAACTGTGCAGCAGGTGCTGGCCGACAACCGCAAGATCGTCGGTGGCGACAGCCGTCAGCTGCTGTATCTGCCTGTTGCCCCGGGTCGCGGCCCGGCCACGACCGGCAACGAGGCCCTGCCGCCGGAGCTGATCGCGCCCGCCGTCACCGCCACGCCCGAAGAACCCACGACCGCCCGCAAGGCCCGCAGCGCGGGCCGCAATGGAGGCAGCCGATGAGAATGTCCCTCTGGATTCCGCTGGCCGCGACCGCGCTGTTCGCGCTGCTCGGCTCCATGTTCGTTGTGCGCGAAGGCCATACCGCCATCGTGCTGAACCTCGGCAAGGTCGTGCGCAGCGACCTCGGCCCCGGCCTGCATTTCAAAGTGCCGCTGGTCGAAAGCGCCCGCATCTTCGACGGCCGCTTCCAGGTGCTCCCGGCCGAGCCCGAGCGCTACCTCACCTCCGAACGCAAGGACGTGAGCGTCGATTTCTTCGCCGTCGGCCAGATCCGCGACAGCCGTGCCTTCTATCGCGCCACCGCCGGTGACGAAGCCGCTGCCATCGACCGCCTCGCGCCGATCATCAAGGACGCGCTGCGCAACGAGATCAACGCGCGCACGCTGTCCGAAGTGGTGTCCGGCGAACGCAGCAAGATCGCCAGCGCCCAACTGGTCGCCATCAACAAGGCCGCTGCCACGCTTGGCGTGCGCATCGTCGATCTGCGCATCAAGCAGATTGATCTGCCCACCGACAGCCAGGTCATCCGCGACGTGTACCGCCGGATGAGCGCACAGCGCCAGCAGGTGGCCAGCAAGCTCCGCGCCGAAGGCGAAGAGCAGGCCAACGAGATCCGCGCCAAGGCCGACCGCGACCGCAACGTGATCCTCGCCGAAGCCGAACGCGACGCGCAGGTGATGCGAGGCGAGGGCGACGGCGAAGCGGCGCGCATCTACGGCGGCGCGGCCAACGCCGACCCGGGCTTCTACGCCTTCCAGCGCAGTCTCGAAGCCTATCGAGGCTCGTTCTCCGACGGCGATGCGGTGATCGTGCTGGACAAGGACGATCCGTTCCTGCAGTACATGCGCAGCGATCGCTGATTGGTTCGCACATGACCGACCTCTGGGCCGCGCTCGCGCTCGTCGCGGTGCTCGAAGGACTCGCGCTGTTCGCCTTTCCCAACGTCTGGAAGCGGACTGCCGAGCAACTGTTGTCGATGCCTGCGCGCCAGCTGCGTGTGGTCGGCGCCGTGGCCCTCGGCTGTGGTCTGATCACACTGTATTTCGTGCGCGGCGGGTAAGGCGGCGGGAAAGGCCGCCGCTATCCGGGCCGGTGCCGTCTGTATCGGGGCCATGCGGAGCCCCTGATGATCCGCTTTCAGCGCATTCCACGCTCTAACTGTCTGCGCGCCCTGCGCAACGTGGGAAAGGCCCCTATCCGCCACCCGCGTCCGTGAACCCATCACAGGACAGCCCATCCGATGAGAATGCTCTACAGATTGCTGGCCGTGTTGCTCTGCCTCGGCATCGTGCCGACTGCCTTCGCCCAGAGCGGCACCCTCAGCGCCTCTCCCTCCGTCGTCGTCATCCCCATTGGCGGTAGCGTCGGGGATACCAACATGACGTGGACTGCCAGCGGCGCCAGCGCCTTCCATGTCACCGTCAACTGCGGCGGTGGCGAACAGCTGATGGCCTCTACCTCTGCGGGCACCCACAGCGTCAACGTGCCGTGGATCCAGATCGGTTCGTCATGTACGTTCCGGCTCCGTTCCTGGACGGTCACCGGTACCGTGCTCAGTACGGTGACGGTCATCGGCGTGACCACCAACGGCGCGATCACCGGCGTTCCGACCACGGTGGTGATTCCCCCGGGCCAGTCCGTGGGCAGCACCAATATCGGTTGGGTCGGCGAGTACGGATCCACCTTCCACGTCACCGTCGATTGTGGCGGCGGCGAACAGCTGATGGGCTCCACAGGTGCGGGCACCCACAGCGTCACCGCGCCCTGGATCACGGTCGGCGCAAGCTGCCTGTTCCGTCTGCGCTCGGAAACCGTGAACGGACCGATTCTGGACAGTGTGACGGTCACCGGCGTCGCCGGAACGGGGCCCACCCCGAGCGGCAGCATTTCCGTTTCGCCCAATACGGTGAGCATCCCAGCAGGCCAATCCAGCGGCAGCACCACGGTGAGTTGGAATGGGCAGAACGCTTCCGGCTTCGTCGTCACCGGCGACTGCGGCAGTGGCGAAGCGCCATTCGCCTCCAGCGGTGCGGGCAGCTACAGCCAAGTAGCAGCGTGGATTACTGTGGGCGCCAGCTGCGTCTTCCGCCTGCGTGCGGACAGCGCATCCGGGCCTCTGCTGGGGAGCGCAAACGTCACCGGCGTTGCCGGCCAGAGCGTGAGCGGCAGCATTTCCGCCTCGCCGACGACGGTCACCATTCCCGTCGGCCAATCGACAGGCAGCACGACCTTGAGCTGGAACAGCGCCGGCGCTTCGCAGGCGTATGTGATGTCCTCCTGTGCGGGCGCCGCGCAATCGACCTTCGCTACCAGTGGCGCAGGGTCGTTCAACCAGGCGGCGAACATCATTCCGGTCGGTGCTTCCTGCATCTTTCAACTGCGCGCCAACGCCACGAACGGGCCGTTGCTCGGCTCGGTCACGGTCACAGGTCAGCAGGCGCAGGGCGTTCCGCCGATCACCACTCACCGCGGCGGCTCGAATCACAATTTCTACCGGCATCCCGCGTCGGCTCCGGACGGAGGCTACAACTACGGAATCATGCTGCACTACCACGAGTCGGGCGTGCGCGAGACCGTCCAGAGCCAATTGCAGCAGATGTATGCGGGCGGTCAGCGTTCGCTGCGGGTCATGGTGTTTTTCGCGCATTCGCCCGGCGAAACGATCACCACCTCTCCCGCCGAGAC
Organism: Lysobacteraceae bacterium; assembly: GCA_044340325.1. Classification (GTDB taxonomy): domain Bacteria; phylum Pseudomonadota; class Gammaproteobacteria; order Xanthomonadales; family Xanthomonadaceae; genus Lysobacter_I. The sequence continues at coordinate 20,709 of JBIITV010000073.1, forward strand.
CTCGCGCAAATGCCGGAGCACCGGCACCAAGACCTGCCCGCCGGGAGACGAGTATTTCATCCCGCTGCAGTACCAGAACAACATTCGGACCTACCTCAACGACATCCGCGCGGCCGGTTTCGAGCGGGTGATGATCGCGCTGGGTCCGCAGTGGATCAACGACTTCATGTCCTGCAACAATTCCGCCATTCCGGCATCGCTGCGTCAGCAGCTGTATGCGGGTTCGCCGCTGGTGAACGAATTGTTCGAGGAGGCCTGGGGTGTCGCGAAGGAAGTGCGCGCCATCGCGGTGGACTCCGGCATGCCGTATCTGATCGACCTCGGTAATGAGTACATACCGCCGTCCAATCTCGCCGCACACGGCCAGTGCGCGAAAGACATCGTCGAAGGCACCGCCAACAGCCCCGGCTATCTGCGTTTCCTGTGGGGTCGTTATGTGGCCGCCTACGGCAATCAGGATACGGTCGGCTTCTCGGTCATCGTCGGCAACAGTTGGGATGCCGATAACCGCCTCGCGCGGATGCCGCAGTTTCTCTCGCCGCTGCCGTCGGTCTACTCGCTGCACAGCTACACCAGTTCCGGCGACATCACCGGCGGCCTGAATCGCGCCTATCAGGTGACTGGCAATTTCGGCCGCCGGCCCTGGATCATCGGCGAGACCGACAGCCGTTCGCCTGCGGCGGCGGATGCGATCCGCAGCTTCATCATCAACCGCCCGCAGCAGCAGGTGTTGCACGCGATGCAGTGGCCGGGCTTCAATTGCACGACCGAAGCCCAGTGCCTGCCGCTGGATTTCAGCGCCTTCAGTTCACGCGGGTTCTGAGTCCGTTCCTGTGTTGCCTTGAGCAACTGGCTTTCCCTCTCCCCGCAATACGGGGGAGGGGGCCGACAGGCCGGGTGAAGGGCTGTCGCCGCAGGCCCGAGAAGCGGACCAAGGGTGGCCCCAAGCCCCCGAAACCCGGATAATGCACAAAAGCCGGATGGGGCATTTGTCCCTCCGGCTTTTTCCGTGTCGGATTGGCGGTTCGTAGCAGCGGCTTCAGCCGCGATCACGGCCACAGAATGACCGGATTCGCGGCTGAAGCCGCTCCTACAACGGGTTCTGGAGTACGAAATGGGTCCGTCAGTGGTGGTGTTGGG
>JBIITV010000004.1:0-69256 GCA_044340325.1 Lysobacteraceae bacterium
TCTGCGCCCAGTCCGGCAGCGCGGTGTACTGCAGATGGTGCGGACCGGCCCACATGTAGATTGCGATCAGCGCCCAGAAGTGCACGATCGAGAGCCGGTAGGAATAGATCGGGCGCCCGCACTGCTTGGGCACGAAGTAATACATCATCCCCAGGAACCCGGCGGTCAGGAAAAAACCGACCGCGTTGTGGCCGTACCACCACTGCACCATCGCATCGACCGCGCCGCTGTAGACCGGGAACGAGCTGGTCATCGACACCGGGAGCTGCAGGCTGTTGACGATGTGCAGCAGCGCCACTGCGATGATGAAGGCGCCGTAGAACCAGTTCGCGACATAGATGTGCTTGACCCGGCGCTTGGCGATGGTGCCGAAGAACAGCACCGCGTACGCCACCCATACCACCGCGATCAGGATGTCGATCGGCCAGATCAGCTCGGCGTATTCCTTGCCCTGGGTGAGACCCAGCGGCAGGGTGATGGCGGCCAGCAGGATCACCAGCTGCCAGCCCCAGAACACGAACGCGGCCAGCTTGTCCGACAGCAGCCGCACGTGACACGTGCGCTGCACCACGTACAGGCTGGTCCCGAACAGCGCGCAGCCGCCGAAGGCGAAGATCACCGCATTGGTGTGCAGCGGCCGCAGCCGGCCGTACGACAGCCAGGGCAAGTCGAAATTGAGGGCGGGCCAGTAGAGCTGGGCGGCGATCAGCACGCCCACCAGCATCCCGACGATGCCCCAGACCACGGTCATCACCGAGAATTGCAGGACTACTTTGTCGTTGTAAGTATCGGTTTGCATGCGTTGCCTCCGGGTTGCGGCGAATTCTATGAACCGGGGGCGAACGCCGACTTGATCCGGATCAAGTCGGCGGCGTTGTCGTTGGCAACGCAAGCAGACAGACAGCATCGCAGGGGCGATGGCGGCTTGTCGGTGCGCTGGCACACGCGGGCATGGAGCAGCCTCCCGGGGCGGGCTCCGCGAGTGCGGCACGAAAAAGTGGGGCGGCTGTTCGGAGGAAAGCGCCCGGGCGAACCCCGGACGTGCCGAGAGTCTGTCTGGAACCTCAGACGTCGGCGTCTGTGGGCCAACCCTCGCCGCTGCCGCGCTGGTACACGGTATCGGTGTCCAGCACGCTTCCGGCCGGGACCGTTGCCTGTTCGGCCAGGCGACCGTAGATCGGGGTGAAATCCGGGCGGGTGGCGTCCATCAGCTGCTGGTAGCTGTCGATGACGAAATAGGTCTTTTGATAGCTGTCGATGCGGTAGCGCGTGCGCATGATCCGCTCCAGATCGAAGCCGATCCGGTTGGGCGTGGCGCTTTCCAGGCAGTGGATGCTTTCGCCCTTGGAACTGACGATGCCGGCACCGTAGATGCGCAGGCCATCGGCTTCGCGGATCAGACCGAACTCGACCGTGTACCAGTAGAGCCGGGTGAGGTTGGCCAGCGCCTCCGTGCCCAGCGCGTGCGCCTTCACCCCGCCGCGGCCGTAGGCGGCCATGTAATCGGCGAACACCGGGTTCATCAGCAGCGGCACGTGGCCGAACAGGTCGTGGAAGAGATCCGGCTCGGCCAGATAGTCGAGCTGCTCGGGCTTGCGGATCCACCAGGTCACCGGGAAGCGGCGGTTGGCGAGATGCTCGAAGAACACCAGCTCCGGCAACAGGCCTTCGACACCGATGATCTCCCAGCCGGTGGCGGCACGGAGCATGCGGTTGAGGTCGTCGAATTTTGGAATTTCATGCGCGGACATACCCATGTCGCGCTGGCTGCGCAGGAACTCGGTGCTGGCGCGACCGACCAACAGCTGCTGCTGGCGTTCGAACAGCGTCGCCCAGACGTCGTGGTCGGTGCGGGTGTAGCTGCTCCACGGCTGCTCGACCACAGCCGTGGTGTAGAGCGGGACATAGCCCTTGTCGGTCATCTGGTGTTCGACGCGCTGGGGGACGACGTTCACGGTGCAGCTCCATGGCCGGTGGCAACAGGGCCACTGTAAGCGCATCTCGGCGCAATAAGCTTGCCTGGTTGCGGCATTCTGGCTTTTTTGAGCAATAATCGACCGTAATATTCCATATTCGAGCAATTTCAATGCCTGTCAGCGACCTGGACCGCATCGATCTGCTGCTGTTGGCCGAACTGCAGCGCGCCGGGCGCCAGACCAATGCCGAGCTGGCCGAGCGCGTGCATCTGTCGCCCTCGGCCTGTCTGCGCCGGGTCCAGCGACTGGAGCGCGAAGGCGTGATCGCCGGCTATCGCGCCGAGGTCGACCCCGAACGCCTGGGCCTGGGCCTGCAGGCTTTCGTCCGCGTGCAGCTGGCGCGCCACGACGCCGAGGCGGTAGCCGCGTTCGCCGGCTTCGTCAACGATTGGGATGAAGTGGTGGCCTGTTATGCGCTGACCGGCGATATGGACTATCTGCTGCAGGTGGTGGTGCGCGATCTCGAACACTTCTCGCGTTTTCTGCTCGACCGGTTGTTGAATCAGACCGGGGTGGCGGATGTGAATTCGAGTTTCGTGCTGCGCACGGTGAAGGCGTTTCGGGGGTTGCCGTTGGGGCGGTGAGCCGCCTTTTCGTTGACGGGAGCACTACTGTCGTCGCTCCGATGAAGGCCGGGATCCAGCTTTCGCTGCGCTTTGATCAATCGGGTCGAGCGTGGCGATACGCCTTGAAAACAACTGCAGAGCTTCCGCGCTTGCGCGCGGAAGCTTTGGCTGTTCGTTACCTTGCTCAACCCAAATGCCAAAAACTGGATCCTGAGGTTCGCCGCGATGACGGTGCTTCGATGACCGTCGGCACGAAAGATCAACTCTCGCGATTCTTCAAAAACCGCGCCATCGACACACCGCCCGGCTGCGGCACGAACTCCGCAGCCACATCCACGAAACCGCGCATCACCGCGATCTCGCGCGGCGTGCGATTGAGCGCATCGCGACTTTCCGGCTCGGCGCCGTCGTGCAGCAGCTGCTGCGTGACCCGCAACAGACCATGCAGCGCGGCCAGATGCAGCGGACCGAAACCGCGCGGATCGCGCACCTGCAACGTGGCGCTTTCGTCGAGCAGACGCGCCATGCCGGCCAGCACCACGTCTTCGTCGCAGGCGGTGCCCGGCTCGGCGCGCGCGCCGAGCAACAGCAACAGCGGGGTGACGCCACCGGCGGCCTGCACATCGGGATCGGCACCGGCCAGCAGCAACGCGTCGAGCAGGGCGATCAGTCGACGCCGGTCGCGGGTGGTGAAGCCGAACAGCGCCGCGCAGTGCAGCGGAGTGAGGCCCTGCGAATCGGTGGCGTTGATATTGGCGCCCGCTGCGAGCAGCCGCGTGCACACATCAGGCAAACCGAGCGCTGCCGCCAGCATCAGCACGGTCACCTCGCCCGGCAGACGCTGTTCCAGCGTTGCGCCGGCCGCCAGCAGCCGGTCGACGATCTCGACCTGGCGCATGCTCACCGCCGCCGACAGCGGGGTGGCGCCGGTGCGTGCGGCGAGTCTGGGATCGGCGCCGCGCGCCAGCAGCAGCTCGACCACCGTGCGGTGGCCGCCGCCGGCCGCGCGCAGCAATGCGGTGCAGCCCTGCGCGTCGGTGGTGTCGATCGGCATACCCAGATCCAGCAGCCGGCGCACGGCGTCGGCATCCCCGACCACCGCCGCCTGCGGCAGGTCGGACGGTCGCAGGGCGCGGCCCGGTAGCGGCCATTGCCGCCAATCCAGCCAATCGGCCAGATCGCGACGGCCGCTGGACAGCGCCACGCCCAGCGGCGTCTGGCCATCGGCGGCGCGCACGTTCGGCGACGCGCCGTGCAGGATCAGCTGCTTGAGGAGAGGTTCGCGGCGCAGCGCGGCGGCGAGATGCAGCGCGGTCATGCCGTGCTGATCGCGCGCATCCAGGGCAATGCCGATGCCCACCAGACGCGCGATCAGCTGGCTCCAACCCAGGCGCACCGCCAGGGTCAACGGCGGGTCGCCGGCCGGGGTGGTCGCGAACGGGTCGGCGCCGCGCTCGAGCAGGTCCAGCGCGAATTTTTCCAGACTGCGATCCGCCCGGTCCGCAGCGACGCAGGCGGCGAGGAAGCGCGACAGTCCGCCCGCGCCTGCCGGCGAAACGCCACGCCGCAGCAGGGCCTGCATCGAAGGCACCGCAGCAGGCCCCTGCGCCAGCCACGCGAACATCGGCGTGTCGCCGGCGGCGTCGCGCATTTCAGGATCGGCGCCATGGCGCAGCAGCCAGTCGATCTGGGCGGGCCCCGCCGGCGAAGCGCCGTCGCGCAGCAGATCGCCGAGCTCCTGCGCCGTCACCAGCGGCAGCAAACGCTGCAACTGGTCGTCGCGCCCCTCGTACAGCGCATCGCGCAGCAGCGAGATCGGCGAACGGTCCGGCAGCGGCGCCTCGCTATCGGCACCCACGCTGGCGGGCAACAGATAGTGCGGATCGATCGCCGACACCAGCGCCCAGCGGCCGGCGGCGGCGGCGCGGTCGATCGCACGCTTGCCATCGCAATCGGCATGCGCGGTGTCGAGTCCGAGATCCAGCAACGCGCGGATCAGCGCCGGCGACGGCGCATCGGCCATGCAGGCCAGGATCAGCGCATGGCGACCGTGCGCGTCCACCGCATGCACATCGGGGCGCGCGTCGATCAACGCCAGCAGCGCCGGCATGCGGCCGCCGCGCGCGGCTTCGAGGAAAGGGGTCCGCTGCTGGCCGTCGCGGGCGTGGATGTCCGCGCCGGCGCCCAGCAGGATGCCGATGATCTCCGGATGCCCGGCGTAGGCCGCTCCGTGCAGCGCACTGCGGCCGCGCGGATCGCGGGCGTCGGCCTTGGCGCGATGCTTCAGCAGGAGTTGCACGCCGGCCGGATCGTCTTCGTCGCCGCCCGCCGCCGCATGCAGCGCCGGCAGCGCGCCGGGCAATTCGGGTTTGGCGCCGCGTTCCAGCAGGAAACGCGCGAGCCGCCAGTTGCCGGCGGTGCAGGCCAATGCCAATGGGCTGGCGCCATCGCGATTGAGCGGGTCGATTTCGGCGCCGGCATCGCGCAGCAGTGCGGCCACGCCAGGGTCGGAACTGCGCGCAGCGTGATGCAACGGTGTGTTGCCTTCGCTGTCGGCGGTGCGCGGATCGGCACCGTTGGTCAGCAGCGTCATCACCGCTTCCGGACGGCCGTGCCAACTGTCGCGGGTGGCGGCGATGAGCGGCGTCATCCCGGCATGCGCGGCATTCAGATCGATCCCGTGCGCGATCAGCGCGCGCAGCAGGCGCAGATCGGGCAGCACGGCGGCCAGCATCGGCAGATTGCGCTGATCGCGGGCATCGGCAGGCGGCAGCGCATACGGATCGGCGCCCGCGTCGAGCAGCGCGAGCGCGCGTTCGGCGCGGCCCTGGCGCGCGGCGGCATAGAGCGCCGCTCCCAGATCCGCATCGCCAGGCAGCGCGGTCGCATCGAGGGCCGACGCCTCGGCATCCTCATCGTCGATGGCTGCCTGCAACAGCGCATCGGCCGTGACCGGCGACGGCGACGGCAGGCGCAGCAGCGCGCGATGCGCGAGCGGCCACGCCAGCGCGCACAGGCCCGCCGTGAGCCAGCGCAGCGGCGGCGACATCAGGGCCGGCCACGCCAGCAGCAGGATGCCGGCCAGCGGCAGCGCCAGCAGCAGCGCCACGCCCAGACCGCGCCACGCGCGGGTGTCGATCTCGGCCAATGCGCGCCAATGCGCGTGCAGCGCACCGCCCTCGCCTTCCTGCCAGCGCCACAGCGGCCAGGTCCGCCACAGTCCAATCAACGCACCGCCGACGACTGCGCTGACCGCGACCGCCGCGCCCAGTGTCCGCCCCTCCAGCAATGCCGACAGCGGCCAGGCGATCAGCGCGAACAGGGCCAGCAGCGCCAGCGTCCAGAGCGCAGCGATCGGCCATGCCTCGCGGCCGGCCTGGCGCGGCAGGAAACGGCCGCCGCGGGCCGCCAGCGCGAACGCCGGCTGGGCCAGCAGACCGGCGGCCACCGCCAGCGCACCGCCGCCCACGCCGCCGAGCAGCGCGCCGCCGACACCGGCCAGCGCGGTCAGCACCAGCCCGGCCAGCAACGGCAGCGGACCGAAGCGGAACTGCGGCGACGCCGTATTGATCACGTCGTGCTCAGCCATCCGTCCCCCAGTCTTCGGTCATCGGATCGAGCATGGTCGGGGGAAACTGGACGTGGAAACCCTGCGCGGCCAGGTTGGCACGGACCACGGCGGGATCGACCCGGGCGAGCTTCCGCGCGGGCGTCAGCGCCACGTCGAGCACGAACTGCAGCGGCCCGAGCTGCGCGCGCAGCGGTTCGGGCAGGCACTCGAATTGATCGCGCGCGGCCAGATAGAGATAGGTATCGGCCTTCCGTTGGCTCTTGTAGACGTAGGCGTGCATGGCCGGAACGGGAGGATGCCTCTGCAGACAGGATGGAAATGCCCAGCGCCACCGCTGCAAGGCGGGGGCGGGGAACTCGGCGCCACGGTCCCTGCAGGGTTCGCCCCCTGTCAAATCAAACACTTGCGTGTGTGACTTGCGGCGAATGCATCCAAGTATCGCCCAACTGCCGGATATCGTGGGAATTCCCGGCGAATTGTGCGGCAAAGCACGGTTTGGGGCTAGGGCCTGGCAGTTTCATCTTTTGCCGCTTGCGCTGGCGGGTGGCCAACCCCTGTCATCTGCGGCATGCATCGGTAAGCTGCAAAACCCACCGCCCGCTTCCGGCCGCACCATGACCGTCCATGCCTGTCGTTTCCCGCCCGCACTGCGCGGCGCAATCGCTGCGGCGATCGCAGTGTCCGCATCATTCGCCGCCGCGCAGCCAGCGCAAACGTTGACCATGGACCGGATCATGGCCGACCCCGATTGGATCGGCAGCAGCGTGGAGCAGGCGTGGTGGTCGTGGGACAGCACACAGGCGCTGTATCAGCGCAAGCGCGACGGCGCGACGATCCGCGACCAGTGGCGTGTCCCGGTTGCCGGCGGCGCTGCGGTCAAGGTCGACGATGTGGCTCGCGCTGGCCTGGACGCCGCACAGCCGGCGTACGACGCCACCCGCACGCGCATGGCCTTCGCGCGCAATGGCGATATCTTCGTGCGCGATCTGCGCAACGGTGCGCTGACCCAGTTGACCCGCAGCGAAGCGCAGGAATCGCGGCCGCAGTGGGGCCGCGATGGCAGTCTGGTCTGGCGTGCGGGCAACGACTGGTTCCGATGGACAGGTGCGAACGGCGTCGTGCAGGCGGCGAATGTGCAGGCCGCCGATGATCCGGGCAAGGCACCTGCCGCAGACGATCTGCGCGACCGCCAGCTGCGCCTGATCCAGACCCTGAAGAACGACCGCGACCGCCGCGAAGCCGCGCGCCTGCAGGAGCAGGCTTGGCGCCGCGCGGACGGCACCCGCTCGCCGGCGCCCGTGTATCTGGGCAAGAACGTCGAGATCGCCGACAGTGCGCTGTCGCCCGATGGACGCTGGCTGCTGGTGGTCACGACCGTGAAGGGCGCGGAGGCCGGACAGGGCGGCAAGATGCCGAAGTACGTCACCGAATCGGGCTATGAAGAATTCGAGGAAGTGCGCACCCGCGTCGGTCGCAACGCACCGCTGCCGCACACGCTCTGGCTGGTCGATATCGCCGGCGCGAAAGCGACCGAACTCAAGTTCGATGCGCTGCCGGGCATCGGCAGCGATCCGCACGCCGCGCTGCGCAAAGCGGCCAAACAAGACCCGCTCAAAGGCAACCGCGCGGCGCGCGTCGAAACCGATGGCGACGGCAACGGGCCGGCGATCCACTGGAGCGACGACGGTCGCAACGTCGCGGTCCTGATCCGCGCCATCGACAACAAGGACCGCTGGCTGGCCACCGTCGATCTGGCAGGCTCCAGACTGCAGTCGCGCCACCGCCTGACCGACCCCGCCTGGATCAACTGGAACTTCAACGATTTCGGCTGGCTGCCGGACGGCAAAACGCTGTGGTATCTGTCCGAAGAAAGCGGCTACTCGCATCTTTACCTCAACGACGGCGGCAAACCACGTGCGCTGACTTCGGGGTCGTGGGAAGCGTCGTCGCCGAAGCTCTCGGGCGACGGCAGCCGCGTCCAGTTCCTGTGCAACCGCGCATGGCCCGGCGACTACGAAGTCTGCGATGTGCCGGTGGCCGGCGGCGCGGTGCGCGAACTGACCGCACTGGATGGTGTCGAGGATTTCGTCGCCTCGCCCGACGGCAGCAAGCTGCTGGTGCGCCACTCCGACAGCTATCTGCCGCCGCAGCTCACGGTCGTGGATGCGGCCGGCGGCGATGCGCGCGAACTCACCGACACGCGCAGCGCCGAATTCAAGAGCCACGACTGGCTTGCGCCCGAGTACGTGAAAGTCCCGTCCAGGCACGGCGCCGGCAGCATCTGGGGCAAGTATTACGGGCCCAGGACGCTGGACGCGGGCAAGCGCTATCCGGTGGTGCTGTTCGTTCACGGGGCCGGTTATCTGCAGAACGTCAGCGACAAGTATCCGAACTACTTCCGCGAACAGATGTTCCACAACCTGCTGGTGCAGCAGGGCTACATCGTGCTGGATCTGGATTTCCGCGCCTCCGAAGGCTACGGCCGCGACTGGCGCACAGCAATCTACCGGCACATGGGCGAACCGGAACTGCAGGATTATCTGGACGGCATCGATTGGCTGGTCGCCAACAAACAGGCCGACCGCGACCGCGTCGGCATCTACGGCGGCAGCTACGGCGGCTTCATGACCTTCATGGCGCTGTTCAAGCAGCCAGGCGTGTTCAAGGCCGGCGCCGCACTGCGCCCGGTCACGGACTGGTCGCAGTACAACCACGAATACACCAGCAATATCCTCAATACGCCCGAACTCGACCCCGAGGCCTACAAGCGCTCATCGCCGATCGAACTGGCCGCCGGCCTGCAGGACCACCTGCTGATCTGCCACGGCATGATCGACGACAACGTCTTCTACAAGGATTCGGTGATGCTGGCGCAAAAGCTGATCGAACTGCGCAAGGACAAGTGGGAACTGGCCAGCTATCCGCTGGAGCGCCACGGCTTCACCCATCCGGATGCGTGGTACGACGAATATCGCCGCATCCACGAACTGTTCGAGCGCACGCTGAAGACCCCAGCGCCGGTATCGACGGGCGCGACGCCGCGCTGATTGGAGTCGGCGCGGACTCGACGATGCGTTGCCCCACCTGCCGCAGCCGCACGCTCGTCGCGTTCCAGGATCTGCGCGGCGCGACCGGCGGCCATTGCCCCGATTGCCGCGGCCGCTGGTGCGCGCCTGACGAGGCGGTCACGCTCGGCGTGTTCGCGCAGGCGGATCTGCGCAGTGTCGCAGTGTCGATCGGGCGATGTCCTGTCTGTCTGCGACAGTCGCTGGCACCCGTGGATGCCGTACGCCCGGTGCCGGTGCGTCCGCTGCAGTGTGCCGACTGCAGCGGCGTCTGGATCGCCGACGCAACCCTGGATGCGATCCGCAACGCTGCGGCACCGCGAGACGGCAGCCGCAGCCGCGAAGTCTCGCATCCGCTGTGGGCTCGTCTGAAAGCCACCTACGGCGCGGATGCGGAGACCGAGGACGATGTTTTTCATGATCGTGTCTTCGAGGATCCGATCGCCCGGCACCGCAGTACACAACGTCGGGAAAGGCCGGGGTGGACATCGACGCTGGCCGTACCCGCAGTCGCAGTGCTGATATGGATACTGGATGGCTTCGAATGGCTGCGGTTTGCGCTGCAGTCCACGCTGAGCATGGCGTTTCACGAGGCCGGCCACGCCATCGCCGCATGGTTGACCGGACGGCTCGCGTTGCCCCTGCCCTTTCTGACGCTGTCCAGCGAAGAACCCGGACCGCTCGCATTCCTGCTCAGCGCCGGCGTGCTCGGCGCGATGCTCTGGATCGGTATACGACGCGGACTGCCGTTCTGGATCGGCGTCGCGGCGCTCGGCGGTTGGCTGCTGATCTTCAAAGGCCTGGTGGCGGATATCGCGCAGCAGCAGCTGTGGATCAGCGCCGCCGGTGTCGGCGGCGAATTCGTGCTCGGGACGCTCTGCATCGTTGCGTTCTTCCACCGTCTGCACCGCCGGCCGCGCTGGGCCATCACCCGCTACGTTGCGCTGCTGACAGGCATGGTGGTCCTGGTGCCGTCGTGGCTGCGCTGGCGGCGGATCGATGCCGGCGATGAGCCTTTTCCGCTCGGCTCGCTGATCTTCGAGGACAGCGACGGCGACATGAATCGCCTGCTCGCTGCGGGTCTGCGGCCGCAGGAGATCGTCGAAAGCTATCTGGGCCTGGGCCAGTTGTGCATCGCTGCGATTTTCGGCTGCTGGCTGTGGATGGCGTGGCAGGCATACGCCGCGCAACCGCGCGTTCGCTGATCCGTCGACCGGATGCATGGATCGCGCCACGATTCAAATGAGCGCTGGCGAGTGCTGGCAAGTGCTGGAAAGACTTCCCCAGCCTTGCATATAACGCGGCGCTAACGAAATCATCGCAAATGCTTACGTTTGTCATCATGTTGCGATAAGGCGCGGCCCGCATGGTAGTCGGATGCAAAGACTCCCGAAGCCTGTCCGCCCGACCCTGCACGCCAATACCCTGCTGCTGATCGTCGTCGCCTACACCGTTGTCGCGCTCAACAGCCGCTTCTGGGGCATCGTCTTCGACTCGCCGGGTCTGGGCGGCCTGTGGGGCTTCGGTGTGATCGCGTCGATCGCCGCCGCGCTGTTCGCGATCTCGCTGCTGATCCTGCTTCCGCTGAGCCTGCGCTGGACCTTCAAGCCCGGTCTTGCGCTGGCGCTGATCCTCACCGCCGGCGCCGCGTACTTCATCAGCAACTACGGCGCGGTGATCGACCGTCACGCGCTGGCCAGCGTCTACGAAACCGATGCGCGCGAAGCCGGCGAGTGGATCAATCTGCGGATGCTGCTCAGCATCGGCGCGCTGGGCATCCTTCCTGCGGCATTGATGTGCTGGGTGCGGGTGGACTGGCAGGGCCCGGTGCGCGAGGTCTTCTCGCGGCTGAAACTGGCGGTGCTCGCCTTCGTTCTGCTCGGCATCGCCGCGCTGGGCTTCGGCAAGGATATCGCCTCGCTGCTGCGCAACCACATGGAGCTGCGGCATATCGCCAATCCGTTCGCGCTGCTTGCGGCGAATCTTTCCTATATCGATCACGCCCGCAACGACAACCGCCCATTGGAAAAGATCGGTCTGGACGCGCGCCGTGGCGCCGCATTGCGAACGGGAGCGCGCCCGGTGGTGCTGGTGCTGGCGGTCGGCGAGTCCGCGCGGGCGTCCAGCTATTCCAGCAACGGCTACGACCGCGCCACCGACCCGCAGATGCAGGCCCTGGGCGCGGTCAACTTCGGCAATGTCCACAGTTGCGGCACCAACACCGCGACCTCGCTCCCCTGCATGTTCACCGACCCCGGCCGTCGCAAGTACGAAGATGGAGTCGCGAAGTACCGCGCGAATCTGCTCGATGTGTTGACGCGCGGCGGTTACGACGCGGTCTGGCTCGACAACAACACCGGCAGCAAGAAGCTGGGCAAGCGCATACGCGAAGTGTTCCTCGCCGATACCAACGACCCGGCTCACTGCAACGTGGAGGGCTGTTTCGACGAAGTGCTGCTGACGCAGCTGCGGAAAGAACTTGCCGACGTGCGGCGGGACACCGTGTTCGTGATCCATCTGCTGGGCAGCCATGGCCCTGCGTACTACGCGCGCTATCCGAAAGCATTCGCGAAATTCCAGCCGGAATGCCTCACCAACGAACTGCAGCAGTGCAGCGACCAGCAGCTGCGCAACACCTACGACAACACCATTCTCTATACGGACCACATTCTCGCCAGCGCTGCGGCCCTGCTGCGCGACGATGCGCGCATCGATCCGGCGCTGCTGTACGTCTCCGACCACGGCGAGTCGCTCGGCGAACATGGCCTGTATCTGCACGGCGCGCCGTATGCGATCGCGCCCGAGGAACAGACCCACGTGCCGATGCAACTATGGGCTTCGGATCGTTTCAGCGCTCGTCGCGGCCTCGATCCGCAGTGTCTCCGCAAGCGGGCCGGCGCACCCCTGTCGCACGACAACTTCTTCCACAGCGTGCTCGGCCTCGCCGATGTCGCGACCGGCGTCCGCAAGCCGACGTTGGATCTGTTCGAAGCATGCGCAGCAGACGGAAAGCCTGTAGCCATCACAACGTTGGCCCGGTAAACGCACGCGACTCACGGAGCCAAGCGCGTTACAGGACGACTCAACGGCGCAACGCGTGGGGCTCCGGAATCCGCAGACGCACGCAGAGTCCGGGCCCGTCGAGGCCATCCGAAAGCGACAGCTGCGCGCCGATCGCATCGGCGATGCGCTGTACGATCGCAAGACCGAGGCCAGCACCGCCGACTGCGTGCGCATCGAGGCGATCGAAACGTTGCAGCGCGCGGGCGCGATGTTCCGCAGCGATGCCGGGGCCGTCGTCGCATACGCTGATCGAAACCCTATCGTGCTCACGCTCGGCAGCGATGCGGATCGCGACGCCGGCGCCGCCGTATTGCAGCGCGTTGCCGACGAGATTTCGCAGCACGATCTGCAGCAGCAGCGGATCGCACTCGACGCGCAAGTCGTCGGCAATCTCCAGCGCGATCCGTGCCTGCTGTCGACGTGCAAGCGACGCGAATTCGGCGATCGTGTCCTGGACGATATCCCCCACCGATGCTTTGGCAGTCGCCGAACTCAATACGCCCGCCTCCAGTCTCGACAGCGTGAGCAATTGATCGGTGAGACCGGTGATGCGGTCGCAGCCCGCAATCACGCCGGCGAGCGCGCGCTGGAGCTCAGCGTCGTCGCGCGCGCCCTGTGCGACCTGCGCCTGCGCGCGGATCGCCGCAACCGGCGTGCGCAGCTCGTGCGATGCATCGCCGATGAAGCGGTGCTCGCGCTCGATGCTCGCGCCGGTGCGCGCGAACAAGTCGTTGAGCCGATCGAGCAATGGGCGGATTTCGTGCGGCGCATCGTCGGCCACGATCGGCGTGGTGTCCAGCGGCGCACGGGCACCGACGGCCTGCGTCATCCGCTGCAGCGGCGACAGGCCGCGCCCGATCACGAACCAGATTCCGATCCCCAGCAGCGGCAAGGCCAGCAGCATCGGCCACGCCTGTCGCGCCAATGCTTCGCGCAGGATATCGGTCCGCGCAGACACCGGCTCGCCGACCTGGACCCAGTCGCCGCCACGGCTGCGGGTGCTGTAGACGCGCCAGGCGGTTCGAGCGGCGGTGACATTGGCGAACCCGTGCCGAAACGGCGCCAGCGGCGTGTCGGGTGCGTTGACCGTGTGAACGGCCAAGCGACCGTCCTTCCAGACTTGCAGGGCGAGGCGCTGATGGGCATCGCCGAAATCGGGCAGATGTTCCAGCTCGATTTCCTCAAGGCCTTCCGAGGCCTGAGCGACCAGCAGCGCCGCCGAGGTTGCGAGATGCGCATCGAGCAGTTCGCCCAGCTCGCGGCGCGCCTGCGCGTAACTTGCGAAAGCCGACAACAGCCAGACCGTCGCGACGATATACAGCATCGTCATCAGCAAGAGCGCCCGCAGCGAGATTCCGTCAGCGTGCCTGGATCCGTTCACGGCGAGCCTGTGCGCAGCATGTAGCCGACGCTGCGCTGGGTGACGATCAGCGACGGGTCGAGTTTGCGGCGCAGATGATGGATGTGGACTTCGATCGCATTGGATTCCACCTCGTCGTGCCAGCCGTACAGGCGTTCGGCAAGCTGTTCCTTGCTCAGGAAACGATTGGGCGAACGCGCGAATTCCAGCAGCAGATCGAATTCGCGCGGCGACAATTCGACCGGCGCATCGTGCCAGATCACGCGTCGTGCAGCGGGGTCGATCCGCAGCGCGCCGACCTGCAACACAGGCTGCGGATCGCCGCCGCTGCGACGCACCAGCGCGCGCAGGCGCGCGGCCAGTTCGTCGAGATCCACCGGCTTGACCACGTAGTCGTCGGCCCCCGCATCCAGGCCTTGGATGCGTTCTTCCACCGCATCGCGTGCGGTCAGGATCAGCACCGGTGTGCAGTCGCGCGCTTGGCGACGCTGGCGCAGCAATTGCATGCCCGACAGGCGCGGCAGGCCCAGATCGAGGATCACCGCTGCGAAGATCTCGGTCTTCAGTGCGGTCTCCGCAGCGATACCGTCGCGTACCCAGTCGGCGGCGAAGCCGCGCTGGCGCATCCCGATGCACAGCGCATCGTCGAGCAGGGGATCGTCTTCAACCACAAGCACACGCATCGTCGGCTCCTGTCGTCGCGGCATTATCGGACGGCATGCCGTCGCGCGCCATCAATCCGCGTCTTGCTCGCCCGCTTCGCCGGCGGCGGCGGCTTCGCCGCTGCCCGACAGTCCGAACGGCAGCCATCCGGTCGTGAGGCCGTATGTCCAGAACGCGACCAGCGCGACGATCATCAGCAATGCGACAGCGCCCGACTTCCGGGTGATGCCGTCTTCGGGACGCAGCCCGGACTTGTAGCCGGTCACCATCGCGCGCGGCAGGTTCGCGCGATGCAGGATGCTGGCCACGATCACGCCGACGATATGCACGCCGACGACCACCAGCATCGCGATGGCGAGCGCGTCGTGGACTTCTTCGAGCGATTCCCCGGCACCGCCGGCGACCATCTGCCAACCGGTGATGGCAACCGCCAGACCCAGACCGAGCAGCAGCCAGACCGCAGCCGCGCCGGCGGGGTTGTGGCCGACGTGATGCTCGGGCTGGCGTTTGGCCATCGAACCCAGATAGCGCATGGTCGCAACCGGCCCGGCGAAGAAGCTGCCGAAGCGCGCGTAACGGCTGCCGATGAATCCCCAGACGATGCGGAAGATGATCAAGCCGAACAGGCTGTAGCCGAACAGCAAGTGCAGCAGTTGCTGACGCTCACTGTCTGACGTCAGCCAGGCGCCGGCGAAACTGATCGCGAGACTCCAGTGGAACAGACGCGTCGGCAGATCCCAGACAAGAACCTTCGCAGTCTTGGCGGAGCTTGCAGCAACGACGGTTTCGGTTGCAGTGGCGGAAGTTGCGGGGGCAGTGTTCATCGCGTCGGTCCTGCGGCAGGTCGTGGGGGCGATGCGCGCGGGATACGCACATCGTGCTCTGAAAAATCGCCTCGCTCGGCGCCGCCGTGACAGGCAATGCAGTTGGCGGCGGATTTGACGGCAGGCGAACGCCATGTGGCGACTGGAACGTCGTCGTGCTCTTGCAGAAACCATGCCGTGCGGGTGATGCGCAGCGGCTCGGCGCGGTTCGCGACGCCGCGCCCTGCGTTCGTCTGCAGCCAACGACGGATCGTCCCCGCCGCCTCCGGCGCGAGCGTGGCATCGCTGCCAAAATGGCGATCAAGCCCGTCCATCAGCGTTTTCCATGAGGCTGCCGGCAAGCCGGAGGGCGGATACGGCACATGGCAACTGCCGCATTCTTCGACATACACCGACGGCATCGGTTCGCGGCGCATCGACACCGCGTCGTCGTCGCCAGCCGCGTGTCCGCCGAACGACAGTGTCGATGCGCACAGCAATACTGCGGCGGCGATCCAGCTGCGATTCGAGCGGGGACGCATCGCGCGGTTCATCGCGCACCTCCCGTGCGCAGACTGCCGAGCCAGGCGAGCACGTCGCCTTTCTCCTGCGCGCTGCATTCGCGGCCAAGCACATCGCGACAGTTGCGGCGGAACCATTTCTCGGCTTTCGCCGCGTCGGCGAAACGTTTCGGATTTGCGGCTGGCGCCATCGGCAGGATCTCGCGTCCGGTGACATCGTGCTTGCCGCTACGCATCGGATCGGACGTGTGGCAACTCGCGCAACTCCAATCGTTGCCGTGTTTCGACAGGAAAAAGCGCTGCCCGCGTTCGCTGGAGAAGGCCTTGAACGACGGATCGTCGCGGATCGCCTGATCCGCGTATCCGGCCTGCAGTTGGACGAGAGATTGCGCCATTGCGACGCACGGCAGGCAAAGCACCAGAGACAGCAAAAGAACTCGCATCGACAACTCCCGGTTCCGGAGGGATGATGACCACGATGCCGGTAGATGCTTAAGATTGTCTTACGCCTCCGAAATGGCGCGCAAAGCATGCAACGTGCCCGATATGAAAGCGCCTGCGGGGCATCGCGCACCCGCAGGCGTTGCATTGATCGACAGCCGTCGATCAACAGCAGTAGATCGACGGCATCAACCCGCTGGCGGCAAGGTCGTATCGCTGCGCTCGGGCAGTTCCGGGTAGAGCACCTTCGGAATCGGTGCGGTCAGGGCATGCAAGAACAAGTGGATCTTTTCCGCTTCGTCCGGCGTCAGCGTCGCGCCGAGCTGGGCATCGCCCATGATCGTCACCGCCTCCTGCAGTTTCCATACTTTTCCCGAATGGAAATACGGCGCGGTCACCGCCACATTGCGCAATGGCGCAGCGCGGAACGCGTATTCGTCGGCCTTCATTTTTGTCACCGTCAACCGACCGACATCGCCAGCCGGACGCACGTCGTCGGACGGCTTGTGGACCACGCCGAACGGGAAGTAAGCCTGTCCGCCGAGGTTGATACCGTTGTGGCAGCTGGCGCAGCCTTTCTCCATGAACAATTTCAGGCCGACCTGCTGATCCGCAGTGAGCGCGCGCGCATCGCCTTTGAGAAACACGTCGAATGGCGCACCGGGCGTGATGAGTGTGGTCTCGAACGCTTCGATCGCCTTGGCCATGTTGTCGAAATTCACGGCCTTGGCTTCGCCGGGGAACGCGAGTTCAAACGCCTTCAGATACCCCGGCATCGAGTTGAGCGTGGCTTCGACTGCGGCAGGCGTGTTGTTCATCTCCACGCCCGCCTGCACCGGCCCCTTGGCCTGCGCCTTCAGATCTTCCGCGCGACCGTCCCAGAACTGGGCGATATTGAACACAGCGTTGTAGACCGTCGGTGCGTTGCGTGGGCCTTTGAGGAAACCGTGCCCGATCGAGGTCGGCACACCGTCGATGCCGCCCATCCCGAGGTTGTGGCAGGAGTTGCAGCTGATCACGCCGCTGGCGGACAGCCGGCCGTCGAAAAAGAGCATCTTGCCGAGCGCGATCTTCTCCGGAGTGACCGGATTGCCGGGCAGCGCTGGTGCCTGGTCGGGGATCGGCTTGAACAGCGCCTGCGCCTGGGTCAGCAATGCGGGATCGGCCGCCGGTCCGGCCGCTGCGGGTGCTGGCATTGCCGCCGATGCGGCCGTGCCTGTGTCCGTCGTCGGTGCCTGAACCGCTTCGGGCTGGCAACCGGCCGCTCCCAGCGCCAACGCGAGCAGACTCCAGGTCAGTGCGGGCGTCTTCATTGCGATGTCTCTTTTCAGCGAAGCCATTACCGTCTGCCTGCAATCTTAAGCCGGCCTTAAATCGCAACCAGGATCCAGCCGTCGAAGTCCTCCATGGCCGAACCGCTGCCCTTTCGGCGTTGGTATGCGCAGACGGGGCGAAACGTCTGCGGGATTGGAGGCGCGCGATGGAATCCACTCGATGGCCGGTGTTTTCCCTGAGGGAAGAGTCGATGCTGGTCGCGCAAGTGCTGCAATTGCTGACCCGATGCATCGGAATCGAAGCGTTCCACGCGCACGATGCCTCGGCTGCACTGGCGCACGACGGCGTCGTTCTGGTGACGGGCGCGGCCGATATCGACACCACTGCGGCTTTCATCGCCGATGTGCGGCGTGAACGGCCGGAGATCAGCATCGTGGTCGCCACGCCGTGCGTGGACGACGACGGCCTGGTCCGTCTGATCGATGCCGGCGCGACGGATTTCGTCTCCACGCAGTCGACGCCGGCGGAACTGGGCGCACGCCTGCAACGAGCGGGCGGAGTCGCGCACGCCGTCGACGACGGCGCGCAGCGGTCTTCGGCATCGCCGCAGATCCGCGGGTTCGTCTATGCAAGCCAGGCCTGCGCGGCGATCGCGGCGCGATTGCCGATCCTCGCCGGCTGCGATGCCAATGTGCTGATCGCCGGCGAAACCGGGACCGGGAAGGAAGTCTGCGCGCAGGCGATCCACTATCTGTCGGCGCGCTCGGCCCGGCCGTGGGTGGCCGTGAACTGCGGCGCGATTCCGGCCGAACTGGTCGAAACCGAGCTGTTCGGCCACGTCAAGGGCGCCTACACGACCGCGCACACATCGCGCAGCGGGCTGGTCAGGGAGGCGGAAGGCGGCACGCTGTTTCTGGACGATGTCGACTGTCTCCCACTGCCGGCCCAGGCGAAACTGCTGCGCTTCCTGCAGGAGCGGGAATACCGACCGGTGGGCTCGAATCACGTGCAGCACGCCGATGTCCGCATCGTCGCCGCAAGCAATTGCAATCTTTACGATCTCGCGCAGCGCGAGAAATTCAGACAGGATCTGTATTTCAGGCTGAATGTGCTGAATATCGCGATGCCGGCGCTGCGCGAGCGGCGCGAGGATATTCCGATCCTGGCCGCGCATTTCGCGCGCCACTTCAGCCGGGAGTTCAACCGCTGCGCGCGCAAACTCACGGTGCAGGCGATGGCGAAGCTGTCGTTGCACCATTGGCCCGGCAACGTGCGCGAACTGAAGCATGTGATCGAACGGGCGGTGCTGCTCGCTCAGGGAGCGACCCTCGGCGAGGCCGACATCGATATCGATCTCGCGGCTCCGACGGCGCCAGCCAACGCCTGTGCCGTCTCTTTTCGCGACGCCAAGAAACGGGTGGTGGACGATTTCGAGCGCAGCTATATCGAGCAGTTGCTGACCGCCCATTCCGGCAACATCACGATCGCGGCCAGAACCGCGAAGAAAGACCGCCGCGCGTTCTTCGAGCTGATGCGCAAGCATCAGATCGAGCCCCGGCGGTTCCGCAGTCAGGTGCTCTGACCGCTTTTTTTATCGTCGATTCCCGACCTGGCGAACCCTGACGGTTCGCCCGCAGGCCGGTTGAGGGGTACTCCTCGGCAAGCATCACGACGGCCCCGCCCCATCCATCGCTTCGCGCCACCTTCTCCCCGCGCGCGGGGAGAAGGAACACACAGCCGCTCCTGTCGTCCGCGTCGCTTTCCTTCTCCCTGTGCCCCGCACGGGGAGAAGGTGGCCGAAGGCCGGATGAGGGGTGCTCCTGGCCGGTAGGCGCAACGGCTTTTGGCAGCCGAACGGCGGGTCAAGGCACGACACTGCTTTCGGCAGTCTGTTGCACCTTCCTTCGCTCCTGCAGTGGGCAGTGAAAGCTTTGCATTTCGATGACAGGACAAAAATGTCCGAATGGCAGGATGGTTTGATCCGATCGCGTCTTCCCCGCGAATCATGCGCAACGCGCGTCGATGCATGCGAAACCCGCGTGGTGGCGATGACAAAAACATCCTGCCTACTGCAGACCAGCGCAACGAAATCGCTGCCGGATCAACCATTTGAGCGCATTCAAAATCTGGCACGAGGCTTGCGCTATTCATTCGCAGCTGTCGCAGAACGACGGGCAATGGAAAAGAACGCGAGGTCGCAGGCGACGCTACTGGCATTGGCCGATTATCTCGGCGCCAATCCCTACGCCTGCGACACGAGCGAAGGAATTCTTCGCTGGTGGCTGGACGAGAGACACGAGACGGTGATGGACGAGCTGATGGATGCATTGGGCCAAATGAAGCGGGCGGGCATCGTCGAAGAAATCGTCGCGGCCGACGGTCGTCGTCGCTATCGGCGCATCGCCGGCGACGTGCAGCTCGCGGCCCTGCTCGCCGCGCTGCGCGGAGACGCATGACGGATGGCGAACTACCGCGCCATCGCTGCGACGAGCACGGCACTGGCCGGCCTGCTTCGCGACCGCTATCCGCGCGATGAATTCGGCGCGGGACTCGATGTGAGCCTGTATCAGACCCGCGATTTCGAGACCCCGATGCAGGAAGGGTTCTCGATCTATCTCTATCGCGTCGCGATCAACGGCGCGGTGCGGAATCTGACCCTGCGCCGCACGCCCGACGGGCGGCGGCTGCGTCCGTCGCTGCCGCTCGATCTGCATTACATGATCACGCCCTGGGCGCAGGACGCCGAGCGCCAGCACCGCATGCTCGGCTGGGCGATGCGCCTGATGGAAGACGTGAGCGTGCTCAGCGCTGGGCATCTGAATCACTACCTGCCGGAGACCGACACCTTCCTGCCGGGCGAAGGCGTCGAGCTGATCTGCGACCCGCTGTCGTTCTCCGACTATCTGACGCTGTGGGATCGCCTGCGTCCGCGGCTGCCGGCCTCGGCGACGTATGCATTGCGCATGGTGCTGATCGACTCGGATGTGCATGTCGACGACGGCGCGGCGGTGCAGACCCGGCGCTTCGAATTCAAGGAGCCGGTGGTTTGAGCGCAGCGATGCCGACGATCGACGTCCTGCAGCGCAACGCCGCGCTCGGCCTGCGTTTCTGGGATATGGCGGCATCGACATCCGCAGTGGACGGACTGCGCGTGGAGGTCTATCCGCGCCGCAATCCCAACGCGCGCAAGCGTGCGCTGCCCGGGCCCAGCGGCATCTATGTCGCGCACAACGTCAGCGGCCTGCGCGATTTCGAATTCGAGGCCTCCGCGCCATCCGATCCGGTCGATGCGCCTTGGCGCCGTGCGCTTGACGCATCGCCGATGATCTCCACCGGTTATCGGGTGGAAGTGACCGATCCGCAGGGACGCTTCCTGCCTGTCGCATTCGACGCGGCGCTGCCAGCGCGCGGTCTGTTCAACTGGCTTGCGCCGTGGATCTCTCCGCCGCAGCCGATCGCACTGCCGGGCGCGTCGACCGCATCGCCGCAGATGCTGATCGAGCGCATCCCGCTGTTCTCCGCGCCCAGTCGCCCGGTGCCCGAGCCGCTGGCCGTGGTCTACGCGCAGGTGCGCGATATCGGCAGCGGACAAGCGGCCGCGTGGAGTCTGCTCGCGGTGAACATCGACGGCATGTCGGCGGGTCTGGGCATGGCCGATGCGCAAGGTCGCGTTGCGGTGATGTTTCCGTATCCGGAGCCGCCGCGCGCACCGCTGTTTTCACCACCGGAAGCGCGCAGCGACTTCCGCTGGCTGCTGGATCTGACCGCGTTCTGTACCCCTGCGTCGCCGACGGTCGCGGCGCCGGACATTCCCGACCTGGCCGAGATACTCGGGCAACTGGCTGCACCGTGCACGGTGATCGACGCGATGTCGTCGCCTGCAGTGCCGCGTCGCCTCGAGTATCGCGTGCCGATGACCGCCAAAACCGAAGGTCAGCCGGAAGCGGACGCTTCCTGGCTGTTGATATCCACCGCATGAGCGCGTTGCGTGAAGCCACGTTGCGTTTAAGCAAAATCCTAGGCAAGGAGAACAGTTATGCCTGAGTATCTGGCTCCTGGTGTCTTCGTCGAAGAGGTTTCGTTCCGCGCGAAATCGATCGAGGGCGTCAGCACCACCACCACCGGGTTCGTCGGTCCGACCCGTTATGGTCCCCTGAACCTCGAACCGGAGATCGTCACCAGCCTGGTGGAGTTCGAACGCACCTACGGCAGCCGCGACAAGCTGGTATTCGACGGCAGCGACTTCGACAACTACATGTGGCACGGCGCGCGCGCGTTCTTCGAAGAAGGCGGCAAGCGGCTGTATGTCAGTCGCGTCTACACGCCGAGCGACGAAGAAGATCCGCTGTCGGGACACGCGCGGGGCGGTCTGCCCGGCAGCCCGTCGCCGCTGACCGTGTTCGCCCGCTTCCCGGGGCGCGCTGGCGATGCGCGCGTGAGCTTCATCTTCAGCGTCGGTCAAAGCCTGTTGATCAGCGTCGGCGGCGCACCGCGCATCAGCGCTTTGCAGGCGCGCGACGTGGTCTGGATCCGGCCGATCGACGCCACCTTGACATCGCCGCCTGCGGCCGATGGCTATTACCTCGCGCTGCGCGACACGGTCAACAATACGTGGGCATTCTCGTCCACGGGCGACGATCTGGCGGCGGCCGACGTACAGCTGGCCGATTTGACGCCCGGCAGCTACGAAGTGCGTGTCGTCAGCGTCAACGTCGTGGTGGAGCCCTTGGGCGGCGGCGATGGATTCTTCGCGACCGACCTGCCGCTCGACCCCGAGCACCAGCGCGCCGGCAGCCCGGATTCGATGTTCGATTACTTCGCCGAGAATCCCGCCAGCCTGACCCGCGCGCGCACCAATCCGATCATGTTTCGCAACGACGACATCCAGGCGATCAATACCGGCGTGGAGCTGCTGAATGCGTTCTTCGACGCCGACCCGGCCGCGTCGCTGTCGCCACCCGTCGGGCTGCGCGCAGCGCTGCAGAATCTCGACAGCACCGCCGCCCAGCGCAGCCTCTCGATCGTGATCGAAGACGGCAACGATGGCCTCCGCCCGCAGGCGGACGAGTATGCGGGCGAGGTCGACCCCACCACCGATCGCAAGACCGGGCTGAAACAGTTCGAGGATCTGGAAGACATCTCCATCGTCGGCGCGCCGGGCTCCACCTATCTTTACGACGATACCGGCTATGGGCCGACCGCCAGAACCATCGTCCGCTCGCTGATCTCGCATGCGGAACGGATGAAGTACTGCATCGCGGTGCTGGACAGCGGCAACGACCAGTCGATCAGTCAGGTGCGGGCGATGCGCGCGCAGCTCGATTCCAAACACGCCGCGCTCTACTACCCGTGGGTGCGCATCCTCGATCCGGTGACCCAGCGCGAGACGCACATGCCGCCGTCAGGATTCGTGGCCGGCATCTACGCCCGCAACGACATCAACCGTGCGGTCTACAAGGCGCCGGCCAACGAGGTGGTGAATCTCGCGCTGGGCTTCGAGCGGTTCCTCAACAAGTCGCAGCAAGAAGTGCTGAATCCCGAAGGCATCAACTGCTTCCGCTATTTCGAAGGTCGCGGCATGCGCCTGTGGGGCGCGCGCACGATCAGTTCGGATTCGGAATGGAAGTACGTCAATCTGCGCCGCTATTTCGCCTATCTCGAACGCTCCATCGACAAGGGCACGCAGTGGGCGGTGTTCGAACCCAACGGCGAACAGCTGTGGGCGAACGTGCGCCGGACGATCGAGGATTTCCTGCTCAATGAGTGGCAGAACGGCGCACTGCTGGGCGAAAAACCAGAGAAGGCCTACTTCGTCAAATGCGACCGCTCGACGATGTCTCAGAACGATCTGGACAACGGCCGCTTGATCTGTCTGGTCGGCGTCGCACCGCTAAGGCCCGCCGAATTCGTCATCTTCCGCATCGGCCAATGGACTTCCGACCGCAAAGTCTGATGTCCGCAGGATTCCGGTTCTGAAAAAATCCGTTGGAGAGTGTTGTCATGGCCAAGTTACGCGATCGTCCTTACGTGCAGTTCAACTTCCTCGTCGATCTCGGCGACGGCGTCACCGAAGGCGCCCAGGCGGGATTCCAGGAGCTCAGCGGTATCGGCATGGAAGTCACGGTGTCCGAATACCGCAACGGCAATCACAAAGAAAACAGCGTGATGAAAATCACCGGCATGAACAAATCGACCGACGTCACCATGAAACGTGGCGTCATCGGTTCGTTGAATCTGTACCAGTGGCTCGACCAGATCCGCAACGGCGACCAGAAGGCGATGCGCACGGTGACGATCCAACTGCAGAACGAGGATCACACCGACATCGTCCAGACCTGGAAGCTGCTGCGCGCGCGCATCATCAAGCACACCAGCGGCCCGTTCAACGCGAAGGGCACCGATGTCGCGATGGAAGAGCTGGTGCTGGCGTACGAACGGCTCGAGATGGAGTGACGGACGTGGCGAACCTGCGGCGACTGCCGGGCATCCAGGTCGATGTGGCGCCCCCGCCGGCGGCGGAGGCGCTGCCGCGCATGGATGTCGCGGTCTTCGTCGGGTTCGCATCGACCGGTCCGCTGCATCTTCCGGTCGCGATCGAAAGCCCGTCGCAATACGCGACGGTGTTCGGCGCCGATGCGCGTCTTGCGTGGGACGCCAGGCGCGGTGAGCGCGTCGTCGCCCATCTGGGCGCTTCGGTGCGCGCGTTCTTCGCCAACGGCGGCCGCCGCTGCTGGGTGATCCGGGTCGCGCACACCGCGTGGACGGAAGCGTTGCGCAGCCGTCCTGCGGGCGAACCGGCGCCGGCCGTCGCCATCGCCAATCGCTTCGCGGTGCCCGGTGTGCTGGCGATCTCATCTACCGTCTCGCCCACCGCAGGCGCATTGGCACCCGCCGCACTCGTGGCGCGTTGCGAAGGGGCGTGGTCCGATGCGCTCACCCTGAGTACTGCGCTGCTGCGCCGCGGGCTTGCGGTGGAGGATTGGGCCGCCATCGCTTCGCCTGCCGCCGGGCGTTACGCCTTCGACTGCCGTCAGCCGCTGCGCGTGGGCGATCTGCTGCAGATCGGCAGCGACAGCGCCGTTTGCGCGTATATCCGCGTCGAACGGATCGCTGCCGGATCCGCACCATCAACGCCCTATCGCGTCGAAGCGAAGCTGCTCGCCGCCTTCGAGCGCGTCATCCTCTCCGTATCGCCCGATGCCATCGGTGGCACCGCCCGCGTCGGCGACAACAGTGTCGATACCCTCGCGACTTTGCATCTGGACGCGACATCGTCGGCGGCGGGCGCGGTGCGGCTCGCATTCGACGAAGCCTTGCCGGCGACTGTGTTTGCCGGGCATTGGGCCCGCTTCGATGCCGGCACGGACACGGTGTGGATGCGTATCGACGAGATCGAACGGCGCGCGTCCGCCACGACAAGCCCGCCGTCCTCAGGCACCGAAGCGATCGTGTCCGCAGTCTCCGGCCCGGCGTGGCGGGTATTGGACGACACCGCCATCGCCTTGCTCGAACCCGTGGTCTCCGCACAAGCGCTAGAGATCGAACTGCGCGTCGCCTCCGAGCAGGGTCCGGTCGCGCGGCTGCGTGGGCAGGGCCTGACGCCGGAGCGTCCGACCAACGTCTGGGAACAGCAGGTCGACAGCGTGTTCTATCGGCAACGCGACGATCTGTCCGCAATCGCGCCGGAAGATCTGCAGCGCTTCCCGCTCGCGGCCGAAGACGCGATGCCACCCGAAGCGTGGCTGCCGCTTGGCGTGGACGCCCTGTTCGGCGCTGCGATGTCGCCGTCGCATCAGGAGGCGACCGCGCTGGAACGCGACGGACTGGCCACATTCGACAGCACCCTGTTTCTCGATCCCGAGCTGGCGCTGGACAGTGTCGACGGCCTGCTCGCGCATGCCGACGACATCCGGCTGATCCGCGAGAACACGCGGTCGCTCTGCGGACTGCATGCGGTGCTCGGCATCGGCGCGGGCGGCGTGTTCAGCGAAACCAGTCTGCTGGCCATGCCCGATGCGGTGCATCTGGGCTGGCGCCGTCGCGAAGATGAGATCGATGCGGTCGGCGAACCCCTGCCGCCAGCGCCGCCGGCGCACTGGCGCACCCATCGCGGCGCGTGTTCGCAGGCTTCAGTTGCGGTGGCCGGAGCGGCAGCGGATCAAGCAGCGTTGTCCGAACCCGACTTCGGTGCCTTCCTCGACTGCACGACACGGCGCATCGATGCGCCCGTGCTGGATGGGCCGGACGCCCCCGTGCGCCCCGGGCCCTACCGGCTGACCTGGACACCGGTCGAAGCCGGGGCGCAGTACGCACTGTTCGAAGCCACGCTCGTCGATTTCAGCGACGAGCGCGAGATCTATCGCGGCGTCGATGCCGATTATGTGGCGATGTCGCAGCGTGAGGGGCTGTATCGCTACCGCGTGTTCGCCCACGTCGGCGACGAGCGCAGCGCGGGCTCCAATCCGATCGCGGTACGGGTCCGCGCCGAGGAATGGGTGCAGGACGAGCCCGAAAACAGCGACCTCGTCGAAGCCGAGTGGCTGGCGATCCATCGCGCCGCGTTGCGCATGGCCGCCGCGACCGGCGACCAGTTCGTGGCGCTCTCCATGCCGCGTCACTTCGAGACTGCACAGGCCTTGCGCTATACGCAGCGGCTGCGCGCGGTGCGCCGGCCGCCGGACATCGCCGATGCGCAGGCGTTCGGCTTCAACGAGGCGCGCGCACTGAGCTATGGCGCGATGTACTTCCCGTGGCTGCAGTCGGACACGCGCAACAAACAGACGTCGATCGGCGTGAAGCGCGGACATGCGGCGATACCGCCCGATGGCGTCGCCGTCGGCGTGCTCGCCGCGCGGGCCTCCGTGCGCGGCGCATGGATCGCCGCAGCGAACGAGCCGATGAAGGACGTGGTGGCGCTGACCCCGCTGGTGCCGGCCGGCGACTGGCAGGCGCTGCAGGATGCGCAGATCAATCTGCTGCGCAACGATCCGCGCGGGTTCTTCGCGCTGTCGGCGGACACGCTGGCGCTGGATGCGGAACTGCGCCTGATCAACGTCCGCCGCCTGCTGATCCTGCTGCGCCGCATGGCGCTGCGGCGCGGCACGATGTACGTGTTCGAACCGAATGGTCCGGTGCTGCGGCGTTCGATCCAGCGCGGATTCGATCTGCTGCTCACCGAGTTGTTCAATCGAGGCGCGTTCGCCGGCGCCACCCCTGCGCAATCGTTCCGCGTGGTGACCGACGAAGGCGTCAGTCCGCGCGGATCGGTCGATGCGGGCCGTTTGTTCGTGGAACTGCGGGTGGCGCCGTCATTGCCGATGCGCTTCATCGCCGTGCGCCTGTCGCAAAGCGGCGAGCGGCTGTCCGTGGTCGAAGAGTTATGAGCCTCTCCGCGAACATGCGCCTTGCCGTTCGCCGCATCCGTGCGGGGGGTGGCGCATGAGCGTCTATCCGTTCACGAATTTCAATTTCTCGGTCGAGATCAACCGCGGCGACGACGCGAAGCCGCTGGCCAATGCCGCCTTCGCCGAATGCGATGGCCTCGAAATGAACATGGAAGTGAAAACCATCCGCGAAGGCGGCGGCAACGATCGCCAGATCCGCCTCAACGGCGGTGTGACTTACGGAAATCTCACGCTCAAGCGCGGCATGACCGAAGGCTTCGATCTGTGGAAGTGGTTCCGCGACAGCGTCGCCGATCCGCGTCTGCGCGCGAATGCCGAGGTGGTGCTGCTCGCGGCCGACGGTGCGACCGTGCGCGCGCGCTTCCAGCTGTCGCGCTGCGTGCCGGTCAAGCTCAAGGCGCCGGCCATGAACGCACGCGATGGGCAGATCGCGATCGAAGAATTGCAGATGGCCTACGAAACCCTGTCGCTGAAGGAGCTGGACGCATGAACCGCAGGGAGGCCATGGCATGAGTCTGGAAAAAGCCCAGTTGATCGAACTCGATCAGAGTTTCGAAAAGGAGAAGGACGGCGGCCGAAAGACCCTCGTGCAGTTCAATCCTGAAACCCTGAAAGTGACATTCGCCAATCAGATCGTGCAGCCGCAGGGCGGCGACCAGGCCGCCGGCAACGCCGGGCGCCAATTCGTCGGCGCGGGCACCACCAAACTGGCGCTGCAGCTGTGGTTCGACGTGACCGCGATGGAAAAGGATGCGGTCGACGACGTGCGCCGGCTGACCCAGGACGTGGTCTATTTCATGACCCCGCAGAAATCCGATCAGGATCCGAAGAAACTCGCGCCGCCGGGGCTGCGGTTCCAGTGGGGTTCGTTCCTGTTCGACGGCATGGTCGAAGCGCTGGAAGAGACACTGGAGTTCTTCTCGCCCGACGGCAAACCGCTGCGCGCGAGCATCAATCTCACGCTGTCGCAGCAGAAGATCCTGGTCGCGACGTTCAAGGGCGACGGCAAGGTGCCCAATCAGCCCGGACAGACGCCGCTGAAAAGCGCGAAGCAGGGCGATTCGCTGCAGAACATGGCCGGCAAGAACGGCAAGTCGGATTGGCAGGGCATCGCCGCAGCCAACGGCATCGAAGATCCATTGCGGATGTCGCCGGGGCAACTGGTGAATCTGGATATTTCGGCGGGCGCGAGCCTCGGCGGCAGCGCGTCGTTCGGCGTGTCGCTTGGCGCCAGCGCATCGGTCGGCGCAGGCGCATCCGTTGGCGCATCGCTAGGCGCATCGGCAGGCGCTTCAGCAGGTGCCGGCGCATCGATCAGTGGTCCCAACGCATTGCTCGGCGGCAGCGTCGGCGGTTCGATCTCGTTCGGTTGACGGAGACGGTCATGGGTGTGGTCATCAACGATTTCGAAGTGCTTCCGGAGCCGCGCGGCGCACAGCAGCGCGATGCGACATCCGGCGGGCAGGCGGATGGCGAAGCCGGCGATAAGCCCGACCCCCGCGATATCGAAACCGCATTGCGCGACATCGATCGGCGCGCACTGCGCGTCTGGTCTTACTGAACGTCTTACTGATCGTCTTACTGATCGTCTTACCGACCACCGTACTGACAGAGGCCGCAGAAACCATGGCGCAAGTCGCGACATTGCCGATCAGCCCCGCAAGACCTTCGATTGAAATCGACGGCCGGCCTCAGGATGCGCTCGGCAACAGCCTGATGTCGCTCGATATCAACGAATCCGAGGAAGGGCTGTCGCGCTGCGAACTGGTGTTCGGCAACTGGGGCGGCGCAGGCAAAGGCGGGTTCCAGCACTTCGGCCGCGACGTACTGGAATTCGGCAAATCGCTGACCGTGAAACTGGGCGAAGGCAAGCTGTTCGAAGGCCGCATCAGCGCGATCTCCGGCAAGTTTCCCGATGGCGGTACAGCGCAGATCGGCGTGTCCGCCGAAGACCGTCTGCAGGATCTGCGGATGACGCGCCGCACCCGCGCCTTCGCCGATGCCAGCCTGAAGGATGTGCTGGGCAAGATCGCCGGCGAACACGGGCTGCAGTCTCAGGTCTCCCTGACAAGCGCGACCCATGCCTTGCTGGCGCAGGTCAACCAGAGCGATCTGGCCTTCATCCGCGACCTGGCCCGCCGCGAAGATGCGCAGGTCTGGGTCGAGGGCACCACGCTGAAAGCCGCGCCGCGCTCGCAGCGCAACGGCACCAAGGTCGAACTCGCCTGGGCCGGCACGCTGCGCGAGTTCGAGGTCTGCGCCGATCTCGCCCATCAGCGCACCAAACTGGTCGGCGCCGGCTGGAGCGTTGCCGACAAGCGCGTTGCCAAACACGAGGCCGACGACAGTGCGATCCGCGCCGAACTCAATAGCGGCGTCGGCGGCGCGGAGATTCTGCAGAAGGCGTTCGGCGCGCGCGTGAACACCCTGGCGCATGCGCTGCCGGCGTCGGACGCCGAGGCGCGCGCGATCTCGGAAGCGAGTTTCCGCCATATGGCGCGGCGGTTCGTCACCGCGCGCGGCGTGGCGAAAACCAGCGACACCCTGCGGGTGGGCGCGAAAGTCTCGCTCAAAGGCCTGGGGCCGCTGTTCGAAGGCGATTACACGGTGACCGAAGTGCATATCCGCTTCGAACAGAAGCTCGGCCTGCGCACCGAATTCTGGTGCGACCGCCCCGCGATCGGCCGAGGTTGAGCACCGATGCGCATCGTCGACCTGCCTCCCTTCGAACAGCAATTGAACGAGCGCCTGCCGACCGGCTGGGGCGGGCGCTGGTACGGCGTGTTCGTCGCGCTGGTGATCGACATCAAGGATCCGGACAGCCAGGGGCGGGTGAAGATCACCCTGCCGTGGACACCGGATGCCGATGGCCAACGCTACGAAGGCTGGGCACGGCTGGCGACGCTCTTCGGCGGCAACAATCGCGGCAGCTGGTTCATTCCCGATGTCGACGATGAAGTGCTGGTGTGCTTCGAGCACGGCGATCCGCGTCATCCCTGCGTCATCGGCGGCCTGTGGAACGGCAGCGACAAGCCGCCGGAGTCGATGGACGGCAGCGGCAACAACTACAAGAAAGTGCTGTGCTCGCGCAACGGCGTGAAGATCACCCTCGACGATCAGGACGGCCGCGAACAATTGATGCTGGAAACGCCGGGCGGTCAGAAGATCACGCTCAAGGACGGGCCCGGCGCGGTGGAAGTGGTCGACAGCAACGGCAATTCGATCAAGCTCGAAGCGTCGGGCATCACCATCACCGCGTCGGCGAAAGTCACCGTCAACGCCAGTCAAGTCTCGGTCAGCGCCGGCATGGTCAAGGTCGACGCCGGCATGTCGACGTTCTCGGGCGTGGTCAAGGCGGACACGGTCATCTGCAACAGCATCATCAGCGCCTCGTACACGCCGGGCGCAGGGAATATCTGGTGACCGTATGAGCGCACGGGCCCACATCATCCAGCGCACGCAGCCCATGCAGCCTTTGCAGTCGGGGAGGCCGACATGAGCGGTCATCCGCTGCGCTGGCAGTCGCCGCAGCCGCTGTGGTCGCGCTTCGGCGCGGATGCCACCACCGCTGCGCTTGCGCCGGAGCAGGCGCGTCCGGCGATCCTGCGTTTCGGCAGCGACGAATTCATGGAGCAGATCTTCGCCATTCTCGAACGCGACCCGACCCGCATCGATGCGCTGGTGGCGCGCGAGGAATCCTGGCGCAAGCCGATGGCCGATGCCCCCGATCTGATCGAACGCACGCCGCTGCCGCAATTGATGAAAGCCTCGGCCCGCATCGCGGCGGCCACCGTGCCGAAAGCGCCGGTGCCGGCGCCGCCCGCCTCGGAAGGGCCGCTGAAGCTGTATCAGCCCGCGCATCAGCGCTATTACCTTGCCGCCGCGAGTCTGGTCTGCGGCATCCAGGGCCTGCCCGAGCATGCGGTGATTCCCAGTGGTTCGGAGGAAGTGTTCGTCGTGCTGCGTCGGCTGATGCCGGCGCCGAACGATCCTGCGAACAGCGAGGTGCTGCACGAATTCGCTTATGTGAAGGATGCGCAGGGCGCGCGCTGGCAGCGCTGCCACGCGGCCGACGATGCGGCCCGTTACATTCCCGGCGAAGAGCGGCTGCCGGTGTTCGCGCTGTCGTTCAACGACGACGGCAACCGTCGGCGCGCGCTCTGGACCGGGATGATTCCGGTCGGCCGCCGCGAGGAGTATCTCGGCAGCAAGGTCGATCACACCGCTGCGATCAGTCTGGCTACTGGTCAGCGCCAACAGTTCTCTTCGGCGGCGCCCGTGATCGAACTGTCGAAGCAGGCACGCATGGCGCAGTTCCAGATGGGCGTTGCCGAGCCCTGGAAAACCCTGATCCGCTCGGCGTACAAGTTCAGCACCGGCGCGAGTTCCAGCCCGACCATCGCCGGCGAAAGCGAACCGGCCGGCGATGGCCGCACGCGCATTTTCGATTTCAACCTGCAGCAGCAGGGCGCATCGTGGTTGATCCTGCTCGATTGCGCCGATCTGATCGCAACCTGGCTGCCCGACGTGTGGAGCGTGATCGAGAACGCGGGCAGCGGTTATGCCGCCTTGTCGGAGCCGCGCCGCAAACTCTACGACTGGTTGGGCACTGCGGTGATGGGCAATCCACTGCGGCTTGCGCTGCGCCCCACCGATGCCTCCGCCGATGTCCGTCCGCCGCTGGCGACGCTGCGCGACGCTTTGATCGAGATCCGCAAACCGGGCGTCCGCGAGAAACTCGAAGCCACGACTGCGATGTACGCCGCCGGCGCGAGCAGCACGTTGGCTTTGCCCGATTGGCCGCCGTTCCATTTCTGCCTCGCGGGGGTGAGTTCGTCGATGTTGGCGGTCGGGCCGTTCAGTGCGCTCGACACCCTCGCCGATCCGGATGCCGGGATCGCATCCGACCCGATCACCGGCAATGTGCCGGGGCAGGAAGTCGCGCTGAAAGTCGACCGCTTCACCGCGCTGTTCACCCGCGCGCTGGATGCCACGACGGAAACCGATGCGCCGCCGATTCCGTTCGCGCTGCAGGTGAAGAACGCGCTCGGTTCGAATCTCGGCGCGGGCATCAACGACGGCGGCTGGTTCGTGGTGCGCTTCGTGCATCACCGGCGCGACTGCGGGCCGCTGCATCCGCCGCTGGTGTCCGCACCGACCCAACGCTTCAAACTGGCGAGCTTCTTCGATGCCGACGCGCCGGCAAGGCCGATCCGCATTTCGCTGCCCGCCGATACCAGCCCCGCCGGCCTGCGCAAGTTCAACCGCAACACCGCGTTCGTGATGTCCGACATGCTGTGCGGTCAGGTGCAGCGCGCCAAAGGACTCGGGCTGGTGGATCTGGTGCGCTCGGTGCTGCCGTGGCCGCTGCACAAGGCGCTGGATGTCGGCGGCGGCGGCCCATGCAAAAGCGGCAAC
Source organism: Lysobacteraceae bacterium (assembly GCA_044340325.1). GTDB lineage: Bacteria > Pseudomonadota > Gammaproteobacteria > Xanthomonadales > Xanthomonadaceae > Lysobacter_I. Next base: position 32,127 of record JBIITV010000004.1, read on the forward strand.
GGCGTGGATATCGGCATGATCTGCTCGATCTCGATTCCGATCATCACCATCTGCGCATTGATCCTGCTGATCATCATCGTCTCGCTGCTCGATTTCATCTTCCGTTGGTTGCCCTATTTCGTGCTGTGTTTCCCGGTGCCCGGCCTGAAGGGCAAGAAGGTGGGGGCATGAGCAGCATCTTCGGCCAGAGCATGTCGTTTCCGCCGCGCGTCGGCGCCGATGGCCGTTTCGTGTGGTCGTCCGGCGAAGCGAACATCCGCGAGTCGATCGCGGTGATCCTCAAGACCGAACCGGGCGAACGCGTCGGCGTACCCGACTTCGGCGCGGGGCTGGCGCGGTTCCTGTTCGAACCCAACAACGTCGCCACCCACACCCGCATGCAGGATGCGATCCAGCGCGCGCTGGCGCGCTGGGAACGCCGCATCGAAGTCGAATCCATCGAGGTCACCGCGCATCCGGGCGAGCCGGAAACCGCCGTCGCCACCATCACCTACCGACTGGTCGCGACCGCCGCACGCGAGCGCATCAGTCTCGCCATCCCGTTGTCCACCACCTGAGGCCGCCTTCATGCCGCTCACGCCTCCTGCCATCGACAACCGGCGTTTCGCGCAGCTCGTGGAAGACACGCTCGCGCGTGCCGGCGTGCACACGCCGGAATGGACCAATTTCAACCAGAGCGACCCGGGCGTGACCCTGGTGCAGCTGTTCTCGTTTCTCACCGAGAATCTGCTGTATCGCGCCAACCTCACCCCGGAGCGCAATTACCTGAAGTTCCTGCAGCTGCTGCGGATCCCGCTGGCGGCGGCGTCCGCGGCGCAGGGTCTGATCGCGATCGCCAACGAACGCGGTGCGGCGAAGACCGAAACCCTGCCGGGCGATCTGGAAGTCCGCGCCGGCTCGGTGCCGTTCCGCACCCAGCTGGGGCTGGATGTGCTGCCGATCGAAGCGCGCGTCTACTTCAAGCGCACGCTCGCCGAACCGTCGGCGGAACTGCTCGACTACTACCGGCTGCTGTATGCGTCCTACCAGCTGCCGTTCCCGTCCACCGTGCAGCTGTACGAAACCGTCGCGCTGGATCCGAAGATCGTCGACAGCGTCGATCTGAACAGCGAGACCATCGACCGCTCGCTGTGGATCGCGCTGCTTGCGCGCAAGAACGACAAACCCGACACCGGCCCCAACAGCGGCACGGATCCGTGGAAAGCGCTGCGCGACGAACTCGGCGGGCGCACGCTCACCCTCGGCATCGTGCCGGCGCTGGATGCGGTCAGCGCACAGCTGCTGCCTGCCGGCAATGCCCAGTCCAAACAGCTGCTGCGCTTCGAAATTCCAAATGTGCCCGCCGATCTGCGCATCCCGCGCGATGCGAGCGATCGCCCGGCACCGAGCTATCGCCAGCTGGAACCGCGCACCGAAGTGGATCTGCTGTCGGTGCCTGGCGTCGTCCAACTCAGTCTGCCCGCTGCGGCGCAGCTCAACGTCTGGCAGGACATCGATCCGCTCGAAGGCGGCGTCGGCGACATGCCGCCGACCCTGGACGATCCCGCGCTGTCCAGCCATGTCATCACCTGGCTGCGCGTCCGCGCCGATGGCGCCGCACAGGCGCGGCTGCGCTGGGCCGGCATCAACGCCGCGCCGATCCGCCAGATCGAGCGCATCGCGTCCGAACCGCTCGCCGACGGCGACGGTCGGCCCGATCAGGCACGACGGTTGTCGCGCGCGCCGGTGCTGCGCGAGTCGGTCAGGGTGGTGACGCGCGTGGGCGAGGACTTACCGTTGCAATGGCGCGAGATCGACGATCTCGCCGCTGCAGCGCCCGAAGTTCCAGTCTCCGATCCACGCTCGACCACGCGGACGCTGTCGTGCGCGGACGATCCCGGCGCGACCGATGTGTTCGAACTCGACCCGGAAGCCGGCGAACTGCGCTTCGGCGACGGTTTGCGCGGCCGGCGGCTGCCGTTGGGTGCGCGCGTGTTCGCCGCCTATGAATTCTGCGTGGGCGGACAGGGCAATGTCGCCGCCAGCGCGATCAACAATGCGCCGCAGCTGCCGTCCGGGTTCACAGTGATGAATCCGGTGCAGACCTGGGGCGGCGCCGATGCCGAGTCCACCGCATCCGGCGAAAAACAGGTCAAGCGTTATCTGCAGCATCGCGACCGCATGGTCAGCGTCGACGATTTCGAATCGGTGGCCTACCGCGCGCCCGGCGTGCAGATCGGCCGCATCGAAGTGCTGCCGGCGTTCCACCCCGATCTGGTTCCCAACGAGCCCGGCTCGGCGCCCGGTGTCGTCACCTTGATGGCGATTCCACGTTCCGATCCGGCGCAGCCGGATGCGCCGCGCGCCGATCGTCTGTTTCTGAATGCCCTGTGCCGGCATCTCGACCCGCGCCGTCTGGTCACCACCGAACTGGTCGTACGCGGTCCGGATTACAAAGGCATCTGGATCTCGGTCGGCATTGAGGCCGCAGCGGGCTTCTCGGTTGCGCAGGTCGTCGATGACGTCAAACGCCGTTTGCGCGAGCTGCTGGCGCCGGTCGGTCCGGCCGGTGCGACGCCGCGCGATGCGTCGCTGTTCACGCCGCGCACGAACGACCCTGCGCGCGGATGGCCATTGCGCACAACGGTCGCCAGCCGCGTGCTGCTGGCCGAAGTGGCGCGCGTGTCCGGGGTGGTGTCGGTTGCGAATGTGCTGCTGGCCGAAGGCGAGCGTAATCCCAGTGATGTGGTGGAGATGGTCGGGCTGGAGTTGCCGCAAATCCTCGGGATTTCGGTGGTTCTTGGAGAGCCCCTGCCGATCGATGCGCTGCGCGGCAGCACGCTGCCGGGTACCGGCGGCGACACGGCAACGACAACGTCCGTGCTGCCGGTGCCCGTGGTGCCGGAGACCTGCTGATGAACGTCAACGGCGCCCGCTTCCAGATGCTGCTCGGTCGCGACGACTGGTCGCGCTGCGCGACGGATGTCGATGCGCAGACGCTGGCATCGTGGTGGGACGGGTTCGCCAGTCCGATGCCGATCCCGCCGGAGACGTTACCGGCCTGGGATCGTGCGCGCCACGAAATCACCCTGATGCCACAGGCGATCGAACTGCCGGCCACCGTCGGCGAAGCACCGCTGACGCTGGATGCACGCCGCGCTGCCGCTGCCGACCGTCATGGCAATGTGTATCGCGTGGCCGAAGACAGCGCGTCGCTGCGGGTCACGTCGTTCGGCGTCGATGAAGAACATCTGTTTTGGCCGGCGCTGCCCGCCGATTGCACCGAAGTGCGCGCGCGCGAGCGGCCGGTCTTCGAAACGCATCAGGCGCCGGAACCGGTCGTCGTCGACCGTTACCTCGCGCTGGTGGTGACCGACGACGATTACCTCGTGGTCGCGTTCGCGCGCGGCGACGTGCGCGGCCTGATGAGTTTCGATCTGATCTCCGGCGGCCCACCCACGGAAACGGCGTGGCCCGCAGCGATGCAAATCGAACCGTTCGCGCTGTGCACGCGCCGCAACGGCGGCGCATGGCTGCTTGATCGCGTGAACCGCCGCCTGTGGGAACTCGATTGCACGCTGGCCATGGTCGACAGCGGTCAATCGCTGCAGGTCGCGAGTGCTGCATTGATCGATGCGGCTTTGATTGATGACTTCCAACCGCTGTCCGGTCCGCAGCGCGTCCAGCCTGCGACGCAATTTCCCGTAGGGCTCGATCTGACCGGCGCATCGGCACCGTTCATTGCGCCGTCCCTGATCGATCCGATCGCGATCGCGTCGCTCGGCGAAGGCACCGTGCTGGTGCTGGATCGCGACGCCACCCTGCAGCGCTCGCGCGTGGTGCGTCTGCGCAGGCAGGCGGACGCCTGGGACGCCGATGCATCGCAATGGCTGGACATCCTGCCGGCGCTCGCGCACGACATGGTGTATGCGGCGGGCCTCTCGCAGCTGGGCGCATCGGCGCGCAGCGGTGGCAGCGGCAGCGGACAGGCGCCGATGCGGCTGTTCGTCTCCACCGAAGTCGGCAATCAGGTCCACGCGTTCGAAGTGATCGATCGGCCGGACGGCTTCGCGCTGCGTGCGCCCGCCGAACTGTATCCGCTGCGGCGTTACGGCGGCCGTGCGCTGATTTCGCTGCTCGGCAATGCGCACTACGACAGCGGGCTGGCGCAGCCGCGCTGGACGCGCGTGGTGCAGCAGCGCCAGCATCGCTATGCCACGCAGGCGGTGCTGCTGACGCCGGTGTTCGACAGCGAGGCGCTGGGCACGGTATGGGACAAGGTGCTGCTGGATGCCTGCATTCCGGCGGACACCGAGATCAGCATCGAAACCCGGGCCAGCGACGAGCGCATCGTCGCGCCGGGCACGTCGGTATTGCCTGAGGCTGGATTCATCGCCATCGGCGACTGGCAGCGCGAACCGGTGCCGCGTCTGCGCGTCACCGGTCCGGAACTGCCGTGGCTGCGGCACGAGGCCGCGCGCGCGACCACGCGCGAAGCCGGCGCCGGCACCTGGGAGCTGTTGCTGCAGGCGGCGAAGGGGCGCTATCTGCAGATCCGCATCACCCTGAGCAGTCGGCAATGGATGCTGACGCCGCGCCTGCGCGCGCTGCGGGTCTGGTCGCCGCGGTTCTCGTATCCGGAGCGCTTCCTGCCTGCGGTGTACCGCGAGGGCGCGCAGAACGGCGGACAGAACGACACCTTCCTGGAACGCTGGCTGGCCAACTTCGAAAGCACGCTCACCCAGATCGAGGACCGGGTGGCGAACATCGAGTCCCTGTTCGACGCGCGCACGGTGCCGCAGGAGGCGCTGGCGTGGCTGGCCGAGTGGTTCGACCTCGCGCTCGATCCGGGCTGGGACGAACGCCGGCATCGTCTGCTGGTGCGGCATGCGATGGACTTCTTCCGCTGGCGCGGCACGACCCACGGTCTGCGCCTGGCCCTGAGCCTCGCCTTCGATCGCGATTTCGATCCGGCGATGTTCGACGGACCGACGCCGCTGGACGATGGCGCCGGACGCATCCGCATCGTCGAGTCGTATCAGACGCGTCTGACCGAAACGCTGATCGCCAGCGCCACGGCGCAGACCGGCACGGTGGACGATGGCCTGCAGGCGATCGTGCGCGGCGCACTGTGGAGCCCGGCCGAAGGCAACGCCGGACTGGCCGACCGCTATGCCGCCAGCCTGCAGCGCACGGCGACGCCGATCGAACAGATCACGCCGGTTTCGCTGGTGCCCTCGGCGGGCGCTGCTGTGACAGGCGCTGCTGCGACAGGCGCTGATGTAACGCAGTGGTCGTCGTTCTGGCTGACCAATCTGGGTTTCGTGCCGTCGGTGGGCGCGCTCGAACGCGAGCGCTGGCAGCGCTATCTGCGCGCGAAGTACGCCGGCATCGCCGCGCTCAACGCCGCGCACGGCACGCATCATCCGGACTTCGACGCCATCGGCCTGCCCACCGACCGCCCGGACAACGTCACCGCCGAAGCCGATTGGCTGGCGTTCGGCGCGCGGATCGATGGCCGGCGCGAGCGCAAGCTTTGGCACGATTTCCTCGCCCGCCGCTATCGGCGGATCGAACGGCTGCGCAGCGCGCACGGCAGCGCATGGACCGGGTTCGACGCAATCCCTGTGCCCGACCGTCTGCCCATCACCCAGGCGGCGCAGACCGACTGGCTGCAGTACGAACGTCAACTGCTGGCGATGCATCGCACCGCGCACCGTTTCTCGGTGCTGCTGCCGGTGACCAGCGTCGAAGCCGATCCCTATCTGCTCGAAGAACGGCTGGGCCTGGCCCGCCGCATCGTCACGCTGGAAAAACCCGCGCACACCGTGTTCGACGTGCGCTTCTACTGGGCTTTCAACCGCGTCGGCGAGGCGCGGCTGGGGCTCGACACACAACTGGGTGCCGGCAGCCGCGCAAGCGAGCTGATCCCCACCGCCGTGATAGGCCGGGCCTATCTCGGCGCCAGTTTCGTCGGCGGCGACGCGAGCCATCGCGGTCGCGATCGCCTCTCGATCGAATGCTGATCGTCATGTCTTCAGGAGCGAATCATGGGCTGCTGCAATGAACCGGTGACCACCCTGGCCGGCCTGCCCGCCGACCCGTCGCAGCACGTCAACTACGAGCGCGGCATGGTGCTCGGCGTGGACGATTTCAGACAGGAGTTCGCGTATCTGTCCGGTCGCGACCAGTGGCTGGCGCGCGACGCGATCGGCTACGGCACGCTCAGCGGCCTGCGCGTGCTGTTCGAGAACGACGGCAGCGAAGGGCCGCGCCTGCACGTGGGTGCCGGCACTGCGCTGGTGCCGAGCGGCAAGCTGATCTGCGTACCGGCGGATCAGTGCGCGGTGATCAACCGCTGGCTGACCAGAACCGAAAACGCGGCGCTGGTGAATCGCCTGCTCAATCCGACCTCGCCGCCGATGTCGCCCCCGGTCTCGCCGCCGATGCCGCCTGCGGTCGCATCCGGCGAGATCTCGCTGTATCTCACCCTCTGCTACGCCGATTGCCAGACCCGGCCGGTGCCGATCCCCGGCGAACCCTGCCGGTCCGAAGACGAGCTGATGAAACCCTCGCGGATCGCCGACGACTACCGGCTGACGCTGCGCGAGACCGCGCCCGCGCAGATCGAAGAGGACGCGCTGCGCGACTTCGTGCGCTGGCTGCGCGCCAACATCACCATCCTCGACACCAGCCCGCCCTCGCCCGCCGATCCGGAGGGATGGATCGCGGCGCTGCGCGATGCGGTGCGGCCATGGACCGCCGCGCAGGCCCTGTCGCCACCGCTGTCGCCGCCGGCGTCGTTCACCAGTCTGGGCGACTATCTGTTCGATCTGGGCTCGCCCACGCTCGCCATCGGCCGCGAACAGCAGTGCGAGTTCCTGCGCACCGCCTTCCGCTTCTGGGTGACCGAGCTGCGGCCGATGTGGATGGCGATGCGCTGCCATCGCGCCGAACATGCCGGTATGGAGCATGCCGATCTGGACTGCGTGCTGCTGGCGCGGGTGAGTTTCGATGTGAGCTGGATCGGCGGATCGCCGACAGGCGCCTGGCAGATCACCGGCAGCCCGACCACGGTGCGGATCGACGAAAGCGCGCGTCCCGTGCTGGCCCATCAGCGGCTGCTGCAGGAGTGGGCGCTGTGCGGCTGCGACTGCGCAGGCGGTGCGGGCGCCAGCACCGCGTTCGGCGGTGCGATGCCGCTGCTCGCACCGATGATGGCGCCCGCGCCGCCACGCACGCCGCTGCTGTCGATCGGCGCGGACCTGACGCTGGACGAGACCCACGGGATCGTGATCGCCCGCGGCACGACCGCGTTGACGCTGACCCTGCCGGTGTCGTCGCCGGCCACCGCTGGACGCACTTACACCGTGCGCAACATCGATGTCGACACCCTGACCGTGAAAGCCAACGGAAGGCTGCGCAGGGTCATCGACGGCAAACCCAGCCTGCTCCTGTCGAGAGAGGCGGCGGTCACGCTCGTCGCCGACGGCGAAGGGCAGTGGCACACGATCGCGAAGGCATGAGGTCGTCATGAGCACTCAAGACAACGTCCTGCAGCTGCAGCAGCCGATGACCGAAGGCGGCATCCGCAACGTCAACTTCTTCAACGGCCGATTGCTGACCAGCAAGGACATGACCCGCGAACAGGCGGCCCGGCGCGAAGCCGATGCCCGTCTGGGGCTGGCGGTCGGCGATGGCATCGCCTTCGGGCTGGAAGCCGAACGCGATCTGCAGCTCGACCGCCCCAGCGCCCCGGTGCTGCGCGTCAAGGCCGGCCTGGCGGTGAATCGCCAGGGCCAGACCCTGCGTCTCACCGCCGACACCAGCGTCGCGCTGAGCCGACGCTTCGATGCATCGGGCACGACGCCCTGCGACTGCGTGTTCGCCAACTGCAACCCGATCGCCGACGGTACGTATGTCGCTGGCGCCGGCGTCTACGTGCTGACCATCGCGCCCGCGCAGTCGAACGAGGGTCGGGCGCCGACCAACGGACTCGATCCGACCAATGTCCGCTGCAATACCGACGCGACCGTCGACGGCGTGCAGTTCCGCCTGCTGTCGATCAATCCGCTGCGCTTCGCCGATCTCGATCTGTCGTCGCCGCGGTTCCGCAATCGTCTGGCGTATCGCTGCTTCGGCATCGAAGCGCGCCAGCAGAACGCCATCGACCCATGGCGCGACGACCCCGCGAGCTACGGCCTGATCGACGAATTGCGCGCCAGCAGCCTGACCGATTGCGATGTGCCGATCGCGTTGATCTACTGGACCAGCGACGGTCTGCGCTTCGTCGACCTGTGGGCGGTCAGGCGGCGATTGCTGGAACCGGATGCGCTGCGCGACGGAGCCTTCCAGGCGCGGGCGAGACGGCTGGTCGAAGCCGAGGCGATGTGCGCGCAGTTTCAGCAGCATCTGGCCGATCTGCTGGCCGAAAGTCCGGCGCCGACGACGGTCGTCGCCACCGATCATTTCCGCTACCTGCCGCCGTTCGGTCTGCTGCCGCTGCAGAACCTGACGCTGCGCGGTTTCAGCGATGCGACGTTCTTCGCGGATCTGCCGCGCAGACCGCACCCGGGGTCGGGACAAACCACGCCCTTCATCGATCAGCGGCTGCTGAGCGCATTGCGCCAGGAAGCGCTGACGCATGCGCCGACCGACACGACCCGGAGCGAATTCGTGTGGATCTATCGTCCCTGGCAGAACGTCAAGGCACGGGACGATGGTCAGACGGTTCAACCGATGCTCGCGTTCGCGAGCGGTCTGATCCCCGATATGGCGGTTGCGCGCTTCGATATGGCACGCGCCGATTACAGCAACTACGCGAACTGCTGCAGCGCCCTGTAGCACCGTCATCAGGAGACTTCACATGGCAACGCTTCCGACCCAAGTCAGACCCGGCGACGTGATCTCGTCGGAGCTGATGAACGCGATCCTCGATGCGCTGACGCAGCTGCAGGGCGACGTCAGCGGCACGCAACTGATGCCGAATTTCTTCGGCAGCCTGCTCAGCGAGGCGCGCACGGCAATCCTGTTGCCCAGCCGCCAGTTGGCGCTCGGCTTCACGTTCGATGTCTCGGGCGCATCGATCGATCCTTTCGCCAGTGCCAACGCCGCATTGATCGTATTGAATCAGAGCCCGTCGGCCGGCACGCGCGTTCCTCCAGGCACGCCGGTCAATCTGCTGGTCTCGCGATCCGGCACTTCGACACCGCCTCCAACGCCCAATCCGCCAACGATCACCCGGACCGAAACCGTCGGCGGCGTCGCCGCGTCGAGTTTCGCGGTCGGCGCAGCGCTGGTCGTCGTGGGCACCAATTTCAACGCCACGCCGTCGCAGAACATCGTGACCTTCAACAGCATTGCTGCCGCATCGGTCACTGCCGACCCGGCAGATCCGACGCGTCGGTTGATCGTGACGGTACCGACCGGGATTCCCGGCGCACCGACCACGCCCGGTGGTCCTGCGCTGCCGAATGTGAGCTTGCGCGTACAGACGCCGAACGGCGCGCCTGCTACCACTACGCTCACCGTCACCGCGCCGGTCGCCGGGCAGCCGACGATCACCGACATCGCACCGCTGATCCAGTTCGAAGGTTCCAATATCACCATCACCGGAACCAATTTCACACAGACCGCACAGGTGCGCATCGAGAACATCGCGGCTACGGTGGTCAGCCGGACGGCCACCACCATCGTCGCGACGGTTCCCAACATTCCCAGCATCACACCCGGACCACCCGTGGCCGTATCGGTGGTGGTTTCCATTCCCAACACTCCCAATCCACCGCTCGAAGTCACCTTCACCGGCACGCTCCGTGTCGTCGGTGTCACCCCCTGATATCAGGAGAATCGCCATGTCTACCGACTCACGAAAACGCCCGATTGCACGCTGGATCGCCGCTGGCTTGCTCGCGCTCTGCTCGCAGCAAGTCGCCGCGCAGGCCCTGACCCTGAGCGTCCCTCAACGTCCGGGCCTCGGTGCGCTGCAGACAGGTGCGACGACCATCGAGTTCGACGCCTCCACCATCAGCGCAGGCGCGGATATCAATGTGTCCGGTCAGTCGCTGCCGGTGCCCGCGAGCGGATGCGTCGGTGTCGCCTGCAACAACCTGGGCATCACCGGCGCCGGCGACAGTCTTCTGTTGACGCGGATCAACGGCACCAACCGGGTTCGCCTGCAGATCACGTATCTGAGCGTGACCGGCAATCCGTCCTATTGCGTTTCGACGATCGGAGCAGGCGGTCTTTCGTTCCCGATCACGTTGACCGGGTTCACCTTCGGCGGCGGCAACGGCTATCGCATCACCAGCTTCATGGCGCCCTCGGATGCGTCCTGCAATATCCCCTACCTGCGCGTGCCGACCAGCCGTCCGTTCCTGTCGGTGGCCGGCGGCTTGACCAGACTCGGTCGTCTGCCGTTGAATATCGTTCTGGTGCTCGACAAATCGGGCAGCATGGATTGGACCGTGCCCGGTTCGGCGGATATCCGCTGGACCCGCCTGCAGTCCTCGGTCCAGTTGTTCGCGTCGGTCTGGGATGCAGTCGGTGCGCCACCCCCACCGGCGACGGTGTCCTCGGAGGGCAACGCCGACGATCGGCTCGGCGTTGTGTTCTTCAGCAGTACCGCGACCGATGCGCCATTGGACGGCGCGAACTTCTTCAAGAAGCGCGACAACAATGTCGCGCCCTGGTCGGTCCCCGTGACGGGCGCTTTGGCTGCCAACAGTCCCGGCGGATGGACGTCGATCGGCTCGGGCATCCTGCAGGCACGCACCCGGCTGGACACGGTCGATGCACTCGCGGGCGACACCGCGATCGTGCTGTTCACCGATGGCGAGCAGAACAGATCGCCCTGCGTGATCCGCAACACCGAAACCATCGTGGTCGATTGCGATGTGGCGATGCCCGGTGCGAGTCCATCGGAATTGCTGCAAATCAACGGTAATACCCTGGCACAGAACATCCTGCCGCGCGGCCCGCTCTACACCATCGCGCTCGGCGAAGCCGGCGTCGCCCAGAGCGCACAGCTTCTGGAAGAGATCTCGCAGGAAACAGCCGGGCGCGCGTCGTATCCCAACAACGGCATCGGGATGGATACGTCGTTCGTCGACAGCCTGGTCGATCATCTCAAGGGCGGCACGGTCTCGCTGGTCAATCGCCGCTCCGGCACGCTGTCACCGGGCATCAGCAGCGCGCCCTTGTCGTTCTGGCTGGACAGCTCGCTGACCCGCGCGGTATTCGTTTTGAGTTGGGAAGGCGCCGGACACGAGACGCAGATCAAGCTGATGCGCCCCGACGGGAGCATCGTCACGCCAGCGACGACGAGCGCCGGGCCCAACTTCCGAGTCGCGATGGTGGACATCCCGAACAACGGCCCGGGCGGCAACTGGCGTGCGGTGGTGACCGGGCATGGACAGCATGCGCTGAAGTTTCAGCTGTCCGCCTACGGCGTCGAAAGCCGGCTCAGCGCACACGTGACCGAAACCCCGTTGCTCGGCACCGGGTCGCCGATCCGCATCACTGCGGATATCGGCTGGGGCAACGGCGTGCTGGCCAAGTTGCCGGCCGGTGCGGTGAAAGCCTATATCGAACGTCCGGGCGAGGACATCGGCACGATCCTGCACGACGCGGACTATTCCTCCGACAGTCAAGATCGCAAGCGGGATATGTCGCCGTTGGCGTTGAAATTGGACTACCTCGCGCGCGAGATGAAACTGTGGGACCGGATCGAACCGCGACGGGCCGGAAAGGCGATCGAGCTCAAACATATCGGCGGTGGCCGCTACAGCGGCACTTTCAAGGAGACCTCGATCGCTGGGCGCTACCGCATCGTCGTGGCTCTGAACTGGAAGGATCGGCGCACCGGAATCGTACATCGCCTGTTCTTCAACGAACGTCAGGTCCCGGTGCAGCCGAGCGACACCAACACCGTGGTGAAAGTCCTGAGCGACAGGAACAGCCGAGATACGAACATTCTGGTGATCCCGCGCGATGCCTTCGGCAATTACGTCGGGCCAGGCCTCGCCGGCGCCTTCGTGGTGAAAACGAGTCGCGGTGAGGTGAAGCTCACTGCGACCGACCCCAAGCTCAAGGGCGAGTACGTATTGACCCTGCACGAGTTGAGTCCGGATGGAGATCCGGAGGTCGGGATTTACTTCCGCGACAGGCTGCTGCGCGAAGGGCCGTTGTCGAGCATCGATCGTTGATACCGGAGATTCGCCATGTTGACCGACTCAGGAAAACTGCTGATCGCACGCTGGGCCGCCGCTGGCCTGCTCGTGATCTCTTCGCAACAACTCGCAGCGCAGACGTTGACGCTCAACGTTCCAAAACGTCTGGGCTTGAATGCGGCGCAAACAGGTGCGACGACTATCGAGTTCGACGCCTCCAACATCAACGCAGGCGCGGATATCAATGTATCCGGTCAGTCGCTGCCGGTGCCGGCAACCGGTTGCGTCGGTGTCGCCTGCAACAGCCTGGGCGCCACCGGCGCCGGCGACAGTCTTCTGTTGACGCGGATCAGCGGCACCAACCGGGTTCGCCTGCAGATCACGTTTCTGAGCGTGACCGGCAATCCGTCGTATTGCGTTTCGACGATCGGAGCGGGCGGCCTTTCGTTTCCGATCGCATTGACCGGATTCACGTTCGGCGGCGGCAACGGGTATCGCATCACCAGTTTCATGGCGTTCTCGGATACGACGAATCCGGCCTGCAATTTCCCGTATGTGCGCGTGCCGACCACTCGACCCTTCGTGACCGTTGACACCGGCACATTGAATCGCCTTGGTCGCTTGCCGCTCAACATCGTGCTGGTACTCGACAAATCGCCGAGCATGGGCTGGACCATTCCAGGTTCTGCGGATATCCGTTGGGATAGATTGAAGTCATCGGCGCAATTATTCGCCTCGGTATGGGATGCGGTCGGCGCCCCTCCGGCACCGGCGACGGTGTCGTCCGAAGGTCACCCGGACGACCGCCTCGGTCTTGTGTTGTTCGGCGGCACATCCGTCGAATCGCCGCTCGATGGGGTGAATTTCTTCAAACAACGCGGCGCGAACGCCGCGCCCTGGTCGGGTCCCGTCGCAGCGGCGCTGGCCGATGGCACCTTCATCGGCGGGACATCGATCGGCGCAGGCGCCACCAACGGCAAGAGCAGGCTCGATAGCGTCGATGCACTGACTGGCGATACCGCAATCGTGCTGTTCACGGACGGAGAACAGAACACCCCTCCGTGCATCATCCGCGATGGCGAAACCCTTTCGCCGACGAACAGGCCATACCCCGGGCAGTCTGCCGGCGTCACTTATCTCGATCAATGCGCGATCGCCGCTGCCGCAAGCAGCGCGAACCCGCTGGAACTCGCTGGAACGACCCTGTCGACCGGCGTCTTGCCGCGCGGCCCGATTTACACGATCGGATTGGGCGAGGGCGGAATGGCGGCAAGTGCGGTGCTGCTGGACGAGATCTCCCAGGAAACCGCCGGCAGCGCGGCGTTCCCCAACAATGGCGTCGCACTGGACACCTCGTTCATCGATAGCCTGGTCCAGAATCTCAGGGGAGGTACGGTCACGCTGCTGGATCGCAGCGCCGGTCAGCTGCCGAGCGGCAACGCCGCAAGTCCGCCGATGACCTTCGCACTCGATCCGTCGCTGACGCGCGCGACCTTCGTGTTGAGTTGGGAAGGGACAAGTCGCGAAGTCAGTCTGGTGCTCAGCCAGCCGAACGGCAATCAGGTCACCTCGGCGATCTCCTCAGGAGGTCCGAACTTCCGCGTCGTCACCGTCAATCTTCCCGCCAACGGTCCGGCAGGCGATTGGACCGCGATCGTCCGCAACCAGAGTCCGGGCGCCGTGAGCTATCAGGTGTCCGCCTATGGTGTCGAAAGTCGCTTCAGCTCGCAGGTGATCACATCTCCGGCATTGGGAACCGGCAAGCCGATCAAGATCACTGCCGATCTGGGCTGGGATAACGGCGTTCTGGTCGATCTTCCGCCCGGATCGGTCAAAGCGATCATCGAACGCCCCGGTGCGAATTTCGGTACGCTGCTCCACGACGCCTCCGGTGGCGGCAAAGACGAGAAAGTGCGCGAGGACACCTCGCCGCTGGCGATGAAGATCGACCGGTTGATGCGCAGCGCGGATCTGTCCGCAAAAATAGAGCCGAAACCGCTTGCGCAGGCGATCGAACTGAAGCATGTCGGCGGTGGTCGCTATGAAGGCGCGTTCGACGAGACCAACGTCGGCGGCCGCTATCGCATTCGCGTCGAGTTCGACTGGAACGATCCGCGCACCGGCGCCATTCACCGGGTCTCGTATGCCGAACGCCAGGTGCCGGTACTGCCGACCGCGAAGGATTCGCGATTCACCCTGCGGCGCGACCCCAGGTCCGGCGATGCGTTCATCACCATCGTCCCCCGCGACCGCTTCGGCAATTATGCCGGCCCGGGTTTCGAAGGCGGTTTCAACCTCAAGACCGACAAAGGCACGGTCGCCGGACCGGCGAGCGACAGCGATGTCACCGGTGAGTACATCATCCGTTTGACGGGACTGGCACCGGGCGACGATCCGAAGGTCAGCATCGCGTTCGCAGATCAGACGATCCATGACGGCGCGCTTTCGACGATCGGTGGCAACAACGGCGGAACGCAAACGACGCCCTGGTGGAAGCTCTGGTGGTTCTGGCTGATCCTGATCTTCGTGCTGCTGCTGTTGTTGCTGTTGCTGCGGAGCAAATGAAGCGCATGCGCATGAAGGGATGACAGGCCGTGCTTCGTCTGGATTCGCACCGCGATCTGAAGCAGCTGCGCAGCGTCACGCTGCGCAGCGACGAGCGCGACACGCTGCGCGTGCGTCAGCGCTTCGAGCAGGCCTTGGCGGCGGTGGATTGGACGCATGCGGGACTTCCCCCGCAGGCGTTGCTGTTGGTACGCAAAATGGTCGTGAACAGGTCGGCATCGCGCGCGGTCGACGACCGGGCCATGGGCGTGCAGGTCGCGCAAGCTTTGCGCGAATACAGCCGCGCGGCGCGCCGGCCTTGGCTGGATCCCGCAGCAGCCACCGCGCATGCGGTCTGGTTCAGCGACGAGCATGAGCTCGCCGCCTGCCTGGTGCGCGATTGGCTGCACGGCGATCTGTCGAGCCGCTGGTGGTGGCGCACGGTGCTGGGCACGGCCACACCTGCGGACTGGCTGCGCGAGCATGTGCTTCGCCGCGGCGAGCGCGTGGTGGCGGTGCTGGCGAGATTGGCTGAACAGGGCAGCGCGGTGGCGTGGTTGACACGATGGGACGACCGCGATGTCGCGTCTGCGCTGGCGATAGTCGCGCGCGCCTACGATGCGCCGCTTGCGGTTGCGCAGGATCCGCTATCGATCGATGCGAATCGCAAACACCATCGCAGTGCGCGTGGGCAAAGCGCGCGGCAGCGGCATGAAGACATCACAGCGTCGACACTGGCGCGGCAGCGTCTCGCACGCGTGGTGCCGGAAATGATCGAATCCCGACTGCAGCCGGCGGCCGTGCGGCTGTTGGCGTACGCACTGACCGCAGTACGGGAACCCGGCTGGCTGCGGACGCAGGCGTTTTCGACGGCGGTCGCAGAGTGGGTCGCATACACAGACACGGGCGAGGCATCGTTCGATGCGCCTGCATCGAGCATGGCTCCCGACGCCGGTCCGGCAACCATGTCGACGCAGCAATCACAGCGCGTGTCCGGACAAAGCGCGCAACCGGACATCGGCCCGCAGCCTTCTGCCGATGTCGAAAAGGATAGAGACCGGGGGCAGGAACGGCGTCCACCTGCTGCGGAAACGCGCGCTGCGACACCGCTTTCTGCGCTTGACATCGAGCACAGCAATGCGCACGCCGAACGACAGCATGACGGAACCAAACCGAGTCCGGGCGATGGCGATATGCCGACGGCAGCATCGCCAGCGGAAGACGCTCCCGCTTCCGCAGAGGCATCGCCAGAATGGACAGCCGATACGCTGGAGCCGCAGTCGGAAACGCCATCTCATCGGTCCATCGACGACGCAACGCTGACGATGCGCGAGGCCAACGCCAAGCCGCTGTCGGAAGGCGAGATCGACACCGCGTTCGGCGGCCTGTTCTATCTGTTGAACGCGGCGCTGGCGCTCGGTCTGTACGGCGATTTCAGTGCGCCACGCGCGCCGGGTCTGGCGCTGTCGCCCTGGGATTGGCTGGCGCTGATCGGGCGTCGCTGGTTCGGTCGGGAATTCGAACGCGATCCGCTGTGGCGATTGCTCGCAACGCTCGCAGGCCGTGTACCGCGCGACGAACCCGGCGCGGATTTCGATGCGCCTGAGCGATGGGCGATCAGCGATGCATGGCTGGCGCCGTGGTCGGGGGATGCGTCGGTGTCGACCGTACATTACCGCTCGACCACGGGCCGTTTGCAGCTCTGGCATGCGGATGGTGTCGTCCTGTTCGATGTGCCGCGCGATCTCCGGCGCACACCGTTGGCGCAGGCGCAGCGGCTGTGCGCATCGCGCCGCCTGCTGCGCGGCGCGCGTCTGCAGCGGCTCACCCGCGCACCAGCGAGACTGCCTGCACGCAATGCCCGACAGCGCTGGCTGTCGTGGCTGCTGTCGTATCTGCAGGCGCGGCTGGCACTGGCGCTCGGCAGCGACACGTCTGCAGAAGATGTGGCCGCGCTGCTGTGTCGTCAGCCCGCGAGCGTGCGCTGGGACACCACCACGCTGCAGGTGCGGCTGTCGCTCGCAACGTTGCCGCTGCCGATCCGCATCGCCGGTCTGGACCGCGATCCGGGCTGGATTCCCGCCGCCGGTCGTTCTCTGCAATTCCAATTCTCATGAGGCCCGCGCATGCACGCTTCTGACCGCACCGCCGCAGCGCCCACCGCAGCGACCGGGATGTTCGCCGACAGACCGTTCACGGCCGCAGAGCACTTCAAGCTCTCGCTGTTCGCGGCGATCGCAGTCATGATCGAAGCCGTCGCCGATGGCGATGTCGATGCGGCGGTGGAGTGCGCGCCGTTTCTCGCCGACTACGTTGATGAAATCGGCCATGACATCGACAGCGGCACCGACCGCTCGCTCGCGTCGGGTTGGCGTTCGGCATTGACGGAATGGGAGCGCGTCGCCGCGCAAACAAGCGTGCATCTTCCGCTGCTGGCACTGCGCCGCGCGGGGCTGAGCGCGCTCGAACTGGAGTTGCTGCTGGCGATCGGGTTGATCGAGGAAGATCCGCGTTTCGGTGCCTTGTTCGAAGTGGCGCAGCGCCAGAACGGGCGGCCGAGCGTCGGTCTGCTGATGGCGTGGTGGCGGAATGGAGGCGACCGCGGCCATGACCGCGTCGATCAGGTGCGGCGGTCGCTGCAACGCTTGATCGACGATGGACTGGTGCAGTTGACCAATCCGGATGCGCCGCGACCCGACTGGATTCCGGCGGTCGCGCTGATGGTCTGGGACGGCCTGCGCGGCGAGGCACCGTCGACCCGCAGCTTCAGGTTCACTGCGTGCGCAGAACTCGCACGCCTCGACGATTACATTCCGCCGGTCGCCACTGTGCGCACGGACGCGATCCTCGACGCACTGCGCGTCTCGGGCGCGACGACCGCGCTGCTGATTCGCGGTCCCACCCACAACGGACGCAAGACCTTGGCCGGCGCGCTGGCGCGGTCGCTCGGCAAATCGCTGCTGGTCGCCAGCGAAGCGGTGTTCGAGGACGAGGCGCGCTGGCGTCTGTTCGGCGTGCTCGCGGCGATGCACGATGCGGTGCCGGTGGTGGAAGCGGCGCTGTTGCCCGGCGAGACGCGCGTGCTGCCGGCGCTGTCGCTGGTGGATGCGCCATTGATGGTGATCACCGGGCGACATGGCGCCTGGTCCTGTGCGGGTGATCGTTCCGTGCTGGAGATCGATCTGCCGCTGCCGGGCCCCGCGCAGCGCCTGCGGCATTGGTCCGCGAGCCTGCCCGGGCAATCGCCGGAGACCCTGGCCGCGTTCTCCTCGCAGGTGCGGTTGTCCAGCGGCCACGTCCGCCAGGTCGCAGTCGCCGCGCGCGGTTTCGGGCGTTTGGCGCAGCGCGATGCTGTGCCTGGAGATGTTGTCTCGGGCGATGCTTCAATCAGCGATGCTTCAATCAGCGATGCTTCAATCAGCGATGCTTTGAACAGCGACGACCTGCGCCGCGCCTGTCGCGGGCTGCAGACCGCGCGCCTGGAAACCCTCGCCACGCGACTGGAACCGGGCGGCCGTCTGCACGATCTGGTCGTCGACGAGCCGACGCGGGTGGAGATCGACGCGCTGATCGCACGCTGCCGCTGGCGCGAACCGCTCGCCTACGGCTCGGCCGACGTGGCCATGAACGGCGTCGGCGTACGCGCGCTGTTCGCCGGCCCCAGTGGTACCGGCAAAACCCTCACCGCGAAGCTGATCGCCGCCGAACTGGGCAAGGAGCTCTACCGCATCGATCTGTCCGCTGCAGTCAACAAATACCTCGGCGAAACCGAGAAGAACCTCAATCACGCGCTCAACGCGGCCGAAGAACTCGATGTGGTGCTGCTGCTGGACGAAGGCGATGCGCTGATGGCCAATCGCACCGATGTCGGCTCTTCGCACGACCGCTACGCCAATCTGGAAACCAATTTCCTGCTGCAGCGGATCGAATCCTTCGAAGGCATTCTGGTGGTGACCAGCAACGCCGCCGACCGGATCGATCGTGCGTTTGCGCGGCGCATGGATGTGGTGGTCAATTTCCGCGCCCCGGACGCGTGGCGACGGTACGAAATCATGCGCCTGCATCTGGCCGGCGACGATTGCGACGACGCCTGGCTGCAGGAAGCCGCCACGCGCTGTGCATTGAGCGGCGGGCAACTGCGCAACGTGGTGATGCATGCGCGGCTGCTTGCGCTGCAGAGCGGCACCACGTTGGATGCGGGTCATCTGCAGGACGCGTTGATCCGCGAATACCGCAAGAGCGGCGCGAACTGTCCGATGCGGCCGCTGGAGAAGCGGCTGCGGATCGCTTCCGGGCTGTGACTGGAGACCTCTGAGCGATGGCCGTCGCCCGCAGCGTGCAGCGTTCGTCGAAACGGGCCGACCCCCGTTCCGATCCGCGCTACAAGCGCGTCGTCGACAAGCTCAATGCCGACAGCCGCAAGCTGAAGCAACATCCGCCGCCGTCGAAGAAATCCGACGAATCGGGCAAAGCCGCCAAGGGACCAGCCAACGAAAAATCGGCCGGTGCGCGCGCCAAGCAAGTCGACAAGCTCGAAGAGGCGGAGACGCCGAAGCCGCAGACATCGAGTTTTCTGGAGATGCTGCGCGCCGAAATCGCCAAGGTGATGCCCAAGACGCTGGGCGACACCGAAAAATTCATGAAAGGCGGTTCCGGCAACGAGATCAAAAGTTCGTTGAAGGGCGAAGCCAACGCGCAGAAGGATGCCGCCACCGGCGATCTCAAGCAGACCTCGAATGCGACGCCGTCCGAAGCCGGTGTCGCGGCCAAACCGGTCACCCCGATCCCGCCGGAGCCGGGCACGCCCGCACCCAGCGTCAACGCAGCCGAGGCCATGCCCGCGCCAAAACCGGCTGCGGAGATTTCGCTGGAGGCCAGCAAGACCGAAGTCGCCGATGCGAAAAAGGACACCAAACAGACCGATGTCCGTCTGAAAAACGCCAACGATCCGCGCTTCTCGGCGGTGATGGACGCAGAGAAAGCGGTGCAGAAGCAGGCGGATACCGGCCCCGGAAAATATCGCGGCAGCGAAGGCGCCACCTTGGCGAAGGCCGCCGGTCAGGCCATCGGCGTTTCCAAAAAGGGCATCAGCAGCCTGCTCTCGGTCAAGGGCGGCAGCAAGACCAAGGTCGCGTCGAAGCAGGAGCAGCAGAAAGCACGCGAAGAACTGGAACTGAAGAAGTTCAGCGATTTCGTGACCAAGACCTTCGACGACACCAAGACTTCGGTCGACAAGCGTCTGGAGCGGTTGGAAGAAAGCGTCAACACGATGTTCGACGCCGGCACCGATGCCGCGCTGGCGAAGATGAAGAGCTACGTCGAGGACGCGCTGTTCAAGTACAAGCTCAACCGCTATCTGCTGCGGATCGGCGGTGCGCTGCTGTGGATCAAGGACCAGATCCTCGACCTGCCGTCCGAAGTGAGTCGTTTCTATGAAGCCGGGCGCAATCTGTTCACGGCGGCGATGGACGCGCTGGCCACCCGGGTCGCCAATCTCGTCGAAAGAGAACTGGCCGGTGCCAAGAGCGAAGTCAGCAAAGCACAAGGCAGGATCGCGACCGCGCAGGCCGCGCTGTCGCCCGGCGTGCGCGCGCGCGGCGCGCAGCTCACCGCCGAGTATGCGGAAAAATTCAACGAGCTGAAATCCGGCATCGAAGACAAGAAGCAGCAGCTCGCCGAGGGGCTGGCGCAAAAGTACAAGGAAGCCTTCGACAAGGCCGACGCAGCGCTCAAGGCGATCCAGGACGAGAACAAGGGCCTGGTCACCAAAGCCAAGGAAAAGATCGCAGAGGTCGCCAAGGCGCTGAAGGAGTTCAAGAATCGGCTGGTGGCCATCCTGCGCAAGGGCGCGGACACCATCGATCTGATTCTGGACAATCCCGGCCAGTTCCTGTCCAACCTGATCGCCGCGATCAAGGGCGGCTTCAGTGCTTTCGCCGGCAATATCCTCGGCCATCTGAAGCGCGGCTTCATGAAATGGCTGTTCGGCGCCCTGTCCGGCGCCGGCATCGAGATCCCCGGCGATCTGTCGCTGCCCTCGATCCTCAAGCTGGTGCTGGGCGTGCTGGGCATCACCTACGACAAGATGCGCGCCAAGGCGGTGAAGCTGCTCGGCCCGACCGCAGTCACCCTGATCGAGAAACTGGTCAGCTACGTCCAGACCCTGATCGGCGGCGGCCCGGCCGCGCTGTGGGCGCAGATCAAGGGCGACCTGTCGAATCTCAAGGAGATGGTGATCGGCGCGATCCAGGACTGGATCGTCACCACCATCGTCAAGAAGGCGGTGGCGAAGGTCGTGTCGATGTTCAACCCGGCCGGCGCGATCATCCAGGCGATCCTGATGATCGTCGATGTGGTGATGTTCGTCGTCGAGCGCGCCTCGCAGATCATGGAGTTCGTCGAATCGGTGATCAACTCGATCCACGCAATCGCCACGGGATCCATCGGCGGCGCCATCAGCAAGGTCGAACAGGCGCTGGGCAATATGATTCCGCTGCTGATCGGCTTCCTGGCTTCGCTGATCGGCCTGGGCGGCATCAGCGCGAAGATCAAGGCCTTCATCCTCAAAGTGCAGACCAAGGTCGATCAGGCGATCGACAAGGTGCTGAAGAAGGCGGTGGCGTTCGTCAAGAAGATGTTCGGGAAGCTGACCGGGAAGAGCGATTCGCCGGAAGAGAAGCAGAAACGTCTGGATCAAGGCTCTGCAGCTGCGCTTGCGGCAGTGAACAAGTATTCGGGCAAGAAAGTCGGCATGATCGTGCTCAAGCCATTGCTCCTGGCGGTCAAGATACGTTATCGCATGACCTCGCTGGAGCCCGTGAAGCAAGGCGATAAGTGGGCGATACGCGCCGAAGTCAACCCCGTCAAGATCACGCAGACGAATATCGGTGCAGGCCCGACCAATGCGGCTGAAATGAAGGAAGTAGCGTTGCGCACGCCCTTCGTCTCCAAGGCGAAAAAGGCCACCGCAAAGAAGCTCGCGACGACCCACAAAGAATTCGAGGATCAAGTCACGATGCAGCAAAGCGCGCTGAACAATCTCAAGGTTTCGGTCTGGAAGACCAACTGGAAGAAATTCCACGGCGATGGCAAGGTCGGCGGCGAAGGTCGTACCGGCCAGGCCGAAGCGAGCGCGAAGCGCGCTGAACTGATTGCGGTCGAACGCACCGCGATGTCCCTCAAGATCAAGGCCGACCACCCGACAGCCACCAATACGGAAATCGATATTTTTCTCGATACGCAGCTGTTCAAGCCAAATCCTGGAGACAGGGCATACCCGTTCAAGAACAAGGCTGCAACCTTCAACAAGGTGAGATACACCAACCCGGCCTATGGCAAGGCCCTGCTGCACGGAGCTGATCAAGTCGTGGGCGGCGGCCCCGGCACCGCCGTTCTCGGCGGCGCGCGCGAGAATTTCTCCATCGGCGCGCAGTGGGAGCAAGGTGGCCGCGCTCAGGAGCTGAAGACCGGGATCGACGCAGAGCTGGTAAACATGGCCACGACCAATACCCCAGATGCCATCAATGATGCGAAGCTCAAAGTCAAACTACTCCCGATAAAGAAGGTTTGAACCATGACCGACACCCGATTGGATATCTTCCAGAAGCACTATCCGCCCACCGGCGCTCGTATCGCCTACGACCCGGACAGACACGGCGCATTTGCGCATAGGGTCTCGGAAGGGCTGGCGCACGAATGGCGCACGTTCGGTTTCGGCGCCTACGCCGATGGTCTGTTATGGATACCAGAACCTGATCGGCCCGTACTGGATCACGAGGAATGGTCAGGGCTGGGTGGCGACGGTATCGACATCCTGCGCACCGCATTCGGATGCGTGTTCGTTTGGCAGGAAAGCAAGCTGAAATATGTGAACGTGCATTCGCACAGGATCGTCGAGATGGGTCCCGACATCGATGCTGCGCTGAACTTCGGCATTGTCGATACTTACTTCAGAAAGGACGCTCTGCTTGAACCTATTTTCAAGAAGGCGGCCAAGCGCCTGGGAGCGATTGGCCCGGACGAATGTTTCGGTTTCGCCCCGTTGCCGGCGCTCGGTGGCGATTACGACGAGAAGTATGTCGTAAAGACGGACCTGCGCAGCTATGTCGCCATGGCGTCGCAAGTCGGGGGCTGACCCGATGACGCGCATGATGAGCCCAGCAACTGCAGCGTTTTCGCACCTCGTGGACTACCGCGACTTCCATGCCGGTGCGACGACCGTCGTCTGCGGCTGCGGCCCCTCCCTGCGCGAACTCGAAGACCCTGCACGCTTCATCACCATCGGCGTCAACGATGTCGGCCGACAGTTCGATCCAACCTATCTGGTGGTGCTCAATCCGCGTCAGCAGTTCAAGGCCGATCGTTTCCGATATGTCGAGCAATCGAATGCGCAGGCGCTGTTCACCCAGCTCGATCTTGGGCGGGTCAATCCGCCGGTGGTGAAATTCAGGCTGGGGCAATACGGCGGCGTCGAGCCCGGTGCTGGCGACGTACTGCATTACACCCAGAACTCGCCGTATGTCGCGGTCTGTCTGGCCGCATACATGGGCGCGAAACGGATCGGTCTGATCGGCGTGGATTTCACCGACGATCATTTCTTCGCGCCGACCGGCCGCCATGCGCTGTCGAGCCGGCTGCAGGAAATCGATCGCCAGTACGGCAGGCTCGCCGAATCGTTGGCGCAGCGCGGGATCGCGCTGGTCAATCTCGGCTCGACCAGCCGGTTGCGGACCTTGCCGAGGATGCGGATCGACGCTGCGGGCGAGTGGATCGAAACCACCAACACCATCAACACCACCATCAACACCACCACCATCGGCACGCTGCCGCCGCGTGCACCCGAAGGGAGTCATGGCATGAAAGTCGCGATCGAAAAACGTGCGTCCGGCGTGGTCGGTCAATTGCTCGAAGCGCTGGCCGGTTCGGTCGCGGCGCTGGGCCATAAGGTCGTGCGCGACCCGCGCAATACCGCGCACGATCCGCGCGTGCTCTCCATCGTCTGGAACGGGCGCGGCTACACCACCCGTGGCCCGACTCTGTACTGCGAACACGGCTGGCTGCCACGCGCGGATTATCAGATCAGCCCGCGCGGCATCAATGCGGATTCGCATGCGGCGCCGTTCGCTTGGAACGGCGTACCGCTGACGGCGGAACAGAATGCCGATCTCGACCGCCGGATCGAGGCGATCAAGTCGGCCAGCTTCGAGGGCTATTACCAATACATGCAGGCGAACATCGGGCAAGCCAACATCGGGCAGAGCAACGCCAACGCCGCACCCGGACTACCGAAGGATTTTCTGCTGGTGCCGCTGCAGATCGAATCCGACACCAATCTGGTCCGCCATGCGCCGATGGCGCTGCGGACGATGCAGGGTCTGGTGGATCACGTCTCCGCGATAGATCCGCCGTGGCCGGTGATCTTCAAACAGCATCCGGCGGATGCGCGCACCGTCAACCGGCATCTGCGCCTGCAGCTGCGCCGCAAGCAGGACCGGCTGTGGCCGCAGTCGCGCGGCAATATCCACCAGATGCTCGGCAGCGGCGCCTGTCGCGGCATTCTCACCATCAACAGCAATGTCGCGCACGATGGCTTGCTGTGGGACGTGCCGGCGATCGTGCTCGGCCGCAACATCTGGCCCAGAAGCGGCGAGGTCAAGCCGTTCCTGACCGCGATCCCGCAGGATTGGGCGTTGCTGGCCGACAGCGTCGCAAGCGCCGAGGGTATCGCCTGCCGGCACGCCTACGCGCGCTACCTGATCGATCACCAGTGGACGCTGGCCGATGCGTCCGACCCGCAGCGCGTGGCCGAACTGATCGAGATCGCGCTACATCATCGCGCGATGCCGGCGCCGGTGGCGCAGTTGCCTCGCAAGCTTTCGAGCAGGCTGCTGACGGGCAAGCTGCCGACCGCCGCAGTCCGCAAACCCGTGGTGCTGCAGCGGCGCGCGAGTGCGATGCCGATCATCAATGTGGTGGCGGAGAACAAGGGCTGGCTGTTCGAACAGTGGAAACAAGCCTTGGCGGGCGCGTCGCAGCCGGGGTATCGGGTTGCTGCCAGCAACAAGCCGATGCCGCAGGCCGAGGCTTGGATCTTCCTGCGCGCGACCGAAGCCGCGCGCAGCCCGGACCCGATGCGCAGCGTCGTGCATCTGCACGATCTGAGCGACCCGGACGCGTATCGCCCCGGTGGCCCACGCGCCGATGTCGCGCGCTGCGGCGGCATCCTGCTGACCCATCCGGCGCAGGAGATCCTGCTGCGCGACGCCGGTATCACGTTGGCGATGCGGCGCTGGGCGATGCAGCCGGTGGGATGGGGCGAAGCGCAGGCGCCATTGTCATCGTCTGGCGACGACGTGCCGACGCTCGCATGGTTCGGTCGGCCCGCTACTCACAACGGTCGGGACGTCAGCGGTTTGGCCGATTTTGTGAAAGCCGTACGCAAGGTCAGCGTGCCGATGCGGGTCGTGCTGATCGGCGAACGCCTGGAAGCGACGGCGACGGCGCTGAAGCGCGCGGGCATCGACTGCAAAGTGCTGGGAACCGCGCATTGCCCGCCGTCGCGCGTGGCCGAGTGGATCGGGCGATTCGATGCGCTCGCAGTCACCAGCGCTGCGGATTGCGGCCCATGGCCGTTGTTCGATGCGGTGCGGGCGGGCGTGCCTGTGGTCGCGCTGCGCGTCGGTTGGGCAGACGCATTGCTGGCCGATGGTCGTTGCGGGCATCTGGTCGCCGATGCAACGGAGATGACGGCCGCCATCGAAGCGGTGATGGCGCAGCGCGGCGCGTGGCGCGAACGGCGGATCGCGATGCCGCCGCAATGCTCCGAGTTCAGCATGCAGGCTTGGCTGAAAACCAATCTGCAGCTCGCCGCCGATCTCGTTCCGCAGCAGCGGATGGCCGTGGCATGAGCACGCCGCGCGCGAACAAGGCGACGGATCAGATGAAGCGCCGCATCGCCAAGGCCGGCAAGCTCCGCAAAGCCGCCAAGCAGGGCAAGCGCGCAAAGCCGCCCTGGTTGGCCGATCAGGCGTTGACCCTGCTGCTGGAACAATACGCATTCGAGACCGTGCTCGACGTCGGCTGCGGCGACGGCGGCCATGCGCGGCACTTCGTCGCACACGGCAAGCGCGTCACCACGGTGTCGTTCGAACCGTATGGCGACCATCGCCCGGATTTCGTCGGCGACTTCATGGATTTTCCCATCGACGAGCGCTTCGATGTGGTTTGGTGTTCGCATGCGCTCGAACATCAGGCCAATGTGCGCCAGTTCCTGCAGCGACTGTTCGACTGCATCAAGCCCGGCGGACTCCTGGCGATCACGGTGCCGCCGGCGCGCCCCTACATCGTGGGCGGGCATCTGACCGTGTGGAATACCGGACTGCTGCTCTACAACCTGATCGCCGCCGGCATCGACTGCCGCGAGGCGCGGGTGAAGGTCTACGGTTACAACATCTCGCTGATCGTGCCGGTGCACCGCATCGCGCTGCCGGATCTGCGCCACGACCTGGGCGACATCGAACGGCTGGCGCCGTTTTTTCCGATGCCGGTGCAACAGGGTTTCGACGGACGGATCGAACAGATCGGCTGGACGCGGCCGCCAGCGGCGATCGAAACCCGGCGCGAACGCGATACGATGGATCTGGCGTCCTTCGTGCGTGTGCAGCCGTGTTGCCGAAGCGATCTGGACACGCTGTCGATGGTGGCGGATGCCCATTGCCCCGCAGGCCACGTCATGGAGTTCGGCGTGTTTCGCGGGCGGTCGATCACGGCGCTCGCCACCGCGCTCCCCGATCGCATCATCCACGGTTTCGACACCTTCACCGGACTGCCGCTGCCCTGGCAGCGCGGCCCCGGCGATCTCTATTCCGTCGGCCACTTCGGCGTGGATGCGCTGCCCGATGTGCCGGGCAACGTGCGACTGTGGCCCGGTGAATTCGCGACCAGCCTGCCCGCTTGGCTGGACGCGCATCCCGGCCCCGCCGCGCTGATCCATATCGACTGCGATCTCTACGAATCCACGCGCACGGTGCTGTCGATGCTCGACGGGCGGATCGTGCCCGGCACAGTACTGGTGTTCGACGAACTCTGCGACTGGACCGACTCCGGCGTGTATCCCGCATGGCGGGAAGGCGAATGGCGCGCGCTGAACGAATGGATCGAACGCACGGGCAGGCGTATGCGCGTGCTCGCACGCGGGCCGAGATACTCGGCAGCGATACGGATCCTTGCCGAACAGGCATGAGCGGGCGGCGTATGTGGGTGGGTTTTCGGTGTCCCTTTGCGAAGCGGCCGATGGCGCTGCCACTTCGAGCGACCGAGCACCTTCGTTGCCATTCCCAGCAACGCGGACTGGTTTGCGAGGAGGCTGACGCGGGTTGATGCATGCAACAAAGCAAGACGGAGGCGCTGGGCGGCCGGCGCTTTTTGCGCGCATGCTGCAGAATGGATGGGCTGCTGGGTTGGGCTGTCGGACCAGGCAAGGGTGATGGAGGCTGCCTATTGCTTTGGTGGTTTGGTCTTGAAGCGGGAGTTATTCGGCCTGACGCGGACATTGGTGAAGTGAACCTGACCACGTTGCATCCGGAACGCCTCTACTTCCTGCCGTGGCCGCGTGCCTGGCACCAGCCGCAGGCCTCGATACGCCTATCGTTATCGTCGTGCACATCGGGGATACGTACGGTATCGGCGTTGGCCCATGCTCGAAGCACCGCTTTTTTGCTGGGCTGGCTCTGCGCGGCGCGCGGGCCGATATGGTACGCGGCAATCGCGGACTCGATTCTCGCCTCCACGCACCCCATCGGAGCGTGTTGACCGCCCTGCGGCCCGTCTCCCGTATTGAACGCACTTATCTGACTCTCCAGTAGGGCTGCGCGAGGCGCCCCGGCCCGCTTTCCGCGATCCACCGCCCGATGCATATCTCCCCCGGAAATTTCTGTGACGGCGCCCGTACTCGCGTCCGTTCTCGTGACGACCCCGCTGTTGACGCCTTCATACTCGCTCCCACCAATGCTGTTCGCGCGCGCCCGCCGCACCGGCGCGTGCGCGGGTGCGGCGGGTGCGGATGACGATGCTTGAGCCGCTGGCTGCGATGGGCCGCCAGGGCGAGGCGGACGGGGCGCCATCTGCGACAGTTCTGTTCGGTCACTAGGTGCTGTAACCGTTGGCCAGGTGCGCTGGGGCGGCGGGTCCGGCGTGGCCACGGGGGGCATAGGTGTTCTCGGGCCGCCGCTTCCTGCGGGTCCGGGCGACGCCGCTGCCGAGGATGCCTGGGGAGGCGCCTTCGGCTGTGCGGCCTTGCTCGGCGACGCTGTCGAACTGTCGGCTGAAGCCGGTGCGCGCGGAGGACTGCGGGCCGCCTGTAACCAAGCGCCCTGGGGCGGCGGTGCCGCAGAGGGCAGCGGTGTTCTCGGGCCGCCGCTCCCTGCGGATCCGGGCGATGCGGCTGCCGGGGATGCCTGGGAAGGCGGCTTCGGCTGTGCTGCCTTCCTCAGCGCCGCTGTCGAACTGTCAGCTGAAGCCGGAACGCTCGCACGACTGCTGGCCTCGCCCGGCGGTAGTGCCCCACGCGATGCAACCTTCGGAGACGATCCACTCTGCAAGGCATCGGCATAGGTGGGCCGCCTTGGCGGAGGGGATGCAGATGACTTGGCACCGGACCTTGCATCGCTCATCTCATGATGTCCTTTTGACGTCGGGCCGCACTGGACGAGCAAACCGCAGTGGCTGCATCAAGGTAAGCAACTTCCAAGCCAGACATCGAATACCGGGAAACTTCTCAAAAATCATATGCTTGAAAAAATACGGGCGCCGGTATGGCCGGGTCGCAAGGTGAATTTCCACCCACCCGAGAGAGAAATGGGGTGAGCTTGAATTGCCAACGCACACAAGCTGTGCACCAAGGCGGCATCCTCTGGAACGGATGCTGCCAGTGAATTTCGGATCATGGGGCGGGCGTCGCGTAAAGGCCAACCGCAGGGCAGTAGGCGGGGTCATGGACCCAGCATCATCGCGGAGATGCTCGAGCCGGGTGCGAAGCATTCAGCCTACGAGATCGGAGTGTCGATGCATCTGGATCGAACACGCGCCCAACGAAACACTTCGAGTCGTCATCGATCACGCCATCGAAGTGCCAGTGCCGGATGCCGCCTGTCGGGAGCGCTTGCTGCGTCTTTACGGCGGCGCTCTGGTCATCGCGCAGGAAGCGCTTGAAACACTGGTCGTGCGCACGGAAGGCGTGAGCGCGGCTTTCAGGAAGTCGCGCGCCGACTTGCGCAGCAATCGATGTCCGAACGCGACGGATTGAATCTGCGGCTGCTTGGTGGAGAAGTAGCTGCCGTCGCGCAACGTGGCTGACCGTCAGCGTTCCTCATCCGCATCGAAGAGATGGCGCAAGTAGCGTTCCGGCGCGTTGAGGAAATCCCTGGTGAGCCGGAAATGCTCGGTGTCCCGATAGTCGATTTCCTTGATCCCCGCATCGCTGCAGCTCAGTACGCGGGCGCCCGGCAGGGTCAGCAGAATCGGCGAATGGGTGGCGATGATCAGCTGCGCCGCGCGGCTCTGCGCCAAGTCATGCAGCACCGACAGAAAAGTGAGCTGGCGACTGGGCGAAAGCGCTGCTTCGGGTTCGTCCAGCAAATAGGTTCCATCTTCGAACCGGTTCTGGAACAACGCCAGGAACGCTTCGCCGTGGGAACGCTGATTCAGCGGGATGCCATCGTAAAGACTGAACGCGCTGCCCAGCGCTTCGAGATGACGCGCGTAGTTGAAGAAGGTCTCGGCGCGCAGGAAGAACCCGCCGGCGACACGCTTGCGCCAGCTCAAGGCAAGCGCCCGGCCCAATGCATGACCATCCGCGCCTTCGGCATAGGCGTTGGTGCGATCACCGCCTTGATCACTGAAGCCCAGCGCCCACGCCAGCGCTTCAAGCAGCGTGGACTTGCCGGACCCGTTTTCGCCCACCAGAAACGTCACCGGCGTGCTGAACGTCAGCGGCAGCCCGCGCATGATGGATCGGATGGTGAACGGATGCGCGCCCTCTACAACCCGATCTTCGTGCAGACGCACGGTAGTAAGAAATGGGCTGCCAATCACAGAAGCATTGATGGGACGTGCCATGGAGACGTTCAGGGCTTGGGTTGACGCCGAGTCTAGGTGATCTTTCATGGAAAGCAGGGCCTGCGCTGGTCGCAGAGGCGCGTGGCCCGGGGGCGTTGGCGGGGCTTTCGCGCGAGACCTGATTCGTCGATGCCTTCGTCTGGGTCTGGCCAAGCCCATGGAGAAGCGTCGAACCATCGGATGAGGCAGGCCGTATCTTTGCGTTGTCGATGCAACAGCACCTGCAGAACATCGAACAGTGCAGGGCCGTGATTCTGGTCCGCCGCCACCGGCGGCTGGGGCTTGGTGAGGCCCACCTTTGGAACTACCGAACCGGAGGCTGAACGCCCCATGGAACGGCATGACCTTCGGGCCTCCTTCGCGAAATGCTTTTGCCCCAGCATCATCAGCGAAGCAAAGCGGTGGCGATCAGAAGCCAAAGTCGGCGCTCACAAGCCATTGATTTTGTTTGGTATTGGCTCAACTGCGTCATGAGGCTGACAAGGTGATGTATCGCTGACAGCTGCCTTGCCAGGGCTGACTGGATCAACGTCGCTCGACCATTCCGCACGGAGACTGATTTGAACTGGATGGATGGCCGGGATCCGTTCCATGAACAGAACGCTGGGAACCTTTCCTGGGTTTAGCACTCCAACCGACCGACTGCTAAGATCGACACTTATGAACCAGACCACTGCCAGCACTGCCCTGATTCCCAACAGCCTGCCGATCCCAAGCGCATTGGGTTCACTTGAGGCCTATGTGGGTGCGGTCCACCAGATTCCGGTCCTCTCCGTCGAAGACGAGCAGGCGCTCGCCCGCCGCTTCCACGAGCAGAACGATCTCGAGGCCGCCCGCGAACTGGTGCTCTCCCATCTGCGCTTCGTCGTACACGTCGCGCGCGGCTACAACGGCTACGGCCTGCAGTTGGCCGACCTGATCCAGGAAGGCAACATCGGCCTGATGAAGGCCGTCAAGCGCTTCGATCCCGACGTCGGCGTGCGTCTGGTGTCGTTCGCGGTGCACTGGATCCGCGCCGAGATGCACGAGTTCATCATCAAGAACTGGCGGATCGTGAAAGTCGCGACCACCAAGGCGCAGCGCAAACTGTTCTTCAATCTGCGCCGCAGCAAGACCCGTCTTGGCTGGCTCAACGCCGACGAAGTGCGCGCGGTCGCCAAGGATCTCAACGTCTCCGAACGCGAAGTGCTGGAAATGGAATCGCGGCTCTCCGGTCGCGATGTCGGCTTCGATGCGCCTGACGATGTTGACGAGGACCACGGTCCGCCGGCGCCGGTGGCGTATCTGATGGCCGAAGGCAACGACCCGGCGCAGACTTACGAAAGCGCCGACAGCGAATCGGATCAGCTCGATCTGCTGCGCGCCGGTCTGGCCAAGCTCGATGCCCGCTCGCGCGACATCATCAAGCGCCGCTGGCTGGACGCGGACAGCAAGATCACCCTGCAGGAACTGGCCGACGAATACGGCGTCTCCGCAGAGCGCATCCGTCAGATCGAAGCCAATGCGCTGAAGAAGATGAAGGCGCTGTTCGCCGCCTGAAGGCGCTGCAGCGTGCGGATACGAACGGCCCGGGCAACCGGGCCGTTTTCTTTGGCGGCAAAGGATGGACCTCTCGCGAGGACCACTCTACGCTTGGGCGGCAATACTTGAGCTGCAGCACCTGAGCGGGAACACCTGATCAGGAACAGAGGAGAGGACCATGGACGACAGAATGCGGATCGCGTTGTTGATCGATGCCGACAATGCATCCGTCTCAACGCTCGAGTACGTGCTTGGAGAGATCGCAGACCTCGGGGTTGCGAATGTCCGTCGCGCCTATGGAGATTGGGGGAGCTTGTACCTGCAAGGCTGGCGCGCCGCATTGCTCGATAATGCGATCCAACCGATGCAACAGATCGCATATGTCAGCAAAGGCAATGCTTCGGATATGGCGATGGTGGTCGATGCCATGGATCTACTGCATAGCGGCCGTTTCGATGCGTTTGCGCTCATGTCCAGCGATTCTGACTTTACGCCTCTTGCGATGCGTTTGCGCGCAGCCAACGCGCAAGTTTACGGCTTCGGAAAGGCGAATACTTCGAACGCTTTCAAGGCTGCTTGTTCGACATTCTTCCATGTGGATGCGCGCGAAGAGCCCTTGCCAGAGAATGCCCCCGAGCAATCTGGTCAAGAGGCACGCAATGTGCAAGCTGTTGTAGCAGCCCCAGTGCCACAGGCATTGCCGCAGCAGGCAGCAACGGCAGTTCAGGTTTCCTCCATGGCGGAGCCTCCCAAGAAACGAACCGGCCCGGAATTGCGGGGCGACACTGCCCTCGTCAATCTGTTGCGTAGCGCGACGGAAGCTACAAAAGGCGATGACGGATGGTCGCACCTTGGAGGAATCGGAAACTACATACGCAACCGTGGACCTTTTACTCCGAAAAACTACGGCTATAGGACTCTTAAGCCATTGATCGTCGCGACCGACATGTTCGAAGTCCGTCATGACGGCCACCACATCAAGGCGAAGACCGAGAAAAACAAGAAAGTGAAAGAGAGCTTGCCGAAGAGTTCGAAATAGTTGTCCGATTCGGAATGCAAGATTCGGATATCTTCATCGTAGAGCAAGTGACACGCTATGCGCTCCCGACCCCGGAGCGCCTGCATGAGCTTCCAGATCCACGCACTGCCCTTCGAACCCTTCGCGCCGTTGTTCGCGCTGAGCGACGACGAACTGCGCGTCCGCGATATCCGCAGCGTCGTCGCCGACGCCAGTGGCGGTTTCCCCTGCCGGGTCAGTCTGCAGGATGCGGGCGAACACGAACGTCTGTTGCTGCTGCCTTACGATCACCACCGCGTGAGCACGCCGTATCGCGCGTCGGGTCCGGTGTACGTGCGGGAATCCGCGACGCAGGCGCGGCCCGCGCTCGATGTGGTGCCGGAGTTGCTGCGCCGACGGCAGTTGTCGCTGCGCGCCTACGATGCGCGGGGCATGATGGTCTGGGCCGAAGTGCTGCCGGGCGTCGAAGTGGAACAAGGCATCGCAGGCTTGTTTGCCATTGATCGCAGCGCTTACATCCACATCCACTACGCGCAGCCCGGGTGCTACGCCTGTCGCGTGGAGCGGACCTGACACTCAAGGTGTGCGGTCGTTTCCGAGAATGATCCGCGCGCTGCGCTGATAGCTCCAGTACGCCTGCGCCCAGTCGATCAGCACGACCATCCGGTTGCGGAAGCCGATCAGAAAAAACACGTGCGCGGCCAACCAGAACCACCAGGCGAACAGCCCGGAAAAGCGGAAGCCGTGCAGATCGACCACCGCCGCCATCCGGCCGATGGTGGCGAGGTTGCCGAAATCGCGATAGCGGAACGGCGGCGATGCGCGGCCACGCAGGCGCGCGCGGATCGCATGCGCGACGTGGCGGCCCATCTGTTTCGCCGCCGGTGCGACACCGGGCACCGGCTTGCCGTCGCACTGCATTGAAGCCAGATCGCCGGCGACGAAGATCTCCGGGTGTCCCGGCACGCTCAGATCGGGCATCACGATGACGCGACCGGCGCGATCCAGCGGCACGCCCAGATCGCGTGCCAGCGGCGATGCGGCGACGCCCGCCGCCCACAGCACGGTGCGCGCGGCGATGCGTCCGTCTCCCAGCTGTACGCCCTGATCGTCGATCGCCGCCACCGGCACGCCGGTACGCACTTCGACGCCGAGCCTCTCCAACTGCGTGCGCGCTTTCTCCGAGAGCGATTCCGGGAAATTCGACAATACCCGTGGTCCCGCTTCGAGCAACAGCACGCGTGCGCTGCGAGGATCGGCGCGACGGAATTCTCCGTGCAGCGTGTGCCGCGCGATTTCGGCGAGCGTGCCGGCCAGCTCCACGCCGGTCGGGCCACCGCCGACGATGGCGAAGGTCAACCACGCTGCACGGCGTTCGGGATCGTTTTCGGCTTCGGCGCATTCGAACGCGGTGAGGATACGGCGACGGATCTCCAACGCGTCATCCAGCGTCTTCAACCCCGGCGCATACCGCGCCCAGTCGTCGTGACCGAAGTACGCGTGGGTCGCACCGCTCGCCAACAGCAGATAGTCGTATTCGAGCGCATGGCCATCAGCCAGCCGGACACGCTTTTCATTGGGCGCGATGCCGGCGACTTCGCCGAGCAGCACGGTGACGTTCTGCTGCCGGCGCAGGATCTGCCGTAGAGGCGCGGCGATGTTCGGCGCCGACAGGCCTGCGGTCGCCACCTGATACAGCAGCGGCTGGAACAGATGATGGTTGCCGCGATCCAGGAGGGTGATGCGCACCGGCGCCTTGGCCAGCGCACGCGCGGCCCACAACCCGGCGAAACCGCCACCGACGATCACGACGTGGGGCTGTGCAGTCATCGCGTAGGCCTCAAGATCGCGTCCACATCGGTGGGCATGGGCAGGGCGTCGCTGATGAACGCACCGACGCAGCGCGGCGCGCGTCCGAGCAGTGCCGGCAGACGGTTGTGTTGCGGACAATTATCGCGCTGCAGCAACTCCCAATGACCGTACGAGAACGGGGTGAGGTGGAGCAGATCGCAAACGTGGGCGGCAATCCTTGCGAACAGGTTCGGAATCGCGATGCGTAGCGCCGGGCGTGGTGCATGCATCACACGCATCGCCGCGAGATGCTCGGCGAGCGTGCGCGCCTGCAGACCGCCGAGATCGTGCTCCCGGATCACGCCCTCGCCGGAATGCTGCGCATGATCGAGCACGAGATGTACGATGGCATCACCCAGATCGCGCACGTCGAGGACCGCGATCCGGCCGCACGCAGCGCGCGGCAGCGGATGCACCGGCCAGCGCGCCACGCGGCGGATCCAGCGCGCGCCGAAACCGCCGTCGCCGTCGAGCAGCGACGGCCGCACGATATGCCAATCGGCGTCGCTGTCGCGCAACGCCGCTTCGCCATCGCGCTTCGAACGCAGAAAACCGCTGCGGACGTCGGCATCAAGACCGAGCGCGGATACGTGGATCAATCGCAGTCCATGCATCGCGCAGGCACGCGCGAGCGCTGCAGGCGCTTCGTGATGCACGCGACGATAGGTTTCGTGCCCGCGTTCGCGCAGGATGCCGACGCAGTTCACCACTGCGCCGCAGCCGCGCAGCGTCTCCGCCCAGGCATCGGCATCGAGCTGGCGATCGAGATGGGCTTCGCGATAGGCGAAGGCAGGGTTGTCCTGAGACCGTCGCTGCGGATGGCGGGTGCCGACGATGACGCGCTGGCCGCGCGCGACCAATGCGTCGACCACGTGGCGACCGATGAAGCCGGCACCACCGAGGATCAATACAGGCGCCAGGATCGGCGGCCTAGTGTTGCGATCATCTTCGAGAGCGCCCATGCGCTTCTCTCCTGTCCGACTGTTGTGTCAGTTATTTCTGTCTTGACAGAAATATAGGCCGAAACTAGTCTCACCGCAAGCTTCCCAGACGGCCATCCGCCATGTCCGCGCAACCCGCTTCCGATCCGCTCTCGCCGTTGAGTCGCCGTTTTGTCCTGCACTGGGGCGAAATGGGCTCGCGCTGGGGCGTGAACCGCACCGTCGCCCAGATCCATGCGCTGTTGTTCTACTCGGGGCGGCCGATGCATGCCGAGGAGATCACTGACATTCTCGCGGTCGCGCGCTCGAACGTCAGCACCAGCCTGCGCGAGCTGATCAACCTCAATCTGGTGCGCACCGTGCACCTGCACGCAGACCGTCGCGATCATTTCGAGACCAGCAAAGATGTCTGGGAGCTGTTCCGCACCGTGATCCGCGAACGCAAGGCGCGCGAATTCGATCCGACCGTCGCAGTGCTGAAGGAGCTGAGCGCGGACGATGCATTCGCGGACGAACCCGCCGATGCCCGCGCGCGGGTCAAAGAGACGCTGGCGTTGATGAACGCACTGTCGGGATGGGGCGACGAGATGCTGCGGCTGGAGCCGACGACGCTCATGAAGCTCATGAAGCTCGGCGGCAGGATCCAGAAGCTGCTGCGCGACGGTTGATCGCGCGAGGCGTCCGCTGCGATCTCAGCGCAGACCGACTCAATACAGATCCACCGGATCCACATCCAGCGACCAGCGCGTCTTGCGCGCTTCGGGCAGTGAGTAAATCGCCGGCAGCGCAGCTTCGAGCGCTGTGTGCAGCTCGCGACGCGATGGCGAAGACAGCAGCAGTTGCGCGCGATACATGCCGGCACGACGCGGCATCGGGGCGGGGACAGGGCCGTCGAGGGCAACGACCGACGCACCCTCATCAGGCGCTTCGCGCCGCCCTCTCCCGAGGGGAGAAGGCAAACAAGACAACAGGACGGTTTTTGTCGCCTGCAGGAATTGCATCGGCGCATCGGCGTGCTGGGCTTCCGCGCGCAGCAGCGCGATGTGCGCGAACGGCGGGAAACCGGCGGCTTCGCGCTGCGCGAGTTCGCCCTCGGCGAAGGCGCGATAGCCGCCGTGGATCAAGGTCTGCAGCAGCGGGTGATCGGGATGGTGCGTCTGCAGCAGTACTTCGCCGCGCTTGTCGGCGCGGCCGGCGCGGCCGGCGACCTGGATCAGCAACTGCGCGAGTTTTTCGCCGGCGCGGAAATCGGCGGAGAAGAGGCCCTCGTCGATACCGACCACCGCGACCAGGGTCAAGTTCGGCAGGTCGTGGCCTTTCGCGAGGATCTGCGTGCCGACGAGGATGCCGGGCTGCGCGCCGAATCCGGCGAACAGTTTTTCCAGCGCGTCCTTGCGTCGGGTGCTGGCGCTGTCGATGCGCAGCACCGGCACGTCGGCGAATCTTTCGGCGAGCAGTTCCTCCAGCCGCTCAGTACCCACGCCCTGCGGCTGCAGCGCGAGACTGGCGCAGTCGGGGCAGGCCGGCGGCGGTGTCTGCCGCGCGCCGCAGTGGTGACACTGCAGGCGTCGGCCGCCGCCGTGTACGGTCATCGGTGAGGAGCGCAGCGGCGTGCTGCAGCGTTTGCACTGCGCGCTCCAGCCGCAGTCGTGGCAGAGCAGCACCGGGGCGTAGCCGCGACGGTTCTTGAACACCAGCACCTGGCCGCCCGCATCCAGCGCGGCGCGGATCGCTTTGAGCAGCTCCGGCGACAGCCCGGCGTCGAGCGGGCGCTTGCGCACGTCGAGCACGCGCACCGCCGGCGGCTGCGCATCGCCCGCTCGCTTGCGCAGGTGCAGATGCGCATAGCGACCGGCCTGCGCGTTGTGCAGCGTTTCGAGCGACGGCGTGGCGCTACCCAGGATCACCGGCACGTCCAGCGCCTTGCCGCGCACCAGCGCGAAATCGCGGGCGTGATAACGGATGCCGTCCTGCTGCTTGTAGCTGCCGTCG